>CAZRQS010000310.1:0-1549 GCA_964602255.1 uncultured bacterium | reverse complement strand
TTTTCTTCCCGTTACGGATCGACGCGAGTTCTTTGAAGAGTTTGCGCTCTTTATCGCTCAAATCTGTGGGCAGCTGTCCGATGAGCCGGACGTATTGATCGCCGGCGCCGCCGTTGCGCACTTTCGGCATGCCTTTGCCGGAGAGGCGCAGCAGCCGGTTGTTTTGCGTACCCGACGGAATCGTCATCGTTACTAACCCGGCCATCGTCGGCACTTTTACTTCGCCGCCGAGAATCAGATCGTAAACGCTGACCGGCAGATCGACGTAGAGATCGTCGCCTTTGCGCTTGTACGTCGGATCGTCAAGGAGCTTGACGATCAAAAACAAGTCGCCGTTCGGCCCTCCCGCAACGCCCGTACCGCCCTGGCCGCCGAGCCGGATGCGCTGGCCTTCGCCGATTCCTTTGGGAATCGTGACTTCGAACTTCTTGTTCGTCAGAATGCGTCCGGTGCCGTGGCAATGCACGCAAAGGTTGCCGCGATCCGTTCCGGTTCCGCGGCACCGCACACACGTGTCCTCAACCTGCAACGACACCGACTTCTTGCCGCCGTCGTACACGTCACGCAGGTTCAGTTCAATCGTCGTCTCCAGATCTTGCCCTCGCTGCGCGAATCCGGCGCTCTGCGCGGTGTTGCGCCGGCCGATGCCGGAGAAAAACATGTCGAAGAAATCGGAGAAACCGCTTGGGCCGCCCGCGCCGGCAGCGCCGCCGAGATCGCCGAAGTTGAAGTTGAACGTCTCGCTTTGCTGATTGCGGTAACGCCGCTGCTGTTCGGCTTGACGCGCGGCCTGCTGCCAGTTGCTGCCGAGCATATCGTATTTGCGGCGCTTATCCGGGTCGCCGAGAACCTCATACGCTTCTTGAATTTCTTTGAAGCGATCCTCGGCCGCTTTCTGGTTGTCCGGATTGGCATCAGGATGCCATTTGCGCGCGAGCTTGCGGTACGCCGATTTGATGTCTTTTTCCGGCGCATTCTTGGGAATGCCAAGGATCTGATAATAATCCTTATAGTTCATTCAGCTGCGTTTTTTGCGACGATGACTTTAGCCGGCCGCAGCAATTCATCGCCAATCGTGTAACCTTTTTGTGCCTCTTCCAGAACGGTGTCGTCATCGACGCCTTCGGCCGGTTGCGTTCCAATGGCTTCGGCGATTGCGGGATCGAAAGGCTTGCCTTTGACTTCGATCGGTTTGACCGATGCCATAGTCAGCACGTTCTCGAACTGGCGCAGCGTATTCGCAAGGCCGCTGCGGAGCGCTTCGGGATTCTCACTGCTATATGTTAACGCCCGTTCCAGATTATCGAGAACCGGCAAAAATGAAAGCAGTGCTTTGCGCTCACCAGCCGTAGCGATCTCGCGAAATTGCCGCTCCATGCGTTTCTTGTAATTTTCGAAGTCCGCCATCGCGAGCAAGAACTTTTGGTAATTCTCATCCGCGCGCGCGTTCGCAGCCTCGAGCTGCGCCTGCATGTCGGCGGTCGAAGAAGCCTCGCCGTTCTCAACGGCGGTCGGAACATCAGCTTGCGTTATATATTCGTCTTGCATA
>CAZRQS010000309.1:0-1563 GCA_964602255.1 uncultured bacterium | reverse complement strand
CTAATGGACTCCCTGTGCGTATTTCGCGACAAGTTCGCGTTTGAGCACTTTGCCGCTTGGGCCAAGCGGGAACGATTCCACGAATTCGACCAGGCGCGGATATTTGTGTTTGGCCATCTTCTCTTGCGCCCATGCGATAATCTCCTCGCTCTGAACGTTCCCGCGCGCATCTTGATGCAGCACGATTACGGCGCAGACTTCCTCGCCGTACACGTCGTGGGGTAGACCGATGACCGCGCATTGGGCAACCGCCGGATGGTGTAACAAGTGCTCTTCGACCTCGCGTGGATAAACGTTGAAACCACCGCGCAAGATCATATCTTTCTTGCGGTCCAGGATGGTAATGAAACCGTCGTCATCGACGGTGCCGATATCGCCCGAGCGAAACCAGCCGTCAACTTTCGCCGCTGCCGTCGCTTGCGGGTTGTTCAGGTATCGCGAGAAGACATTGTGGCCTCGAATCACGATCTCGCCGCGCTCGCCGGGCGGCAGTAACTCGATAGCGTCCTCAACGTCGGCGTGGGCGATCTGCACGTCGACGCCCCAGATTGGAACGCCGACCGTTCCCGGTTTGATGCCGATCTTTCGCTGATTGAATGTGGCGACTGGGGAAGTTTCGGAAAGGCCGTAGCCCTCCTCGAGCTGCACGCCAAACGTCTCTTGCACCGCTTGCAGCACCACGAGCGGCAGCGAAGCGCCGCCGGAATTCAAACGGCGCAGAGGCGGCCGGCGCGGATCGTGTTTTACTGCTTCCAGCAATGCGATATACATTGTCGGTACGCCGGCGAAACACGTGACGTTTTCGCGAACCATCAGATCGAGTGCGCTCTTTCCGTCAAAGCGGGGCATGAGCAGGATGGTCGCGCCGCAACGGAACGCCATGTTCATCACGCACGTCTGGCCGAACGAATGGAAGAGCGGAAGCGCGCACAAGAGTATGTCGTCGTCGTGGATGTCGAACAAATCAAATGCGCAGACGGTAGCGTTCATCAGCATATTGAGCTGCGTGAGCACCGCACCCTTGGGCTTTCCGGTCGTTCCGCTCGTATAGAGAATGACCGCGTCGTCCTGCGATTCGCGTGACACAATCGCTATGTCGGTGGACACCGGCGGAGCGGATGCATCTATGCAATCTATCCCGGCACGCCCGGCGCCTTCGATTCCTGCCGTTAAAGCGGGATGGCAAATCAGCAGCTTCGCGCCGCTGTCGCGCAGCACGTAGGCAATTTCGTCGGCTGTGAGCAGCGTGCACACCGGCACGACGACTGCGCCCAGCGTTAATATCGCGTAGTACGCGCGCGGAAAGTCGATGACATTGGGCATGAGGAGCGCGACTGTATCTCCCGGACTAATCCCACGAGTACGGAGCGCCGCCGCAAGGTCGCATGTTTGCTGCCATAATTGCGCATACGTTAGGCGCTCTTCGCCTTGAATGACGGCGACGCGCTCGGGGGAGCGCCGGGCGCTTTCGGCGAGCAGAGACGCAAGCGATAGCGGCATGACTCTGCAGTTCGACGGGGTAGAACCAATGCATGCGCGCAGCGGCGTTCATTCGCTACCACA
>CAZRQS010000308.1:0-1600 GCA_964602255.1 uncultured bacterium | reverse complement strand
TTCTCTGCACAGTGGAAAGTATAGCGCCGATTCGGGCACAATGCGCCGCCATTTTGAACAGTTTTTGGTACAGGTAAAACGCTCAGGGAATACCCTGTCAATTCTTACAGGTCTTCAAGCTAACGGCAGGTCAAAAGAGAATGTCGTTCCCTTAGATACATCCTCAGCTGCTGCACACTCGGATGATTCGAGGCGCAACGTGCCGCCATGAGTCTCGACAATAGATTTTGTAATGAAGAGACCCAGGCCCGAACCCTGGCGTGTGCTCGTTCCTGGCAGGCGAGTGTAGGGACGGAAAAGCAGGGCAATATCGGTCGAAGAAATGCTTATGCCCTGGTTGTGGACGCTGACGTGGACCGTGCAGGGCGTTGTTTTGATCTGCACGGTGATGGTGGTATTCTCATCAGAATATTTGATGGCGTTGTCCAGCAGGTTGCCCAGCGCCTGCTGGAGACGCCCACTATCCCAGTTGCCAATGATCGGGGTCTCAGGAGCATACAAAACCAGGGTGTGATAGGGGGCAAGCGGGCGCAATTGCTCGATAACTTCCTGCGCTAACGCGACAATATCGCATTGCTCACGTCTCAATGTAAACTGGCCGGAGGAGAGGTGAGAAGCGTCAAGCAGATCGTTCACCAACCGACTCAAACGACGCGCCTGGCTAATGATGATGCTGGTGTTGCGCAGCAAGAGCGTATCGCGCGACGGCGCATCTTCGCGGCCACGCATAGAACGAACTATCATTTGTGCGTAATTAATGATGGGAGTCAAGGGACTGCGCAACTCATGAGCAATCATTGCAATAAACTGTTCCTTGCGGGCCAGTTGTTCTTTTAGCAAGAGATTTTCTGCCGTAAGTTCATTGATCTGACTTTGTAATTCCTCAATGGACGCTTCCTGTGATTGCTCCCGTTGCCCCTGCATAATCGGGTATCTCCTCTTCAACTGGCAGCAGCCGATTATCTTCTATTCCAGACCTGGCGCAGCAGCCACGACTGCTTCTCCCAGAATCATGAACACAAACTAATGATTGTTAGTCATTATGTAAAACATTATACACCTTTATAAAGGATGACCTCCCTTGAAAGGATACGGGTGTAGGAATATTGGATAGGGCAGGTTATATTAGCGCGTGGAACTTCCACACTTTCGCGGCTAAAGTATCGGATAAGTAAATAAAAACATCCATCTGGTGCAGCAGGAGCAGCATAGTGAAGTTTTTTCTATGATACTACACTCCAGATGCATCAAATGGATGAAAATTATTCCTGAGGAAGTAAATTAAGTTCCTGTAATTCCTCCAGCGTTGCCTCGCTGAACTGAGTAATATCCAGCGTAGGATCGGCATGTGCAATCAAGTGGCGCAGACGCTCAATCGTTGACTGGCGCATAAAGTGATCGGAGGCCAGCAAAAGTTCGCCAACAGCTATTTCAATTTGTCGCCGTTGAATAGCGGCAAGGGCTGATTCTGCCATTATTCACCTCCCCAGGCCTGATTGCATCAGAAAGCCCATACGCCATCGCTAGTCAGCCGCAGCGGTAGTCGGTGTACTGGTGCTGGCCGCCTTCTCAGCAGGCTTGCTATCAGGGGCTGCTGCTG
>CAZRQS010000307.1:0-1673 GCA_964602255.1 uncultured bacterium | reverse complement strand
CTTGTAGGCAGCTAACCTCAAAGAATAGCGGGCCAATTTGTCACACTGCGCTTGCGACGCGCCATGGATGGCGCTAGTGTCTGCGGGCGCAGGATGCGCTTGAGCAGACCGAAGTGTGGAGTTACCGAGTCGTTCACGTTTCGATAGGCTCACGCGGATTAGGCGCATTCGTTTCGGCGAAGTCATGGTTCGACAGGCTCACCATGACTAATGTGCGCGCGAGGAACGAGACTAATGCGCGCGCCGCGCATGCGTACGCCGTGGTCGCTTTTTGTCACCCTGAGCTTGTCGAAGGGTGGCTCGGCAATCACTATACGCGTGGCGAGCTCAGTCATGGTTCAAAGCTCACCATGACTCGAAGACCCGCGGTTAAAACGTTAGCGAGTCACCGTGTGACAAAGTGCTGCGCTTGGCGTGGGATGCTTAATTCGAAGGCATTCGGTAGCGTGGTATAACAACAGTATTCCCTCGCATGGCTAAGGAAGCGTTGAAACTCCAAGAAACGGGGCGCGACGGCGCGACCGCATCTCTGCAGGCGGTTCTTTCGCCGCAAGCGCAGCCGGTCGCGATTCGCTATCATACGCGCACGGGCGCGCTGCTGCGCGTAGACGGCGCCGTCGCCGGTGCTTTCGACCGCGAGCATCATGAGGTCGTGGTTCCAGCATCGGATCGAGAGCGCGTCCTTACAGTCGAGGTCGAGCTTGAAGCGTTGCCGACGAACGGGTTGCCATCCGGGCCCGGCATCATTTGGCGGTATTTGAATGCTCGCTCGCATGAACGTCCTTCCACTTGGCTTACGGTTACAACGGCTGACGGCAAGCACGACGGGCAACAAATGGCCAAGATCGATGACGTTCTGCCGGTCATCGGGCACAGTCATCTCGATGTCGCGTGGTTGTGGACGTACGACCAGGCGCGGCGTAAAGCGGAACGCACCTTTGCCATTGCCTGCGATCTCCTCGATCGCGATCAAACGTTCCGGTTCATTCAAAGCCAGCCGCAGCTGTACAAGTTCGTAGAAGAACGCGATGCCGATCTCTTCAATCACGTACATGCGCACGTTGCGAGCGGACGGTTCGATCCGGATGTGGCCGCACTGTGGGTCGAGAGTGATTGCAATGTTCCCTCGGGTGAGTCGTTGCTGCGGCAAATGCTCTTGGCGCACGAGTATTGCATCGCGCATTTCGGTATTTCTCCGCAAATTGCGTGGTTGCCCGACACGTTCGGGTTTATGAACACGCTGCCGCAGCTGCTCGCCCATGCTCGCATCCCGTATTTCGCGACGACGAAGCTCCAGTGGAATGACACGACGAAATTCCCGTATCCGCAATTTGTGTGGGAAGGCCCGGACGGCAGCTCAGTGGTTGCGGCGCTGATTCAATCGTACGACGGCGGTTTGTATCCGTGGCGCGTCGTCAAAGCGAAAGAACGGCACGAGCCGCTCGTGGTCGGTTACGGCGACGGCGGCGGCGGCGTAACGTCAAAAATGCTGGAGCAAGTGGAACGCGTGGGGACGTGGATCCGTCCGCGCGACTGGTTTGACGAACTTGCCTCGCGCCGCGACGATCTCCCGTTCCACAAGGACGAGATGTATCTAGAATACCATCGCGGTGTGTATACGACGCACCACGACGTGAAATTCCACAATGCGCTGCTCGAACGCGCACTCGGCG
>CAZRQS010000306.1:0-1681 GCA_964602255.1 uncultured bacterium | reverse complement strand
CCCGCGCGATCGAGCGCCTCGACAAACGCGCGCAGCGAATCAAAAGCCATCGCAAAACCTGTTTAGACGGCTGGGCCGGTTGTCATTCTGATGCGACAAAAGTAGTTCATCGGCGCGTGAACTATTCATACGCCATAATAACGTCATGGAATATGCCTGGATTGTCTCGCGCGACGAAGAGGTGGAAGCCGTGCTGGCGAGCGGCGCCCTTCACACGCGCCCAGCGGAACGCGTGCCCAAGGCGATGCAAGGAACGCGCTTAGGAAGCATCTTCGAACGCCTGGTCCGCATGAATGATGGCGACCGTCACGACGCGCTTCGCCGCCGCGTCGAAGAACGGCTGGCGCAGTGGGATCTTGGCAAGATAGCACGGATCGCACACGAAGCGGCATCGCGCCTAGCGCCCAAAGATATCGCAGGATACACGGTAGCCACAGTGATCGGCCTGCGCGAGCCGCAGCGCGCACTGCCGTGGATTCGTGATTTCGCGGATGCGATTGCCGGCGGCGCCGGCGATGAGGCAATATCTCGCGGAATCGCCGCGACGCAGCCATTGCTGGATGCGCTGCCGGACGCCGGCGACGATGATGAGATCGCCAATACCTTAGGCTTTTTATTTCAGACGTATGCAGCGACTGCGCGCCTTATCGACAACGTGATGAGCGGCCGCACCGATGCGCCCGTCGTTATGACGCGGCGGTATGCGGCCGATGACATAGAGATTTGTGGAAAGAGCGTTCGCAAAGGCGATGCGATCGTCGTGTTGTTGACGTCGCCGCGCTTTCATTTCGGTGCCGGCCGTCACGCGTGTCCGGGGCGCCGGATCGCCGAAGTCATTGCGAACGCCGCGGCTGCGATTATTGCGCAAGATCGAAGCCGAATAAGCGTTTGAATTGCCGGTGGCCGTCGGCCGAAACGGCGAGTGCGCGATCGCGTGCATTGCGGAGTACCCACCGGTGTTCGATGAATGTATCCAACAACGACGCACCGAGCGCGCCTGCGAGATGGCTGCGCCGCTCCGTCCAGTCCAGACACGTGCGTGCAAAGTGGCGGCGCTGCGCGCGCACGGCTTCGAGATCGATCCCGAGATCCGCGAAGAACTTCTCGCCGGTCCCTGTCACTCGATATTCATCTTCATGCGCGCGAATGACTCGATGCCGTATGAGCGCCTCGGTGACATGTACGCCCAGCCGCCCGGCCAGGTGGTCGTAGCATGAGCGCGCTTCGCGCAGCCGTTGCATCGCAGTATGTTGTGTGAGCGAATTGATGGGATCGACGGGCGCTATGGACGCCAGCGCTTCAATTGCATGCGCGACTTGCGCAGACGCCAGGCGAAAGTAACGGCGCCTTCCGTCGGCGCGGGCAAAGAGCAAACCGCCGTCAACCAGTTTGGCAAGATGCGCGCTTGCCGCTTGCGGCGACGCCGCGCTGCGGGACGCGAGTTCGGACGCGGAGAGCTCGTTGCCATCCAGAAGATTGAAAAGCATTCTCGATCGAACCGGATCGCCGATAAGCGACGCCACTTTGCCTAGGTTCGGCAGCATAGTTCGATTCTATCACATCCACACTTCACGCCAGCATGAACTATCATTCTTGTCATGGTGAGCTTGTCGAACCATGACTTCGCTCGCCACGCATTGCGCGATCTCGAGGTCACCCTTCGACAAGCTCAGGGTGACAG
>CAZRQS010000305.1:0-1774 GCA_964602255.1 uncultured bacterium | reverse complement strand
TGAAGCCGCCCATTCGTTTTTGGGGATCTTCTTGGCCGCCAAGCGTGATGTCAAAGGCAACGGACGGGTCGAATCCCTCGAATGAGTCAAAGCCGAAGATCGTCTTGCCGAACTCGTGCTGCTTCACATAGAGCGCCATCGGTAGAATGCTCGCGCCCTTGTAGACCCCACATTCGGCGATATCGCCGCGGACGTCACGAGTCTTCTCCAGTAAATTGAACAAGATATTAATGTTCGAATCGCCGGATGCGTCTGTGGCGGGACGACGCTTTACAGCCTTCGGCAGTTCGATGTAATACAATTTTGAAAGGTAGGCGGGCCAATTCTCAACGGGACGCTTCCCCCAAATCCTGTGGGAAATCGAAAGCAAAGCGTCGTTGTTTCGGACAAACTGCACCGCTGTGTGGCGCAACTTAGGCAGTGCGATCACGCTCGCACTCATGCTGTTGCGGCATACGGGACGCTATTTTGCAGTGCGTCCACTATGAGCTTTGCCGCATTACCGTCGCCGTACGGCGATCGTTGACGGCCGGGTGTAAGGCGCCTAGAGGCGCCGACAATCTTTCGCGGATCACTGCCGGCAAGCACGTTCCACCCGTCTTCCAGCGTTTCGATCCATTCGGTTTCTTCACGAAGCGTAACGCACGGCACCTTGAGGACGAACGCTTCCTTTTGCAGGCCGCCCGAGTCGGTAAACACAGTCACGCTGCGGGAAACGAGTCCAATCATCTCAACGTAGGGCAGCGGATCACAGAGGATGATGTTGTCCGCTTTTCCGACGCCATGTTTTTGTGCGAGCGCGCGCGTGCGCGGATGTACGGGGAATACGACCGGCAGATTGACGCCGTGCAGCCCCTCGACCAAACGCCCGAAGGCCCGCTCGTCATCCGTGTTTGAAGCGCGGTGAATCGTCGCGACGCAGTACGAGCCGGCGCGGACCTGTAAGCGCTCTAAGATCTGCGGTTCGGCCGGCAACCGGGATGCGACCATCTTGGCGAGATCCACCATCAGATCGCCGACGATGCGCACGCCGGTCGTTATGCCCTCTTTAGCGAGTTGTTGCGCGGCGCCGTTGTTGGGCACCAACAACAAATCAGCGACGTGATCCGCGACGATACGGTTAATCTCTTCGGGCATCGCCTTGTTGAATGAACGAAGCCCGGCTTCGACGTGCGCAACCGGCACGTGCAGCTTCGCCGCGGTTAGGGCGCCGGCAAGTGTGCTATTCGTGTCGCCGTAAACGAGCAGCCAATCGCAGCGCTCGGCTTCGACGATCGGCTCTAACCGTTTGAGCATCTCGCCGGTCTGTGCTCCCTGTCCCGCGCTTCCGACGCCAAGGTTATAGCGCGGATGCGGGATCGCGAGCTGCTCGAAAAACACGTCCGACATTCCCGGATCGTAGTGCTGCCCCGTGTGCACCAGCACTTCGTCGATTCCGCGCCGGGCGAACTCGGCACTAAGCAGCGCTGCTTTGATAAACTGCGGACGCGCTCCGACGACGCTTAAAACTCGCATCAGGCAACCGCTCTTTCCACGCAGATGCGCTTGACGGCGTCGATGACGGTTTGCTGCACGTCTTGGTGCATCTCCGGAAACATTGGAATCGAAAGCACCTCTTTCGAGGCGTGCTCCGAGTGTGGGAACGTGCCTTCCGCTTGACCGAGCATCGCATGCACCTTCTGCAAGTGTAGCGGCACGGGATAATAGATCATCGTCTGAACGCCGGCGGCTTGCAGCTCGGTCTGCACGCGATCGCGGTCGCGGACCCGCAGCG
>CAZRQS010000304.1:0-1813 GCA_964602255.1 uncultured bacterium | reverse complement strand
CGGTCTGGTGCGGGGGCATGCTGGAGAGCGGTATTGGGCGCGCACATAACGTTGCGCTATCCACGCTGCCAAACTTCTCCCTGCCGGGAGATGTCTCTGCCTCCAAACGTTATTGGAGAGATGACGTCATTGAGCCAGCGGTAGTCGTCTCGACTAAGGGAACAATTGCAGTCAGCAACAAGCCGGGCAGAGGGTACCAGGTGAAGACTGACTTGATTGATCGACTAACGGTGCGAAAGAAGATAGTTCGGCAAGCCGCTGCTGTGCGGGCTTAGCCGTCACTGTCCGGCTTTCTGTGCCAGTTCGGGCGTGCCTTTCTTTAAGATCTCGGCGCCCTGGACCAGGCTGACGTGATCTGGCAGCCGGTGAAAGTCGCTTTCGAACTCTTGCTCGTTGTAAACAAGGGAGTGAAAGAGCATCGCTTTTCCGGTGAGGTCCAGCTTCATGACGGTTGTATCCCAATGGGAGCCATCGACCTGTTCTTGTTGAACCATAAAACTTCCACCCTTATAGAGGCGGCCTAAGATGCCCCAGCCGAAATCGACATCGTGGAACAAATGGGCATCGATCTTTCGCAAGCGCTGCTGTGGCACGTTCAGCCAAAGTTCCCCGGCCATACCGGTGTACACAGACTCTTCATGTGATTGAGGCTGATAAGCCGGATCGGGACGAAAGCGCAATTTCACCGTGTCGCCATCGCGACCAATCTCCTGATAGAGGAAAGCGTTAGGCAGCGCCCGGATCATGATCTGAGCGCGCGTCTCGTCGTCCTTTTCCCGCTTTTGTTTTCTCTTCTGCTCATCGGGATCGTGGATCAATTTCTGTATCTTCGCTTCTTCGGCCTGCTTCTGATCCTCGGCAGGAGGTTGTCCGTCTACGAGCAGCGTACGCGCGATGCTGCCCTGGTCGGTCTGAACGATTTGCTGAACCCTCGTGCCCTTCGGTGTGACCTTCTTCAATTTAAATGCGTAATGGGTCTTGTCGCGGCCTTCCTGAAGCAGCTCGTTGGCCACAACTTTTCGAACCAACTCGCGGGCCTTAGGGTCGTTGGCGAAATCGGACGCCTGAGCAGTCGCTCGTCCAGGGAAAAGAAAAAGCATGGCAGGAAAAAGCAGGGCAATAACCGAGAACGCCGAGTGTCTCTTGCCCGCGTCCTGCGGAGCAACAGCAAATGACATAGAAATCCTAGGGCCTTGCATATTTAGACGAGCGCGACGTGCAGCTTTGTTGCACCTTGGATTGAGAATAGCTGGTTTAATTTTAGGCCAAAATGCCGACGGCGGCTTCGAAAAGCCGCCGTCAAATGGACAGGTTCTTTGGTTTCAACCAGATATGCCATCCACGATGGATAGCGCGATCCAGATTCAGTATCGGCCCATTCGGAAAAAGGCAGTCCCATTGGCTGTTAGCCGCTGCAGATGGCAGAACCGCTGTTCCCCTGGTCCTTCGGTTCTGTTGCACACAGCGACCGTTCCGACTGGGCCGACGTCAATTCCCCTGCAAACGCTCAGCCATTCTGCGCCTGATCCTGTCAACTACAACCAGTGCCGTCATTTGGCGTTATCAGTTTCTGTTTCACGAATCCAGCTATGTCGCTGCACTATCCAACATGAGAACCGAAATACCTCATGTGAGTATCCGGATACCGTACTGACCAACAAGCCTCGCGACACGCCATATAATGGGTCACAACAGGGTGCAGCGGCTCACGTTCACAGTCTTATTTAACCGGAGAACGCGTTGCGTGCTGCAGTGCGCCTCTGTATAGTTGCGCGGAGCTGTTTGAGTCTGCCTTGGTAGGGCATTGACCTCA
>CAZRQS010000303.1:0-1855 GCA_964602255.1 uncultured bacterium | reverse complement strand
TGAACGGAGCGCGCGTCTTATTGTGCGTAACCGGCGGCGTTGCTGCATATAAAGCGGCCGCGTTGACGAGCACGCTCGTGCAGCGTGGAGCAATCGTCGACGTCATCATGACTTCCGAGGCGGAACGCTTTATCGGAGCGCTGACGTTTTCATCGCTGACCGCGCGGCCTGTGTACACCTCACTTTGGGACGCGCCGGAGCGCATTCCGCACATACGGCTTGTGCGCGAAGCGTCCGTCGCTCTGGTAGTTCCGGCGACGGCAAACGTCATCGCCAAACTCGCGCAAGGCATTGCCGACGATCTCGTGACGACGGCGCTGCTTGCCGCGCGTATTCCGGTTATCGTTGCGCCCGCAATGAACGATGCGATGTACCGCAATCAGGCGACGCAGGAAAACATGCGCAAGCTTCGAGAGCGGGGCTATACGTTCGTCGAGCCGGAGAGCGGTTTTCTTGCAGAACGCGAGCATGGCGTCGGACGGCTTGCGAGTGAAGAGACGATTCTTGAAACGCTGCAGACCGTGCTTGCGCGCACGCAGTCACTCGCCGGAAAGCGCGTTGCCGTTACTGCGGGGCCTACACGGGAAGCGTTCGATCCAGTGCGGTTCATCAGCAATCCGTCGAGCGGCGCGACCGGAATCGCGGTTGCGCGTGAGGCCGCGATGCGCGGAGCTGACGTGACGCTCATTCTGGGGCCTTCGCATCTGGAGGTGCCGCCGGGCGTGCGCGTCGTTCGTGTTGAGAGCGCAGTGCAGATGCACGAGGCTGCTCTGGAACATGCCGTCGGCGCTGATCTCGTAGTCGCGACTGCCGCGGTGTCGGACTGGCGGCCGGAGCATCGTGAAGCGCAAAAAGTAAAGAAGACCGATGAGGACATGCAGATTCGCATGCTACGCAATCCCGACGTTCTCCGTGCCATCGCAGAAAGCAAAGGCAGGAGTTTTCTGGTTGGGTTCGCCGCGGAAACGCAAGCGCACGAAGCAAACGCGCGCGAGAAAATCGCGCGTAAGAATCTGGACGTCATCGCGGTGAACGACGTTTCGCACAATCGGGGCTTCGGCGAGCAGCGCAATAGCCTGACGCTGCTCTGGGGAAACGACGGTCGGCTTGAATTGGGAGAAGCATCGAAAGACGTTCTGGCGGCCAGGCTTTTGGACAAAGTCGAAGAGCTTATGGCCCTTCGAGCCGCTCATGGTGACGTGTAAATGTTGCTCGCGATTGACATAGGAAACACGGAGACCAAACTCGGCTGTTTCGCGTCGGACGGCAACGGGTTGCTGCGGTCGTGGCGCGTGACTACTGAATCAAAACGTACGGCCGACGAGTATGGAGTGTTTTTCGCGCAGCTGTTCGAAACGGCGCAGCTGCTTGCGGCGGATGTCCGAGATATCGTTATCGCGAGTGTCGTTCCGAAGCTGGACCAGACGATCGAACTTGCGTGCTCGCGCTATTTTGGGCACAAGCCGGTGTTTTTCAAAGCGCATCGCCAATCGCTCATGCAGATTAAAACCGATCGTCCTGGAGAGGTCGGCGCGGATCTCGTCGCAGCAGCAATCGGCGCACGCGAATTATACGGTGCGCCCCTCGTTGTCATCAGTTATGGAACCGCGAGCGTGTTCATGGCGATCTCGGCTGCGGGTGAGTATCTCGGTGTCGCGATCGCGCCGGGCATCAACATCTCAATCGACGCGCTCGTAACACGCGCCGCGAAGCTTCCACAAATTGCACTCGAGGCTCCCGAGCGCACGATCGGCACGGACACCATCTCCGCACTGCAATCCGGCATCATCTACGGCTTCGTGGGACAAACCGAGGCCCTCGTTGCGCGCATGCGCGCCGAGATGGGTGTGGAAGC
>CAZRQS010000302.1:0-1887 GCA_964602255.1 uncultured bacterium | reverse complement strand
TGTCACCCTGATGTCACCCTGATGTCACCCTGATGTCACCCTGAGCTTGTCGAAGGGCGACTTCGCGATCACGCCAGGCGTGAGGAACAAAGTCATGCTTCGACAGGCTCAGCATGACAAGTAATGCCGAGCCTGTTATTTACTAGTGGCTCTTCGCGTATAAAACTGCGGCGTTTGCGTCGACTTGCCCGCAGCCTTCCTTCGTGTCGCCGATGCTGTGCGCGCTGTTGCATAGCGCTGCTGCGACTTGCGAGGGCGTGTAGCCCGGCTTAACTGCAAGAACCAGCGCAGCAACGCCTGCGACATGAGGCGTTGCCTGCGACGTGCCGGCGATCAGGATACGGCAGTCGCCAACGGAAGTCGTGCCTCTATCCGAAGTACACGTGCCCGGTTGCACCGCGGTACTTGAATAGATGTTCTCGATCCAGTGAAGATTGTCGGTATCCGTATTACCACTGGGATCGCCACCTGGCGCGACCAAGTATGCGCCGCCGTTCCCATTGCCCTTGTTCGTGAGATAGTTCGAGTAGCTCGCAACCTTCTGCTTATTGACGGTCGGAACGCTGTCGTCGACCGCGGATGCGCCAACGGCAATAACGCCGGGATCGTTAGCCGGACAATCCAGTTGCGCGAGGCCCTTACCCGATGAATCGCCGTTGCCGGCCGCCGCCACAACCACGACGCCATGCGCAATCGCATTCTCTACTGCTACATACTCCGGATCCGTTGTACTGCATCCACCGCCCGTCTGCTGTCCACCGCCCAAGCTCAAATTGATGACCTTCGCACCGTTCGCGACGGCGTCATTAATAGCCGACGCTTCATCAGCCGAGCTTGAGAAGCATTGCTGCGGGGTGGGACTTCCGCCACACCCACCGGCCGGATCGCTCGGGAAGATGCGGTACGCCATGATCTTCGCGTCGTAGCTGGCGCTCGCGAAACCTAAACCGTTGCCGGTATCACCGGCAGCGATGCCCGCGACGTCGGTTCCGTGACCATCGGTATCTGTTACAAACGTGCCCGTCGATTGCGGCGTACCGCTCGGATACGTCACAAAGCATTCCGTACGGGTAATTGTGTGCCCCCCGTTTAGCCCGGCGAGCTCGGGATGAGTCACATCAACGCCCGTATCAACAACCGCAATGGGCGCAGTAGTCCCTACAACCGGCGGCGTCGACGTAATGTTATTCCATGCCGCTTCAACGTTGATTATGTGCATATCCCACTGCCCCGGTGTGGACGACGTTTCGAAGTAGGGCGCGGTCGCACCAAAACCACCATAGTACGGGTCGTTCGACGTAATCGTCATGCGTTGGCGATACGAGACGCGCGATACGGATTGCACGCCTGGGGCCGATTTCAGCGCAGACACCGCAGCAGCCACTTGCGACGGGTCGACATGCAGTACGCGCATGCGTTTACCAATCCGCTCGAAGCTCAACTCGTTCACGTGCGTTGCACCGACGCGGCTTTCGGCAGCATCCATTGTATCGGAGGTTGCGTCAGACGCGTACGTTACCGCGAGTGCACCCGGCACATACTGAGTGCCCGGAGTTCCGATCGAAGCACTGCGCCGCGCAGTCGCTCCACCGATCGCAACATTAGTCGGAGACGATCCTGTGGTAGGACATGCAGCCGCATTCGGCACCGGCGTGTTGGTTGGTACAGGCGTTGGCGACGGGCCTGGGATAGTGCCGCCACCGCCGCCTCCGCCGCAAGCACTTAAAAGCAATGTCGCAATTGCGAGCATCGCGCCGGTCTGCAACCCCGATCGCATAAAAATAATGAACTCCTGTCACTACCGTGGGAACCCGATCTAAAAAAATATCGGCCCGCACGGCGGCTTCCTTAGTGTATAACCCTTTTACTGCGAAAGCCCCTTGGCCA
>CAZRQS010000301.1:0-1944 GCA_964602255.1 uncultured bacterium | reverse complement strand
TCGACGAGGTTTCGAGAAACGTCGTAAACCGGCCGCTGGTTGAAGCGGCTCAAGCAGAAAGTTTACGTTATACGATCGGCGGTCGCATCGGGGATATTCCCCTGCTGGGTCCTGTGGTAGGAGAGGCCTTCAACACGTTGGCATGGCTCGTCGCTGCACAAACTGTGGCACTGTACGCGGGCCGAGCGCGCTATGTTGAGAGCGACGCTCCACGCGGCTTAGCAAAAACTATGGTCTAAATATCCTGTGGAAACCGCAGGATAATCGCCACTTAATCTGACATTAATCGCCCAGCGAACGCGCGTGGGTTCACGCCGGGCGCTTTTCTTTTGTCAAAAGGGCCGGCAGTGTGATGCTAGGGAGCAATACCGCGCGGCTCTTTGGAGTGGAGTTTAACACTTAATGAAAGAGCAGCTACGCCGGTGGCGATTTATCGCCGCCATACTGGCTCTGGTGTTTGCGTTTACGGGACTCGTCCCGCAGCTCGCACTCGCCGGCACCACCGGCATCCTTAGCGGCACGGTAACGGACGGCGCGGGCGCGCCGATCGCGAACGTTAAAGTGACCGCCGCCGCACCGACGCAAACTGCGGTAACCAGCACGGACGCGCATGGCTTCTATACGCTGGTCAACCTCTCTCCTGACACCTACACCGTTTCATTCCAAAAGGAAGGATATCAAGCGACCTCCGTGCCCGGTGTGGTTGTCTTCCAAGATATGACTGCAACGGCGAATCAAAAATTGGAAAAAGAACTGCGCACGATTGCCTCAGTGCACGCGGCGGCCGCATCGAACCTTGTAAAATCGAATCAAGGCAGCGACGTCTACACCGTCGGCGGCGAACAGCTCAAAGCCGCAACGAATCCGGTCAACACGCACGAAACGCTCTATCAATATCTTGCAATCACGCCGGGCGTTACGGGAACCGGTTTTCCGAGCCAGCCGCGCGTACGCGGCGGTCAGGTGACCGACCTTGGATACGAATTCGAAGGCATTCCGATCCAAGATCGCATCACCGGCTTCTTCACGACGAATCTATCGAACGTCGGCCTGAGCAACATCGAAGTCTACACCGGCGGTTTGCCGGCGTCGGGCTCAACAAATGGTACGGGCTACTTCAACTCTGTTCTCAAGAGCGGAACGTATCCCGGATTTTCCTCGCTCAGCCTTCAGGCTTCATATCCAGAAGCGAATCAGTACGTGTTCTTCGAGCACGGTGGTGGCACGGCAAACCACAAGCTCACGTACTATTTTGCATTCGACGGCGTCAATTCAACCAATCAATACGACTACGGCGAGAATACGTATCCGAACGTCCTGTTCGGCGGCTTCAACGGGCCGGGTCCGGTTAAGACCCGCGACTGGGTGAGCAACTTCATCTGGCATCCGAGCAGCAAGGACGCCGTGCAGTTCGTGTATACGAACAGCCTCGGTGAGTTCATCTACAACTATCTGCTGAAGAAAGACGCGGGACAACCGCCCGCGCTTGCGTTCCAGCCCTGCCCTAACAACGTTGCCGACAAGAATTCGCCGAGCGGGTTCTCAGGCGGAACTGCGCCGAACGGCGCTAGCTGTCCGACCGGTTTGTACTGGGGCGCCCTGCCGAATGGCGGCGGCAACATTTGGCACCACTACGGCGCGATCGGAAAGCTGCAGTGGAACCATAACATCAACGACCACTCGTTCGTGAACCTCAGCTTTGCTGAAAACTTTAACCAGTACATCTTCGATCAACCTCTAGCCGATCCAAACATTCCGAATCTCGAAAACGCCAACGGCGGCTACAACTGGGGTCAAGCGCTGGGCCTAGGCGCAAACGCATGTCCGGCGTATCCCTATCAACCCGGCACGCCGGTTCAAAAACCGGTCGGTGACAACAGCGATTTCTGCGCTTACAACGACGGTCCCGAAGTGTTCTGGGGCGATCGTCATTCCCAGATGTAC
>CAZRQS010000300.1:0-1967 GCA_964602255.1 uncultured bacterium | reverse complement strand
AGCCATTACAACGGCCGCAAGCCTGTATGTCCCCCAAGCATACAAACGCCCTCCGCCACTTACGGTAATGGGCGTTTGTGAGGAAGTTGAGAAGAACCGTGTTGCAGCTAAGCCGTCTGAGGCCTTCGAACTATCAAATACTGGCGACCAAAGATGAAAGCGCAAGCATAAAGTAGCGCCACGAGCAGCAGCAAACTGCGGTAACCCATCAATAACGAAGAGTACTCCAAAACGCCGCCGACCATCGCGCCCAACAAATTCGCGCCAAAGGCCACCGTTGAAGATGCCGAATCGCGGAAACGCTCTGCAAAGATCAAATTTGCAAGAAAGATTGGCGCGAATGCCAATGCAACGGCGACTACAAAGCGCACCGGTATAGAGAGCAGCAACAAGTTTTCGGGCGGCACGATCCACGCAACCGCCAGTGCGGCAAAGAGCGCCCAGTAGAGGCGCTGAGCATGCCGCACCCGCGTGCGCCGCGATACCTCGATCGCTGCAAGCACCGAAAGCAAGATGCCGAAAAACACGAGCGCGTTGACGAGCCACGTCGTGCCGAAGAGCAACGCAAACTGCACGACGTTTTTCGTTTCCAGCAGTAAGAATGCCGCGCCCATAAAGAATAGATCCAGACTACCGCGCATTTGGCCGAACGAACCCGCGGTCAACCGAACGGCGATAAGTGAAAGCAGTACGATCGCGGCAAGCGTGATGCCATAAAACGACGGGATCGAACGATTCTTCAGGTAGAGGAACGGATAATCATCGTTTACCGGTGCTGGGTCCGAGCGCATCGCGAGACTCCACTTCCTTCCGCACGAAACATCGCGAGCGTCGGGCGCGTCCATGAGGACCGCCAAACGTCCGTACGTGCCGAATGAGTCGATGCAAGGAGCGTGACCGTACGTGGCCTGAAGCGTGCTCGCCAGACGGTCGACAAGCCAATTTTCCCGGTAGTAATTGTACATGGCGAACGCGCCGTGCGGGTTCAGATGTGCGCGAGCCGCACGCATCGCTTCGATCGTAAAGAGGTAACTCTCAAGGCGCAGCGAGGACTGTCCCGCAACGAGCACCAGCGAATCAGGCAACGCGAACAGGATCAGATCGTAACGGTTGCGGGTCTGCTGCAAAAACGCTCGACCGTCATTAATGTGCACGGATACGCGCGAGTCCTGGTACGGCCGATCGGGATTGATGTCGCGGCCAATCTGATAGATTCGCGGATCGATTTCAACGGCGTCTACGTGTTTCGCGCCCGAAGCCAGCGCTATTGCGGCATCTGCGCCGTTCCCCGCGCCGATAATCAACACGTTGCGGAGCGGATTTCCCTGTGCGTGCCTGTACGGCATGAAGTAGAACGGCTCAAAGAGCCTGCGCAGCTTGGTTGGATAGATCAATTGGTGCGGAATGTTGTTGACATTGAGTCCTTTGATGCCGTGGACCGCAGTCGTGTAGACGGAAATTTTGTAATACGGCGACCAACTGTCGCGCGGATCGAGACTCTCTCGGCCAAGGACGATCACGATTGCGAACAATGCAACGTAGTGAACGAGCCGCAGCGATGACCTGCTCAACAATAGGAAAAGGACGACGACGACAGCCCCCCAAACAACGGGCGGCGCTCCTAAAAACGACAAGAGCGTAAACGCCACTATGCCGGCGAGACTGCCAAGAATATCCAGACGGTACGCATCGAGCGGCTTAAAGCGCTCGAACGTGCGCGCGACGCCTTGCGCTACAGACGCCATCACGACCGCGACGCAGACAAAAATGACAGGCAGCATAACCCATATTGGAAGTCCGCCACTGTCGGCATAGCCGAAATAAATTAATTGACTGCCTCCGCGATCGATCGTTACTTGAAAATGAAGAGCAAAGGCAACTAGAAACGCGAGAATGACCGGCGTCCATGGAAACCAATCCGTCTTTGCGCGAACTCTGAGAAACCCGACGCCGATGCCGAGGAAACT
>CAZRQS010000299.1:0-1993 GCA_964602255.1 uncultured bacterium | reverse complement strand
GCGTACCCGCGCGTCTTCGGATCCCACGCGATGGCCCGGAGCTGCCAAACTTGTAACGTACTGCTTGGTCATCTCGGGATCGGTGAGCGCTTGCCACAGTTTTTCCGGCGTCGTTCGGATGTAGATTTCATACACTTGGCGTACCGTCTGATTCATCGATGAAACTCCTAAGCTCGTGCGGCGTAATCGTTGGATGGATGCCATTCGCCCCGGCCGGACGGAAGAAGATCTAAAACATGCCATACGGGGCTGAGCAGATCGATCGCGCGCCACTCGCCGAACATGAAAGCGTGCGAAATGTACGTGCTGCGAATCACCGATCCGTCTTTTGTGAACACGGCGACCGTTTCGACCGGATCGCCGTTGACGTCTTCGGCACCGATATCGCGCGCAAAATCGGCGCCTTCATCGGACAGCACGCGAATGTTGTCCCATCCGCGGCGTTTTGCCCAAGCCTGCAACTTGTCTACGGGCGCTCTTGTCGCGATGGCAATATTTGCGCGCCGCTCGACGTGCTTGGCAACGGCGTTCAAACCGTCAACCCACATGGAGCACATCGGGCAGAATTCGTCATCGTCGCCCCAATACATCAGGTGGTAGACGATCAGCTCCGGCTTGTCGCTTGCAAATAACTCTGAGAGCAACACGCGCTTATCGCCCTCTCGAAATGCGTAGTCCGCAACCACCGGCCCCGACGGCAGCGCTCGGCGCTTCTCAGCGACTGCTTCGATCTGATCCTTTAGCGCAAATTCGGCCTTTCGCAAGTCCTCACGTGCTGCGCGATAAGCGTCATCGGCACCGGGCGCGACCGGCGGCGTTTCGCGAACTGAAACAACCTCAGGCATTTTCTTCCTCCAAATCCCGCTTGAGCTTTGCAAGGCCGCGCGTAAACGGTTGCGCGTATTTGCTCACCCAGCGATCGTAGATCAGTTGTATCGGGACGGGGTTGAGGAAGTGCAGTTTTTCACGGCCGTTCTTTTGCGTCGTAAGCAGTCCCGCGTCTTCCAGCACGCGTAAGTGTTTCATCGCCCCAAACCGCGTCATGTCGAGCTCCGCGCACAGTTCGCCCAGCGTCTGCCCGTCGCGTTTCCGAAGAACGTCGAGCAAGTGGCGCCGGCTTGGGTCCGCGAGGGCTTTGAATACCTCGTCCACGTCACCGGATTATATGTGACCAAATGGTCACGTGTCAAGCAAAAGAAAGAGCCCGCTTGGCTTATCGGCACGCTGAGTCTGTCGAAAAAGAGATGAGAAGGCCGGCCTCCATAACGGGATGCTGATCAACAGTTCCCAACGAGCTCTTGGCTCAGTACGCACTCGAGGTGCAAAAGGAGGCCGGCCCATGCGTAAGCATACCAAAAATGACCAAAAAAGAAAAAGGCGCGAATCGATGACAAAGCCGGGGAGGAGCGTCGACGCTATACGGCCGCAAGGCCTTCCAGTTCCGGTGAGTACTTGCCGACGCTTGCCGCAGCGTTGCAGCGTGCTCGCGTCACAAGCGCTTCTTGGGCGCCCGGAACGCGTGACGGATCTCCGCGCCACAGTTCGATGGCCGGTTGCTGGAGCGCGCGGCCGTATGAGAATGTCAGTGGCCATGGCACGCCGCGTGCCCGACGGTTGATTTCGTTGAGGTGTTCGGTTGCCAATCGATCGGACTGGCCGCCGGACAGAAACGCAATGCCCGCGACTGCCGGCGGAACGTTACTTTGTAGGCATGCAAGGGTCGTATCGGCGACCGTGCCTACGTCGCATTGCTCTTCGCACCCGTCGGCCGGGAGTACCATGCTGCATTTGAAAACGATCGCATCGAGCGCAACGTCATGCGCCGACAGCTCCTGGAACACCATGTCCCACGTCCTCGCGGTCACATCGTAACAGTCGAGAATCGTATGCGTGCCTTCCATGAGAACTTCGGGCTCGACGATTGGGACCAGATCGTTTTGTTGACAGGCGCGCGCGTACAGCGCAAGCCGGTGCGCGTTCACGCGCAGACATT
>CAZRQS010000298.1:0-2006 GCA_964602255.1 uncultured bacterium | reverse complement strand
ACTTCAACCGTGTCGCTGCGTTGCGCAAGCGCTTCTTTTGCATACACCGGTCCTTTGATGAGCTGTACGTCGGCAAGGCGCCATGTAAGAAAAAGCCCGATGACGAGCAGGGCGTAAAACAGCGCTTTCGCCCGCCGGGTTCCGACGCGCGAGAAGGTCCGTTTATGCAACGTCCTTACTTCGCAGCGCGGAAAAAAGTCGCTAGGCCTGAAAGTAGCGCTAGATGCGATCGATCTTCATGATGCACCGGCGATGGAAGCGTCACGAGCGCAAATTGCTGCGGATACTGCATGTGCAATCGCGCAGCGACGTTCGCTAAACGATCGTCCGAACGCAGCGCCGCGAGCTGATCGTCCAGGCGCGCAGCCTGCGCTTGAAGCGTCACGCGTTCATGCTGCGCTCTAGCAACCGCGTAATTCAAACTCGTCAGGCGCGCGGTCAGCATGACGTACACCATGACAAGGCATAGCGCGACTACCAGCACGCCGCAAAAGCGTGCTAGGCCGACGTAACGCGCGCGATCCTTGCGCGAGATCCGGCGCTGCGTGGCATTCTTCGCCGTGCGAACGTTCGTGCGCGGTTTCGAGGGACGCGGTCTTGCCTCTTGACGGGGTTGTGCGAGCATTTACGAGGCCTTCCGTTGGGCGGCGCGCAGCTTCGCGCTGCGTGCACGAGGATTGCGTTCGATCTCCGCGTCGCCGGGAATCACCGGTTTACGCGTGAGAACCTCGAGGCGATCGTCTTCACGAAATTTATGCTTGACGATGCGATCCTCGAGCGAATGAAAACTGATCGTTACGACGCGTCCTGCATCGCGCAAGCGATCGACGGCGGTATCCAAGCTGTCGCGCAGCGCGTCGAGTTCGTCATTCACCGCAATGCGCAGCGCTTGAAAGACGCGCGTTGCGGGATGGATGCGCTCGCGCCGCCCCTTGCGATGAAGCAGCCCGCTGATCATTTGGCCAAACTCGAGCGTGGTCGATGGCAACGTTCCGGCGGTGCGGCGCTGCACGATAACGCGCGCGATTTTGCGCGATGCGCGCTCTTGTCCGTAGTAAAAGAAAATATCGGCGAGCTCGCTCTCGCTCGCGGTCATCAGCACTTCATACGCGCTTTTGCCGGTGTTCGGATCCATCCGCATGTCGAGCGGCGCCGATTCGCGGAATGAAAATCCGCGCGATGGGTCATCAAACTGCATCGACGAAACCCCCAAGTCGTAGAGGACGCCGTCGACTCGATCGATCCCAAGCCGGTCTAACGCCGTCCCAAGCTCGCGGAAGTTGGAAGGCACGAAGGTGAAGGCGGAGCTTGTAATGGTGGATGCTCGTAACTGCGCCTGTGGATCGGCATCGAAGGCAATGAGCCGGCCATCCCGCAAGCGTTCCAAAATCCCCCGGCTGTGGCCGCCCGCCCCGAACGTTGCATCGACATAGATCCCATCCGGCCGGATCGCCAAATACTCCAGCGATTGCTCGAACAGGACCGGGATATGCTGGTCCATCCATCCACTCCGGCATCAGTACAGCCCCAGCTCCGCCATGAAGTCCGCGACCTCGCCTTCCGGCGCCGCATGCTCGGCTAAGCGTTCCTTGGCCCAGACTTCCACACGCGTAAGCGAGCCGATCGAGACTATATCCCGGTCGATCCCGGCATACGCGCGCAGCGTTCCAGGAATGAGTAAGCGCCCTTGAGCGTCGCATGCGACCTCTTCCGTGTGCGCAAAAAGGTGCCGCACGAAGCGGCGGAAGGCCACATCCTTTCGCGGCGCGGCGTCAAGCCGGTCGCAAAACTCCCGCCAGGTCGCCTCCGGATAGAGCACCAGACACGGATCGGGCGGGGCGATAGTTAAGATGAAGCCGGTGCCGAGCCGCTCGCGGAAACGCGCGGGTACGATGACGCGACCCTTGTCATCAAGGGCGTGCTCCACCGAACCGGAAAAGCGCGGCAAGTCCGCGTGCAAGCTATCCTCCCTCGTTCACCACTTTGCACCACTTTGCACCACTATA
>CAZRQS010000297.1:0-2019 GCA_964602255.1 uncultured bacterium | reverse complement strand
GTGTACAAGCCGAAAAGCATCAGCGCTACAACCAGCAGCGCGAGGATGTACTGACCTACGAACGGCATCCGGCGGTTAATCCACGCTCGGATTGAGTTCGCTGATCTTGACCGCGAACTTATCGTCCACGACCACGACCTCGCCGCGCGCGATAAGAATGTTATTGACGTAGAGGTCGATCGGATCGGTCGAAAGCTTGTCCAGTTCGAAAACACTGCCCGATTGCAGCGTGACCACGTCGCGTAGCGTTAGCGCGGTCTTTCCGAGCACGGCACTGATCTGCAGCGGCACATCGTGAACGAGATCCAGGTTGTTGCCGCCGTGCGCACCGCGCGATGCCGTCGGCGTCATCGAAGCGAAGGTCACCGGCTGCGCAGCAGGTGCGGGCTTCTGCGGTTTGGGTTCGGGCGCTTTGGGAGCCGGCGCGGCGGCGAGCGGCGCGACGGCCTCTGCCGGTTCCGCACCCGCGCTGATCTTTGCGAGCGCAATGCCGTCGAAGTCAATCGTGATCTGCGGCGCCGCGTCACTGCCGACTTGAATCGTGCCTTCGTACGATGCGAACGGCGGCGGCGGCAAGTTTGTCGCGTCGGTGCACAGGTCCGCGTGCACGCCGTCCGCCGGAGCACCGACGGCTTTCGCGAGCGCTTCAGCCATCGCGCCCGAAATCTGCGACACCGTTTCGGAGATGATGGACAGTTGCATAGCGCCCATCTCGGCCGTGTCGTCTGCACCGCCGAGCATGAGGTTCACAATCTTCGAAATATCGTCGCTGGCGAAACGCACGACGACGTTGATACCTAGTGAGGGAATCTGTGCGAGCGTTACGAGTGTGCCGGCGTCGATCTTGATCGAGCCTTCATGGTCGTTGCGGCTGGTTCCCGATGCGGCAACCGGTGCATCGATGAGACGGCCCAGAACGGTGCCCGCGGCTTCCAGCATTGCAGCGGTGAGCTGTTGAATGTCGGCCATGCTTTCTCTATTTATCCTCATTGGCGATCGCGTCCGCGACTTGCACGGCCAGACGATCCTTGTTCACACCGGGATACACATGAAACTTCTCGCGCTCGTTGATGCGTGCGACGAGCGGTGCATCGGTCGGCTTATCGAACAGAATCACGTCACCGGGTTGCAGTGCGACGAGGTCGCGCAGCGAGACGGTGGTTTTTCCAAGTTCCACTTCGACGTCGACTTGCGATCTTTCGACGTTGCGCGCGAGCTGTTGGATATCTTCTTCCGTCATGCCGCGGCCCGCCAAAACCGTCGGCGACCATTGGAAGTCGGTAAGCTGTGTGCTGATGGACTGCAGTACCAAATGCGGCAGGCAGAAATTCATGACGCCGGCCATGTCGCCGATCTTGAGCTCCATGGAAACGTAGGCGACAATCTGGTCCAGCGGAATGATGCGCGGAATGAACTGCGGATTGGAATCGAGCGCTTCAATCTTGAGCGAGAGCGTGAGCAGATAATTCCACGACTCGCGGTAACTATTGAGCATGCGCGCCATGAAACGCTGCATGAGCGTGCGCTCGATGTCGGTCAAATCCCGGAGCTTTTGCGGAAACCATCCCGGACCGCCGAGCAGACGGTCGATGATCGAGAACACGAGATTCAAATCTACCTGGACGATACCGCTGCCGGGCAACGGGTCCATGGAGTAAATTGAAAGGATCGACGGGATGCCGATGCTGGCGATGAAGTCCCCGTAGCTGATCTGTTCGATCGACACGATGCTCGCTTCCACTCGCGTACGCAAGTATACCGAAAGCGAGTTGTTGAGCAGACGCGTGAAGTTTTCGTGCAGCGTTCGCAGCGTCTGCAGCTGGTTGTTCGAAAACTTGTCGAGCCGCTTGTTGAAACGGAAGTCGAAAGACTTAATCTTCTTGCCTTCGAGCGCGTCTTCCAAAGCCGCGGGCTCGGTAGCAAGCTGATTTATGAGGGCGTCAATTTCTTCTTGCGAGAGACTGGACATAGGACGGACTATTGCCCCTTTTCGGCGCGAGAGAGATTCGCATTGAGCAG
>CAZRQS010000296.1:0-2192 GCA_964602255.1 uncultured bacterium | reverse complement strand
TCTTGTACTTGACCACCCCGCGCGGCGTGGTAACGTCGACCGTCTCGTTTTTCTTGTGGCCGATGAGCGCACGGCCCAGCGGCGATTCGTTGCTGATGCGCTGATTGACCGGGTCTGCTTCAGCCGAACCGACGATCGAGAACTCGTGGCTCGAGTTCGTCTTCAGGTCCTTGACCTTGACGATGGATCCCAGATGCACTTCATCCGACGCGTACTCCGTCTCGTCGATGAGGCGCGCGTTGCGAATCATCTGTTCCAGCTTGAGGATGCGTCCTTCGATGAAGGCCTGCTCTTGCTTGGCGTCTTCGTACTCCGCATTTTCGCTCAGATCGCCGAATTCTTTGGCTTGGCGAATGCGGTCGTTGACTTCACGGCGATGAATGGTCTTCAGATCGTCGAGCTCGCGCTCGAGTTTATCAAGGCCTTCTCTGGTCAGGACGATCTCTTTGTCGTTCAAGTACAGACCCTCAGTTAAGGTTGGCGTTTCGACCCGGTACTTACAACACACCGGCGTGCCGGACGCCTTCCGATTTAGTAATTGAAGACACCCGGGACTAATACCGGACTGTCTCCGTGTAATGAAGGCGCCCGGAGTTGGCGCCAGCGCGGTTGGTTCGCAGTGCCCGGCGGACGCGCCTGCCGCTTTTCCGACAGTCAGACCCGTAGAAATGCTAAGAGGTTGCATACCCTGGCCCCGGACCAGCTAATCCGCTGGGCGGCCAACGGTACGGCACGCTACAAGGGCGGTTTGGGCGGCGGCCACAAAAACCAGGGAGGTTTTTGTTCGCCTTGCCTATGGCCCGGCGAGCGTAAATCCGCTACGCTACGGGCAATGGACGACCGTACGCGGCTGCGTTCGAACTCGCTCAGCTTTCCCGAGGTGCTCGCGACCTCGGTAGGCCTCATTGGCCTGAGCATGACACCGGTGCTCGTAGCGCCGTACACGTTTGGGGCCGCCGGGAACGGGTCGTGGCTCGCCTACCTCTTCGGCGCGGTCATGCTGCTCTTTGTGGCGCTCAACCTGAACCAGTTCGCCAAACGCTCCAGCGCAGCGGGCTCGATGTACGAGTACGCCGCTTCGAATCTGGGGCCGACCTCCGGCGCCCTAGCCGGATGGACACTCATTTGGGCTTACGCGTTCGTCGGCGCCTCGCAGTTCGGCGCGCAGGCACTGTTCTGGGACAACCTCGCGCAGATGTTCGGCTTCCACGTGCCGCCGCTGCTCGTCTTTGCGGTGCTGGCTTTGCTGCTGTGGATGGTCGCGTTCCGCGATATTCGATTTTCGACGATCCTCATGCTCACGCTCGAGGCAATCTCCGTCGTCATCATCAGCATCATTCTCGGCATTATTCTGGTAAGTCACGGTCCGCATCTCGATATGGCGCAGGTGCACTTGCAAGGCGTGCAATTCAATGCACTCGCTGGTCTAGGCGTTGCCACAGCGATTTTCAGTTTCGTCGGTTTCGAGTGCGCGACGGCGTTTGGTGAAGAGGCGCGCAATCCGCTGGTTACGATTCCGCGCGCCGTCGTGGGCAGCGTCGTTATCGCGGGACTCTTCTTCATCGTTGCGCTGTACGCCGAAACGTTAGGTCTGCGCGGCTCCGGTACGACGCTCGACAAACTATCGGCGCCGCTGTGGACCCTCGCCGACAACTATCACGTCGGATTCTTTAAAATACCGATCGCAATCGGTGCGATCTTCAGTTCGTTCGGCGTCGCGTTGGCTTGCGTCACGACGTGCGCGCGCATCATCCTGGCAATGGCGCGCAAGGATTTGTTTCCAAGCGTCGCCACGAGCATCCAACCTCGCTTTGCAACTCCGTACGTTGCGGTTGCCGTTTCGGTGGCGGTTATGCTGTTCATCGGACTGGCGATGTTCGTAGCCGGCGTCACGCCCATCAATATCTTCAACTACAGCGGAACGCTCAGCGCATTCGGCTTCATCCTAATCTACGCGATGATCGCGATTGCTGCACCGCGTTACTTGCGCCGCATCGGCGATCACCGTGTCGTAGATTACGTCATCGCCACTTTCGCGCTCATCTTCTTATTCGTGCCTGCAGCGTCGCTCTTCTATCCGCCTCCGTCGCCACCGACGAACGTCTTCGCATACATCTTCTTAGCGTACATGATCGCAGGCTGGGTCTGGTTCGCGCTCCTCCGTCAACCCGCCCACATACGCACGCCATAGT
>CAZRQS010000295.1:0-2204 GCA_964602255.1 uncultured bacterium | reverse complement strand
GGAAAAGTGGCGCAATCCGCATGGCGCACATGCTGGGACCCGACCGCTTCGCACCACGATTACACGATATCTCGCTTGCCGAACTGGCCGGCTTGGGTATCCGTGGCCTCATTATCGACCTCGACAACACCCTGCTGGGTTTCCGGGAAACGGAGCTCGCCGCCGAACACCTTGCTTGGGTCGAAGAGGCGCACGAACGAGGGTTTGCGATGGTGATGGTCAGCAACAACTTCAGCGACCGCGTACGCGGTATCGCGCGACAACTGCGCATCGAGTGTATTCCCAATGCGCTCAAACCGTTGCCGTTTGGGTTTTGGCGCGCGCTACGTCACTTGAGTATGCCGCGCAAGAATGTTGCCGTCGTGGGCGATCAGCTCTTTACCGACGTTCTGGGCGCAAAACTCTGCGGCGGCTTGTACACCATTCTCACCGAGCCGATCGAAAGCAAAGATTTTCCGATAACGATGATGTTCCGGTTCTTCGAGCGGCTCATGCTGCCGGAGCGGCGCGAGAAATGAAGCTCGCAGTCATCGGCGATCCCGTCTCGCACAGCCGCAGTCCTCGCCTGCACAACGCGTATTTGCGCGAAGCCGGCATCGACGGCAGTTACGTTGCCATCCGCGTGCCTCGCGGCAACGGCATCGACGTCGTTCGCCGCATGCGCATCGACGGATACACCGGCCTGAACGTGACGTATCCGCTCAAAGATGAAGTCCTCCGCGCTTGCGATGAGCTCACCGAAGACGCGCAGCTTGCACAAGCGGTGAATACGATTTTCTTCGGCCGCACTATTATCGGACACAACACCGACGGCGTGGGTGCGCGTGGTGCGCTGGAACAGCTGCTGGCGCAGCCGGTTGCACTCGAGCGCATCGGCATTCTCGGCACCGGCGCAACGGCGCGCGCGATTTTCGCGCAGCTACACGAAACCGACGCTTATACGTTCGTATGGGGACGCGATCGCGAAAAGGTACAGGCGATCTGCGAGCGCTTTGAAGCCGATACCTGGCCATCGACGCCGCCGGAAATCATCATTTCGACGCTTCCGCCGGATACGAAACTCCCCGAGGAGTTGGTGAACGATCTGCTCGCCGCCGATTGCGTCATGGACACGAATTATGGAGCGCGCTCGACGCTCGCCCACCAAGTGCATCGCGAGATCATCAAAGGGGATCTGATGCTGGAAGTGCAGGCTCGCGCGTCATTCGATTTTTGGCTTGCACACGCACAAGCCGCGGTAGAAGAAGAACTTTAGTCTCCTTCGACAAGCTCAGGACTGCGCACGCTGCGCGTGCTTGGCGCTAAGGAATGTTTATTTTGGAGAAAGCCAGCGCGCGATGTTCCGGATGTAGTCTTTGTAGATCTCCAGCTTTGAAGGGTTCTCGTGCATCTCGTTCCCGCGCGGCTCGGTGACGAACGACGGCCCCGCAATACTCGCATCCCAATTCATGTCCGCGAGCTGGTGAAACGTCGAAAGCGCCAGAGCACGGCCGCTCGGGCTGCCATTGCTGGGCGGTTCGCCGTCGATAGCGACCGCGAGATTGAACGCGCGTCCGCTGCTCGTACTGAGCGATGTCGCAATCACGCGCGCGTACGGCATATCGGCCGGGACGGAAAGTGCGCCTTCGTGCGGATGCGCCGGAAAATGTTCGATGACGCCGCTCGGCGATTTCCGGCTTTGCAACACTTCATGAACCGGTTCCATCGGAATGACGCGCTGAAAATCGCCGTCGTTACCTGAATGGTAATTCGGGAAACTAATCGTCGGATTATCGCGATCGTCGGGCGCGAGCCGGCGCCGGTCGCGCTCGCGGTTGTATTTGTAGAAGTTGTTGACCGTTCCAAGCGCGCCCAAATTGAGCAGTGATGCGCCAAGGTTTTGGTGATCGCGGGCGGTCAAAACGCCGCCTCCGTGATCGCGAAAGCGCAGAATGCCGCGCACATCCGACGGAGCAAGTCCGTTGCCGGTATCAACCGCAATAAGCCAAAGCTGATCGAAATCCGATTCCGCAAGACCGGAAAGTACGGGGTCGCTGCCATCCGCACCAGGCTCGCGATCGCGCGCAACGACTTCGTGTCCGTCGTCGCGCAACAATTGCGCGAGAAGAGAAAATCGACCGGCATGCCAGTCGTCCTCGCGCTTTGTAATTGTCGTTTGGATAAGAATCTTGGACATCTTACTCAACCTACCGGGCTCTCGGCGA
>CAZRQS010000294.1:0-2295 GCA_964602255.1 uncultured bacterium | reverse complement strand
AGCAAGATCTCATCGATCGCGTCAAAGGCGGCTTCGCCGATTTCGACGTTGCCGTCGCAACGCCGGACATGATGGGCGCCGTCGGTTCGCAGCTCGGCCGTATCCTCGCGCAAAAGATGCCCAACCCGAAGGCCGGCACGGTCTCGCCCAACATTGCGGGCGCGATTCGCGACATCAAGGCCGGTAAGGTCGAGTATCGCTTGGATAAGACCGGCATCGTT
The DNA here is from genome assembly GCA_964602255.1 of uncultured bacterium. GTDB lineage: Bacteria > Vulcanimicrobiota > Vulcanimicrobiia > Vulcanimicrobiales > Vulcanimicrobiaceae > CAZRQS01. Next base: position 2,074 of record CAZRQS010000294.1, on the reverse strand, counting down.
CACACGATCGTGGGCAAAGCCAGTTTCGGTGAGCAGCAGCTCGCTGAAAACGTTGCGACGCTGCTCGACGCGATCATTCGTGCGAAACCGGCGGCAGCAAAGGGCACGTACTTGCGCAGCATCACGCTCACGAGCACGATGGGGCCCGGCGTGAAAGTCGATCCGAACCGCGTGAAGACGCACGCATAATTCGCGATTAAATCGCAAAAAACAAAGAGCCCGCGCTTTGCACGCGGGCTCTTGTTTTATGAACCTGCGGAGTGTTACGGCCCGCTCTGCGCGCAGCCCGTAATTTTGTTGTCCCACAATGGTTGTGTCGGATAGCCTCCGGCATTCGGGTTGTTTTGAAGGTTGATCCACGCGCACTTGTCGCCAATTTCCGAACCGCTCGAATCGAGCCAACCGCTATTCGGCTGCGGATCGGTTTGGGTCTCCGCTTCTTCGTGTCCGCCGACGATGGAAACGCCGTCGTACGTGCCCGGAGTATTTACCGAACCCGCGCCGCAGCTTGCGCCGGCATCGGATTGATACGGCAAGTTCGTAAACGAGACAACGCCTTCGGGCTCATTCTCGCTGGAGTGCCACGCGCACCAACTCGTGCGGAATCCTCGCGGATCGTTGCCCGTTTGAATCGCGACAATGTAGTTTGCGTTTACACCGCCGTATCCAAAATGTTGCGCTGCTTTCTGCGCCTCTGCACCTACGGCGGTCGATGACGGCCGGCTAGGAACGGAGGAAGGGTCGATCCACGTGCCCGCAAGCTGATGCGCAGGATTGGTGAGCGCGCCGTTCGAGCCTGAGTACTGTGTATCGATATTAATCCAGCCTCCGCCCCCAATCGCCGACATGAATCCGGTGAGTGTCTTATACTCGCCGTCGTTTATCGTCCATTTCGAACCCCAGAAGACGATGTAGATCGTTGGTACGGTTTGAACCGGACCGCCGTGCCAGACGAGGTTAGCCGAGCTGCCGGCATGTCCGGAACTGAGCGTCGCAATTCCTTGCGTGTAATCACTGAGCACTTTTACGCCGCGTGCCGGTACTACGTGTACGGTTAAGCCGTCTAACGCCATCGTTCGCGACTGAATTGCGGGACCGGTTCCTGTCGACGCCGGTCCGATAGAATTTCCCGGAACTGGTTGAACGCCGTTTCCGCTACAAGCGGCGAGTAACGCCGCAACCGTACCAAAGGCTAATAGCCTGGTGATTCTCACACAACACCTCCACAGCAGTTGCACTACTCGCTATTCTGCGCGCTGGAGCGGTCGTTAACTAGGGCAGTTCGCACCTAGACCAGGGTCACTGCTCCCGTCTTGAGGTCGTACAATCCACCGACAACCTGAATGTCGTTGTGCTGCACGGCCTGCGCCATCACCGGCGTAGCCGTTTTCAATCGTTGTGTCGCCATCCGAACGTTGGCGACCACCGCGTTGTGCCACCAGTCTCCCGGCTCATGTCGGCTCTCGCGTGCAGCCGGTGCAATGGCTTCCGCCAGCATTTGAATATGACCGGGGAACGTCTTACCGTCGGAAACTTGGTCCATCGCTGCTTGCACCGCACCGCACGAAGTATGGCCAAGCACCATCACGAGCGGCGACTTCAGCACCGCCGTTGCGTATTCGATCGATCCGAGCGCGGCGTCGCTGACGAAATTTCCCGCGAGCCTAACCACGAAGATGTCGCCCGGCTCGTGATCGAAGAGCGTCTCTACCGGCACGCGGGAATCCGCGCACGCCAGTACGGTAGCGAAGGGGGCTTGGCCGCTGGCCAATTCTCGCACCCGGGTCACAGTAGGGCGCGACCGCGGTTGGCCCGCGACAAAGCGGGCGTTTCCGTCCATCAGATTCTTGAGGGCATCGGTGGCGGACATCGGCGCTTTCTCATTGGCGGCGGGCGCTGGCGAGGGAAGCAAGCTCCCCGCAAGTACGCCCGCTGTGGAGAGTAAGAACGCTCGTCGATTCGGCACCATCGCGCGGCTCCTTTCTTGCGACGTAGGTCGCACCTTGCGTTCGACGAGGTGCCGATGATATGATTTCCGACGGCTCCGAAGACCGTAGGTCCCCGCAAGGGGGTA
>CAZRQS010000293.1:0-2352 GCA_964602255.1 uncultured bacterium | reverse complement strand
ACTGTCCGGGCGCGTGAGGAGAAATCAAAGAGCCCTCGCGTTAGCGAGGGCTCTTCGTTTCATGGCTCCGGATGCTGGACTCGAACCAGCGACCCGCTGATTAACAGTCAGCTGCTCTACCAACTGAGCTAATCCGGAACGTCCTTGACAGGCTCATCCTTCGACAAGCTCAGGATGACAACGGGACGCGCCTGAATTGGCTATCCCGGTCTGGCCTCCTTGTCGACGGTCACCCTTGGAGTGCAAAAGTGGCGTCAACTTCGCTAAGACTACCCGGCATCTTCGCCTCGCGCAGCTTCCGGCAGTACTACGCCGGCCAGGCATTGAGTCTTATTGGCGACGGCCTGCGAACGCTGGCAGTGCCGCTGCTTGTGTACAAGCTGACCGGTTCGGCACTCTCCACAGGCATCTCGTACATTTGCGAGATCGCTCCTTTCGCATTCTTCGGCTTAGTCGGCGGTTCGCTGGCAGACCGCCTGGATCGCCGGCGGCTGATGATCTTCGCTGACGCGATGCGCTGCGCGATCATGGCGCTCTTCGCCGTATTTTATGCGACGCACGCCCTGACGCTTCCGATGCTGTACGGCGGCTTGGTGCTCATCTCGCTTTGCGCCGCGCTGTTCGTTGGCGGACAAGCCTCGAGCATTCCGTTTTTGCTGGGACGCGAGCGCGGAACGCAGGCCGTCGCAGCGCTCAACGCCGCGGAGAACACTTCGAATCTCGTTACACCCGCAATCGGCGGCGCCATCTTCAGCATCTTTGGTCCGCTACCCGCACTAACGGCGAATGCGGCGACGTATTTGCTCTCGCAACTTTCGCTCGCGCGCATTCCCACGCTCGGTCCCGACAAGCCTTCGGGCATGCCGACCATCCGGCAAATCGCGCAGGACGTACGGCAGAGTTTCGCATTACTGTTCGCCGATCGTGGCATGCGTGCGCAAACGTTCGCAAGTTTCGCGCTGAACGCTATCGGCTTTGGCGGCTACTCAATTCTGATTCCGTTCCTGAAACGCGGCTTCCATGCCACGGATCCGCAGGTCGGCGTCTTCTTGAGCATTTCCGCCATCGGCGCTATTAGCGGTTCACTATTTGCAGGTCGATTCGCCGGTCGTTGGCCGTTTGGACGTGCGTTGTGCGTCGCACTCATGCTCGACTCGTTCCTGTTCCTACCGGTTATCCTCACAAGGAACATGTGGATCGCCGGCGTGTTCTGGGCGATCGGGAACGCGTGTGCGAACTTCGAGGTCGCACAGATCGTCGGATTCCGATTGCGCGTCGTTCCCGAGGAGCTCGTCGGTCGCGTCTTCGGTGTCGTGCGCCTGTTCGTGCTATGCGGAATTGCGCCCGGCGTACTCTTTTTCGGTTACCTAGCGGATCATATCTCACCGCACTTTGCGATGACGGTCTCGGCGTTCGGTTACCTAGCGATTGCGCTTGTGGCCGTTATCTCCCCGGCGATTCGCGAAGAACGGCGTTAAAGAATGGAAGAGCGGCCCCTATTAGGCGCCGCTCTTCCACCCTTGAACGAAAAGACTCGGGTTAGTACGGATGGCCGGCCTGGCGGCGAACCATCAGCGGTCGCGTGAGCGTGAGCTGGAAGTTCGTGCCTTGCTTCATCGCGACGTTGGACTTCTTGTTGTAGCCAACCAGGAAGCCTGAGGCCGCACCGATGGCGCCACCGGCGTTCGTGTGGAAGATCGTTTTGCCGAGAATATTGCCGGCGATCATGCCGCCAATCGTCGTGAGCGCAACGTGTCCACCGTTACGGTTCTGTCCCTGCGGTCCGCCCTGCGTCATCACGGCGTTAATCGGGTAGCTCGCGCCGTTTTGCAGCGTTATCGAATCCCACGCAAAGTGGAGTTCGGCATTACGGCCCTGTCCGGCTTGAACGACCTTGACGACGGTGCCGTTGATGATGGCGTTCGCAAACGTCGCGTCGTCGTTTGGATACGGCGCCACCGCGCGTGCCGTGAAATGTTCGCCGGCGTATGCGGTGCCGGAATCGATCGAATCCTGCATCTGCACGTTTACGACCTGGCCTTGCTGCAGCGTCACCGTTTGCGCGAGCGCTGCGACCGGCACGACGAATGCCAGCAGCATGGCGAGCGCCGGGATTCTGCTTCGAAGGTTCATGTAGTCTCCTTTTACCGGGTAGTCGGTCCCATGGTACCCATGATATCTACACCATAGAACGTGAAAGAGGCCCCGCGCGTTCGCGGGGCCTCTTATTTTTTTCGCAGTGGAACTTAGGTAAAGTTCGGCACTTTGAGGGTGTCGGCGCCTGCGGCAGCGCGCAGGGCTTCAACTTTGTCCAGGCGCTCCCACGGCAGGTCCAAATCCGGACGTCCGAAG
>CAZRQS010000292.1:0-2356 GCA_964602255.1 uncultured bacterium | reverse complement strand
CCGGCGTGGCCATGTCGAAAACGACGATCGGTAAATTGTTGTCCATGCACAGCGTGAGCGCTGTGTTGTCCATCACTTCCAAGCCGCGCTGAAGCACTTCGAGATACGCCAACTGCTCGAAGCGCGTCGCATCCGGATGTTTCTTTGGATCGGCCGTGTAGATGCCGTCCACTTTCGTCGCCTTGAGAATCGCTTCGGCGCCGACTTCTACAGCGCGCAGTGCGGCGGTCGTATCCGTTGTGAAATACGGGTTGCCGGTGCCGGCCGCAAAAATAACGACTCGGCCCTTCTCTAAGTGCCGGATTGCGCGGCGGCGAATGTACGGCTCCGCGATTTGATGCATCGCGATGGCGGTTTGCACGCGTGACGGCACGCCCATGCGTTCGAGCGCATCTTGCAGCGCGAGCGCGTTGATGACGGTCGCGAGCATGCCCATGTAATCGGCGGTCGCGCGATCCATCCCCGCATCTTCGTGCACTTTGCCGCGCCAGATATTTCCGCCGCCGACGACAACCGCAACCGAGACACCGTCGTGATGAACCTCTGCGATTTGGCGCGCCATGCTTTCGGTGGTGTGCACGTCGACGCCGGTCTCCGTGCCGGAGAACGCCTCTCCGGAGATTTTGAGCAGAACGCGACGGTATTTCGGTTGCGGTTGCGGGGTTTGCAAGACCTTACTAGTCTCCCAGGACGTACTTGGTGAAGCGGCGGACCTTGATGTTTTCGCCAAGGACGCCGACGACGCTGTTGATGAGGTCGGCGACGCTGATCGAGTCATCCTTCACGAACGGCTGATCCAGAAGGACGTGCTCTCCAAACCACTTGTTGAGCTTGCCCTCGACAATCTTCTGCGCTACGTCGGCCGGTTTGCCGGCTGGAACGCTTGCGGCGAGTTCCGCGCGCACTTTCTCGACGACGTCCGCCGGCACGCTCTCGCGGTCGACGTACTGCGGAGACATCGCTGCGACGTGCATCGCGATATCGCGCGTGAGTTCGCCGAACTTTGGATTGCGCGCAACGAAGTCGGTCTCACTGTTGACCTCGACGAGCACGCCGATCTTACCGCCTGCATGGATATAGCTGGCAACGAGACCCTCGTTGGCGGAACGTTCGGCCTTCTTTTGCGCTTGCGCGGCACCGCGCTCTTGGAGCACGGTCTTCGCCTTCTCCAGGTCGCCGCCGGCTTCGACGAGGGCTTTTTTGCAATCCATCATCGGCGCGTCGGTGAGTTCGCGCAGTTTTTTGACTTCTTCGGCTTTTGGTTGATAGGTCGCGGTAGACACGTTTACTCCAGTTTTCTTTGAAAGGTTCGAATTCTCGCAAAAGAGAGGCCTGGTAGGGGCCTCTCTTTTGCCATAGCGTTGCGGCAGCCTTTGCAGGCGCCCGTGCGCAGGTTAAGCTCCGGCTTCGGCCTCGGCTAGGGTGGTCACCGGCTCTTCCGCCGGCTGCGTGTAGGCCTCGTAGTCGGCGGTATCTTCGTATGCGGCGACCTCGGCCGAGCTCTCGGTTTCCGTCCGGCCTTCGATAATCGCGTCGGCGATTTTCGAGACCATCAGTTTAACCGCACGGATGGCGTCATCGTTGCCGGGAATCGGATAATCGATCTCATCCGGATCGCAGTTGGTGTCGATGACCGCGATGATCGGAATCTTCAGCTTGCGGGCCTCTTGGACCGCGATGCGTTCCTTCTTCGGGTCGACGATGAAGACGGCGTCCGGCAGGCGGTGCATGTCTTTGATGCCGCCGAGGAAGCGCTCGAGCTTGGCCATCTCGTCGGAGAGCTTGGCTACTTCTTTCTTGGGAAGCCGGTCGAAGTCGCCTTGCTGCTTCATGTTTTCGAGTTCACGAAGGCGCGCGATGCGCTTCTGAATCGTGGCGAAGTTGGTCAGCGTGCCGCCGAGCCAGCGCTGGTTCACGTAGAACGTGCCGGCGCGCTCCGCCTCTTCCTTAACTACGTCCTGAGCCTGCTTCTTGGTCCCGACGAAGAGGACGACTTTGCCCTCGCGCGACATCTGCTTGACCGCTTCGTAGGTCTCGCGCAGTTTCTGCACGGTCATAGCGAGGTCGATAATGTAGATGCCGTTACGCTCTTGAAAGATGTACGGCTTCATCTTCGGGTTCCAGCGCCGGGTCTGGTGGCCGAAGTGGACGCCCGCCTCGAGCAGGGCGCGCATAGAAATGACTGACAAGGTTTAATCCTTTCTGGACCTCGGCCGGCCGCCGTCCTGGCACCGGTCGCTAATGAGGCCATAACGCCCCTCATCCATGTGGGGCGAGATAGTGACAACCGCCAGAGTATATCACGGCCCCCGGAGCATTGTCACCACGACGATTGGCGCCACTCGCCATTGTCACC
>CAZRQS010000291.1:0-2363 GCA_964602255.1 uncultured bacterium | reverse complement strand
TGCTCTGGTTCTGCCGACGTTGGAATGTCTGTCAGGAGAAACGAGTTACGCGGCGCTAGCACGCTCGACTTGCCCCGCGCCGTGGTCTCGACGATGGGCCTCCGTGGCTGATACAACAATGGCATGAGCGTCGCGAATATCGCCCGAGCTCACGACAGCACCGCTACCACTGTCGTTGGCATCGAGACGTGTTGTTCAGCCCTCGATTACGACTGGCTGGAAAAGGCGGTGCGCAATATAGAGGGCGTTCGCGATGTCGGTATCGACCGTACAAAGAACGATCTCGAGGTCGCGTACAATCCTTCGGATGTCACGCCGAAGCAATTGGTCGACCGGATTCAGCGCGACGGCTTCCGTTGCACGTGCGAACCTGAGGAAGCGAAGCCTGAAGCGCACACACACGAGGGACACTCCGCGGCAATGATCGATGACATGCTGCGCAAGGCAATCGTTTCGGCGGTGCTGACGATTCCGATCGTGCTCTACTCTTCCATCGGGCACGCGTTGGGATTCCGAGGGACGCTCCCATTCGGCATCTCGTCATCGATTGTTGGATTCATCCTCGCGACTCCGATCGTGCTGTGGGGCGGCTGGGTGTTTTTATCGAGCGCGTGGAGCGCGCTGTTGCGCCGCGAAGCAAACATGATGACGCTCATCGCGCTCGGCATCCTCGTAAGCTATGTGTATTCCATCGTTGCGACCTTTGTGACGCATGGCGACGTATTTTATGACGCGGCCGCGATGCTCACGACGTTCTCGCTCGTCGGCCACTGGCTGGAGATGCGCAGCCGTTTTGCCACCGGCCGCGCCGTCGAAGCGCTTTTGAATCTTGCTCCGCCAACCGCCCGCGTACGGCGCGATGGGGTGGAGGCCGAGATTCCACTCGAGCAAGTCGTCGTCGGCGACGACGTTGTCGTACGACCCGGAGACCGCGTACCGGTCGACGGCGTCGTGATCAGCGGCGAGAGCTTCGTCGATGAGTCGATGATCAGCGGTGAACCGATTCCCGTTGAGAAAAAGCCTGGCGCGAAGGTAATCGGCGGCACCGTGAATCAAACCGGCAGCTTTGTCTTCACCGCGCAGGCCGTCGGCGCCGACACAGCGCTTTCACGTATTGTCAGCCTGGTCCGCGACGCGCAGGCTTCGAAAGCACCGGCTCAAGAGATGGCCGACCTCGCCGGTAAGTACTTGGTCTTCGCCGCGATCGCGTCAGGCGTCATCGCGTTTCTCGTCTGGTATCTTTCGGGTTCCGGCGTGCTATTCGCGATTACGGCAGCCGTTTCCACGATCGTCATCGCCTGCCCGGACGCGCTCGCGCTTGCGACGCCGACCGCCATCACCGTTGGGGTCGGGAAAGGTGCGCGTGACGGTGTGCTTTTCAAGAACGCGACCGCACTGGAGGCGACCGCGAAGATCGATAACGTCGTCTTCGACAAGACCGGAACGCTCACGGCCGGAAAACCAAGTTTGACGGACCTGCTGCCGCAAGTTCCGTTCACAGAAGAGCAACTTGCGCGCTTCGCGGCAGCGGCCGATTCGAAATCCGAGCATCCGCTCGCGCAGGCGATCGTCGCGGGCGTGCAGGCGCGTCGGATCGCTTTGCCCGAGCCCACCAGCTTTGAGGCGCTGCCCGGACTCGGTGTTCGAGCGACGGTTGACGAAAAAAACGTCTTCGTCGGAAACGCCACGCTGCTGCAGCAACAACGAATCGCGATTCCGGCCGATGCACAAGCGCGCGCGGCGCAGCTCGCGGAGAACGCAAAGACACCGATGTTCGTGGTCGTCGATGGAGCGCTCGCCGGCATCGTCGGCGTCGCGGACACGATTCGGCCGACAGCTGCCGGAGCGATTGCCGAGCTGCGCAGCATGGGCATTCGAACGGCCATGATTACGGGCGACAACCGCCACACAGCGCAGACCGTCGCGCGCGTCCTCGGCATCGACGACGTCCTTGCCGAAGTTCTGCCGGCCGATAAGGCGAACGAAATCAAGAAACTCCAACAACAAGGGCGGCGCGTCGCGATGGTTGGAGACGGTGTAAACGACGCGCCCGCACTCGCGCAAGCAGATGTCGGCATGGCGATCGGTGCGGGCACCGACGTCGCAGTTGAAACTGCGGAAGTCGTGCTCGTCAATGACGATCCCGCATCGGTCGCGGTTGCGATCCAATTGTCGCGTGCCGTGCGCACGAAGATCGTGCAAAATCTCTATTGGGCCGCCGGCTACAACCTGCTCGCCATTCCGGTTGCGGGCGGCATTCTGTATCCGTCGCTGCATGTGCTTCTCGCGCCGGAGTGGGCGGCGCTACTCATGAGCGCCTCCACCATTTCCGTCACGGCGAACGCGCTCATGCTAAATAGAGT
>CAZRQS010000290.1:0-2403 GCA_964602255.1 uncultured bacterium | reverse complement strand
CCCGTCGCGATTGTCGTCACAGCCATCTGATAATACCGCCACATGCAACCCCCGGCCCCACGCGGCTGGTTGCGTCATTCTAGCAGTCTTGACAAAGGACTGCCAGAATTGTAAATTCCTGTATCGGGAGGTTTTGAATCAGTATGAGCAGTCTTCTGAACCGCGAACGGGCGAGCGGAAACAGCGGCAGCGTGCTCCCCCGCCCGTTCGGCGACCTTTGGGGTATGGACCCTTTCCGTAACTTCGCATCGACCATGACGGGCTTCTCAGGTATCGAGGTCACCCGTACCGAGGCGGGCTATGTGGTGGAGATTCCCGTTGCCGGCTTCAAGCCTGACGACATCGAGGTCACCCTCGAAGACGGGCTGCTGAGCGTGCGCGGCAAGAACGAGAAACGTTCGTTCACGCGGACCCTCGCCGTGCCGGAGGATGTGGACGAGGAGCGGATTGAGGCGAACGTCGAGCACGGGATGCTTACACTCGCCCTGAATCTGTTGCCGAAGGCACAGCCGAAGAAAATCGCGATCAAGAGCAACTGATTTTTGCCGGAATGACTAACCGACGGGCATCGCTTAATACCTGAGCGATGCTCTTCGTTTTTCTGGCGGCGGTGCTGGGCGCGCCGTGCAACGCGCACCCGGTGTACGTCATCAGGGCCGTTCCCGGCGCAATCACGGTCAAGCACACTGCAAACGGCTACATCGCGAGTTCGAAACTCTCGTTTCGCGTCGTCGAAACGACGCCGTCCGTCATCACATCGGTGGACCCGGGATTACTCGATCACATGCGCGGCCATCAGATTATCGCGCAGCGCGTGGCGCGATCGTCCGTGGGCAGCGTTCGTTCCGACGGCAATTCTGCCACCCAGGCTCGCGCGCGGTTACAGCAAGGCATTCACCGGTTGACGAACGACGTCAATCGCGAGCTGACTCGCGAAGAGCACGTCTACGACACCGTCACCGACTATGGGGGGGCGCAAAGTCAGGGACCGGTGTACGGATTTCCGGGAGGTCGTGACGCGCACGGCCCATGCGTGCACCCATGAAGAGCAGAATCGGCAGCGCGTACTGCAGCGCGACAATCGCGATGCTGAGCGCCCGCGAAAGGTCCGTCGTCGCATCACCGTAGTAGCGGAATACGACCAGTAATGAAGCTGCGATAATCGCCCACATTTCGTTCGTGCTGCGCGCAAGGAACGCCACGGGCAATATCCACAGCGAGTACCACGGGTACGGATTAGGTAACGCCAGCCACGCAGCGAACGCAATAGCAGTCACGCCGCTCGCATCCGAGAGATACAGCTTTCGTATACCAAAGAGTGCAAGCACGGCACAACCTGCAACGACAATCGCCACGGCGATTGGGAGCGGCAACACCAGCGCAAGCGCGTACTGCAACGAAAACTGCGGAAAGAAATGCCCGGCGGGTGCGAGGTTCGTACGGACGCCGTATTCGAGCGGAGCTGCGACCGCGATAACGATAAGCGTGCCAAGCGCCGCGCCGCTAAGCACTGCCACGCGCTGCGGCCGTCTCCATGCATGCAGCGCGAATGCGCCGGCTGCCGCGACTGCGGGCGCTTTCACGAGCGCTGCGAGCGCTACTATCGTTGCACCGATGAATGTGCGCGAACGCGCCGCCAATGCAAAACCGGCGAGAACCAGTGCGACGACGATAGCGTCGTTATGACCCTCGACGCATGACCAAATCGCGATTGGATTGAGCGCAATTCCGGCTGCGGCCAAAAGACGGCGCGGCTCTGGGAACGGCGCGAACGCAACGTACGCGAGCGGCGCGCATGCAACCAGCGCAATGCACGCAAGCACGCGAAACGCCCACAGCGGCGCCGCAACGCCGAGCGGTAAGAAGAACGCGACGATAATCTTTGAGAGCCACACAAACGCGGGACCGTACACGCACATCGGCGGCGGATTGCCCCACTGCCACACCATCGCGTCGAGCAATGGGCTGCGAACGGTAATGCTTGCATGCGCGTACGGGTTTATGCCGTGCAACGCCATGTCGCCGTATCCGGCATACGCGTACACATCGCTCGAAAAAACGACAGGGAACGCTAAGGCGCACATGCATGCCAGCACACTGAGCGCCACGATTGCGCCGAGGCTGCGCGGGCCGCGCACCAGCACAAAGATGTAACCCACGCTTGCAATGGCTACTGCAAGAAACAGCGTGAGCCACATAAGCGCGCCGAAACCTTGCCAATACGTCACGACAGAAAGCGGCTGCGCAACGTCCACGTTTACCGCGGTAGGAGCGTGACGTAAGATAAGCGCGCACAATCCCGCACCGATTGCGAATCCTAGCGGAACGAGCGCAGCTACGCGCATGCGGCTTGCCGGACGCGCGCCGCCACTGCGAGCTCTGCGGCGCCCAGTCCCATGACGA
>CAZRQS010000289.1:0-2419 GCA_964602255.1 uncultured bacterium | reverse complement strand
TTTGACAAGGGCGCGTTAACCAAATATTTCCACAGCCCAAGCGTTCCCAGGGTTCTCCTAGGGAAGAGTGCTAGAGACCAGGGGGAACTTGCCTCGCAATGGAGCGCCGCTTCGGAGCGCCTTCTTGGCGCGTGTCCGTTGGTTTAGTTGTTACGGCTATTTCCGCGATGCTGTTGGCGGCGGCCGTTTGGCAAGCGTTTTGGCTTAGCCGGGAAGCCGGCACAGACGTCGACGCTCTCAACCGTGAACGCGTAGCGGTGCAGCTTCAACGGCAGATTTTTCCTCTGCTGCTGGACGTCCAGCAGTATCGGCTCCAAACGCAAGTCCTGAGAAACCCGCCGGCTTTCGCGAACTTGCGCGCGCGAATCGACGCGGACATAGCCCGAAGCACGGACTTTATCCAGGCGCACGATGCGCAACTGGAAGTGCTTTCGCAGTGGGGCGACGTTCGAAAGCTTTGGTCGCAAGTTCGTTCGCTAAAACGCGTTTATGACGGACCGCTCATAACAACGTTTGCCCATTCGCTTCGTTATGACGTCATCTATCACGTTGAAGACACGTCGGGCTTGGAGTACGAGTCCAACCATTACGCGCAGGACTTCGCAGACATCGCATTTGCCAAGCTGCCATCGACGCTCAACGAAGTTGGGCACGGCGATCTGCTCATAGAGAATGCGCAGATACGCGGCTCCATTCCGATCCCGGATCGCATTCGATTGGCCGGTCTCGTGAGCTCGATGAATCCCGTCGCCGGCAACTTCGATCTCAACACGGACGATTGGAGTAGCATCCTGGCGCAGCTGCCGCAGCACAAGCTCGGCAGTTCAAAGGATGCGGCGCGGTATCGTGCCGATAGTGCGGCGTTTACAGAGGCGGGCCGCGCCTTCGCGACTTACGCCAATACGAACGTGATCATGCCGCAGGCTCCCGCTGGGAATCCGGCAAAGACCCGCACCCTCGCGAACACGGCAATCGCTTCGAGCATCGCCATGAACGACGACGTCACCAAGTTGCTTGACCGGCTCCTTGCTGTTCGTTCCGGCTACGCGGTGGTTCGGAACCGTTATGTCTACGTCGCCGTGCTTTTGGCTGCCGTACTGCTCATCGGTATCATGCTTGTCGTGGCGGAGTTCACCGCGCAGCGCGACCGGAATGCGCTCGTGAAGGCGCAAGAAGAATCGGAACGGCTCGCCGCAGAGTTGGCGAGGAAAAATGCGGAGCGCGCACTGCGGCTTTCCGAAGCGCAGTTCCGCGCGGTTTTCGACGGCGCGGCGCTCGGCATCGCGATTCTGGATCGCAACGGTGCCATATTGGACTCCAACGCGGTCTTCCGTAGCGTGTACGGCGATAATTCAGCGGGCGTTCTCGAAGGGCATCAGAGCGAGTTCGACGAGCTGATGAGCGGCGGGCGCGATCTGTTTGAGTTCGAGCAGCACGTGATGACGCCGTCAGGTCATGAAGCGTGGACCGATTCGACGGTTTCGCTCGTGACCGATGACGCAGGCAATCCATTCTTTGCGATCTGCATGTTCCGCGATCTCACCGATCTCAAGCGCAGCGAACGTCGCATGCTTCACGACATGACGCACGACTCGCTGAGCGGACTACCGAACCGCGCGCTCTTCGAGCAGCGCGTACGCGAGCAGTTCGAGCATCTGAAAGATTCGCCCGGTTCTTCGTTCGCGCTGCTGTTCGTCGACCTTGATCGTTTTAAAGATATCAACGAGAGCCTGGGCCACGACGCCGGCGATTTTGTAATCTCGCAGGTCGCCCATCGGCTGCGCGCGGCAATCGAAGCTGCCGATGTCGTTGCGCGATTGGGCAGCGACGAGTTCGCGGTCTTGGTGCGCTCGCTTCCGGACGTTTTACACGTCGAGCTCATTGCGCGGCGGCTGCTCAGCGCGCTCGCGAAACCCGTGATACTCGGCAGCCGTTCCATCTTCGTCTCGGCGAGCATCGGTATTGCGCTCGCAACCGCGTCATACCAGCGCGGAGAAGACGTCATGCGTGACGCCGATATCGCGATGCGCTACGCAAAAGGCGGCGGCGGCGGAAGGCTGGCGGTGTTCGACTCGAAGATGCACGCGCGCGCGGAAAAACGCTTACAGCTGACGACGGATTTGCGCCTAGCGCTCGAGCACGGCGAATTCGATTTGCTCTACCAGCCTATCGTCACTATCGCCGACGGGGAGCTGGTCGGCTGCGAAGCGCTGCTGCGCTGGAACCATCCTACGGAAGGCGTGATGGGTCCGACCGACTTCATGCCGCTCGCCGAACAAACGGGTCTGGCCGTTCCCATCGGCAAGTTCGTTCTTCGCACGGCGTGCTCACAGCTAGCGCAGTGGAAGCGCGCAAACGACGGAAGCCGCATATTCCCGATGAACGTCAACGTGTCGGCGGCGGAACTGCTCGACAACGA
>CAZRQS010000288.1:0-2439 GCA_964602255.1 uncultured bacterium | reverse complement strand
GCGTCCGCGAACGGCTACGCCGGCATGCGATCGTCGAGCCAATCGCTGATTATCGGAACGTGCACGTCGTCGCCGTGCCACGCTTTGATCCCGTAATACACGCTGAGGACGACAAAGACCGGCAGAATAAACACGAGCATCAGAAACGCACTGATGCCGAGAAGCGGAATCGTCGTGATCAGTGAGAGCAAGCCGTAAAGCGCGGCCATGCCGACGTTGAATCCAAGCGCTTGATATGCATGTTTGCGCAGACGGCGCGATTGTTTGCGATCGAAGAGTGCGAGAAGTGCGAGCGGCCACAGCGGATAGCCGAGCGCGACCATTGCGCGCGATTCCGCCGGATCCATCGGTTCGCTTACCGTTGCACGTGCTTGCGGCGCGGGTTGTTGTTGCTGCTGCTGGCTCTGCGCGCGCCACCATTGTTGTGAGCGCGGCGGTACTTCACCGGCGACCGCTTTACGGGCCCCTGAGGCGGAATCCATTTTCGCGGCTAGGCGGCAACTCGGGCAGGTTCCGGCCTCGTCGCGGCATGTGGCGCAGATGGGCTTGCCGCAATCGGCACACGGTGCAACGGACGGAACGTTTGAATGGAAGTAACAGTCCACTATCGATCTCTCCCGGAAAACTTTCATTCTCATGTACCGGGATGACAGCAAGAGGTTTCAGGGCAAGGTGGCGGCAAGCGAGAGAGCGATGACCTTTGGCAGAACCGTCTCGCGGCTTGCGCGGGACGCGCGTCCGTACTATCCCAAGCTTGCCTTGGCCGTTCTTCTCGGCACCGTCGGCGGGCTTACAAATCTTGTCGCGCCATGGGGCTTCGGTCAGATCATCAACCGCGTGATCACGGCGAAACATCCTGACCTGCACGCGTTCTACGTGATGCTCGTTCTGATTTTCAGTTCGCTCATCGTGGGCGCGCTTGCAACATATGGCCAAAACTATTTGACCGCATGGAGCGGGCAGCATCTGGTCGCAAAGATGCGCGCGCACCTCTTCGAACGCATCTTGCGCCTGCCACTCGGCGAGTTTGCAAGGTGGCGCCCGGGCGACCTGATCGCGCGCTTCAATAGCGACCTGCAGATCATGACCGATGCCGTGAGCACGTCGCTTCCGCAGTTGCTCACGAACAGCGTGACGTTTCTGTCCTCGTTCGTCTTCATGGTGAAGCTCGACTGGCTATTGACGTGCTCGCTCATCGTCGTTGCCCCAATTATCTCACTCACCGTTTCACGCTTTCAGCGGTTGATATCGACCAGCACCGTCGGATCGCAGCAGCGCATTGCAGATCTCTCGTCGACGCTGACCGAAGCGCTCACGGGGCAGCGCATCATCAAAGCCTTCGGGCGCGAAGAGTATGAATCGGCGCGGTTCCGCAGCCGCAACGACGAGTATTTCGGCACGTACATGAAGCTCACGCAGTTCATCCAGACGCAGCCGCTGGTTCTGTCGGTCCTCATGTCGAGTGCGATTGTCGCGATCATCTGGCTCTCGACGCGCGAGGTCGTCGTTCATCGCTTGGACGTTGGTGGGCTTTTCATGTATTGGGGATTGCTGGCCAATCTCATCAATCCGATGAACCGTTTTGCCGCGTTCGTCGGTGAGCTCACCAAAGCTGTCGTCGGCGCAGGACGCGTGTACGAGATTCTGGACCTTCCCGTGGAGCGCGCCGATAAACCGGGAGCGATCGTGTTGAAGAGGGTTCGCGGCGAGATCGCCTTCGAGCACGTACGCTTTGCGTACGCCGACGATGAAGCTCCGGTGCTCGACGACTTTACCGTGCAGATTCAAGCTGGAGAGATCGTCGCGCTCGTCGGTCCATCGGGTGCCGGCAAGACGACCATCGTAAATTTGGTGCCGCGCTTCTACGAGCCGCAGCGCGGGCGCATCACCGTCGACGGCGCGGATCTAGCCGACGTGCGGCTCGCCGATCTGCGAGCGGCGATCGGTATCGTACCGCAAGAGGCGCAGCTTTTCCGCGGCACGATTGCGGAGAACATCCGCTATGGACGCTTGGACGCAACCGACGAAGATGTGCGCGCCGCCGCTCGAGAAGCGAATGCGGAAGAGTTTATCCTCGGCTTCCCCGACGGGTACGCGACCGAGGTAGGCGAGCGCGGACTGCGCCTTTCGGGCGGACAACGGCAGCGCGTCGCAATCGCGCGCGCCATCCTGCGCGACCCGCGAATCCTGATCCTAGATGAAGCCACAAGTGCGCTGGACAGCCACTCGGAGGCCCTCATCGAGCAGGCCTTGGATCGCCTTCTGCCCGGCCGCACCACGCTCATCATCGCCCACCGGCTCTCCACGATCCGCCGCGCCAACACCATCCTCTATATCGAAGCGGGCCGCGTCGTCGAGATGGGCTCCCACGAGAAGCTCTTAGCCCAGGGTGGCGCGTATGCGAGACTCCACGCAACCCAGTTTGCTTAGGGACGGCTT
>CAZRQS010000287.1:0-2461 GCA_964602255.1 uncultured bacterium | reverse complement strand
CTTACGCGCGGACGAACGACCGGAACGCCGAGCACGTCGGCTTGGAATTGCATGGACAGCGCATTTGCGGAACCGCCGCCGTCGACGCGCAGCTCCGTGAGCTCGGTCCCCGCGTCGCGTTCCATTGCGGTGATGACGTCGGCACTCTGTAGCGCGACGGATTCGAGCGCCGCGCGAGCGATATGTGCGCGCGTCGTGCCCCGCGTAACACCGAGAATGGTTCCGCGTGCGTTCGGATCCCAATACGGGGCGCCAAGGCCCGTGAACGCAGGAACGAAATAGACGCCGCCGTTGTCGTGCACTTCACGCGCCAACGCCTCGACGTCCGGAGTGTGTTCGATGATCTGCAGGCCGTCGCGCAGCCATTGAATTGCTGCGCCGGTAACGAAAACCGAACCCTCCAGCGCATAACTCACGCGGCCCGGTTCAAGTCCAAATGCGACGGTCGTGAGCAAACCAGCTGCGCTACGTACCGGACGGTCACCCGTGTTGAGCATGAGAAAGGATCCTGTACCATACGTGTTTTTGGCACGTCCGCGCGTAAAGCCGGCTTGACCGAAGAGTGCGGCTTGCTGATCGCCGGCAACACCGCAAATGTGCAAGGATTCGCCAAACAGAGCGCGCTCCGTCGTTCCGAAATCAGCGGCGCACGGAAGAACCTGTGGAAGTAGCGATGCGGGGATGTCGAGTGCCGCCAGCAGCTCGTCGCTCCATGTCAATCGATGAATGTCGAAGAGCATCGTGCGGGATGCGTTCGTGACGTCCGTCACATGACGCGCGCCGCCCGTTAGTTTCCAAATGAGCCACGTATCGACAGTACCGAACGCGAGTTCACCGCGCTGCGCCCGTTCGCGGGCGCCATCGACATTCTGCAGCAGCCAGGCCAGTTTGGTTGCGGAAAAATATGGGTCGATGATGAGACCGGTTTGTACTGTGACCGCATCTCCTAAGCCGCGCGATCGCAGGTCGTCGCACATCGCGGCGGTACGGCGGTCTTGCCAAACGATCGCGTTGGAAAGCGGTGCACTTGTGCGGCGATCCCACAGCAGCGTTGTTTCACGTTGATTGGTGATGCCGATCGCGGCGATGTCGCGAGCGGTTACGCCGGCCCTGCGCAGCGCCTCTTGTGCGGTTTGATACTGCGATTCCCAAATGTCTTCGGGATCGTGCTCGACCCAGCCCGGCTGCGGAAACTGCTGCGTAAACTCACGTTGTTCTAGAGCAAGCACGCGGCCATCGTGATCGAACACGATGGCACGCGAACTGGTAGTTCCTTGGTCCAGCGCAAGAACGACTGCCACACCACCATATTACACCATCAACGGTGGCGATCCGACCCTGGTTCGGTCATGACGTTCTCCGATGTAACGAACCAGCTGCCGATTCTATCGGTTCTCGTCGTTTGCGAAATCGACTCGAACGAGATGGAAGCGTGCTCGTAACGGTGTTCGCCCACGGCGATCGGCAACAGCGCGGTTTCGGATGCGATGTAGAGCGCACCGTATGCGTCATCGAACGTAATGAGCCATGGAACGTTCGATCCCGTAAAATTGCCCGCGTTGACGAGCCGGCGCGTTGCAAACGTTTGCATATCAACCCAAACCTCACGAAGGCGAAGGTCGCGCGAATTCCGTACCGGTTGCATCGCCAAGTGGTAACAGTCGTGACCGTCGATGGCGTCGATTCCGGCCAGGCGGATCGTGTAGGTTTGCGCGCGTGAGGTGACTACGGCGATCGCTTTGAGTTTGCCGTTCGCCTCGAGTTGTTGAGTCTTCACGGCAGGCATCGGATCGTTGAATTCACTGCGGATATCGTTGATGAGCGCTTCGTCGTTTCGCCCGTCCTCACGCGCGTGCTTGCTCATGCCGAACGAGTACGTCGGCGCAACTCTTGGAATGCCGAGGTAATCCACGGCTTCGCCCGGATTGCCGACTTTCTTATCAAAAAGCACGCGGCCTTGGCGCCGCGGCTGCAAGTGAATCGTAAAGCCGCGCGCTTGCACGGGAGCGGCAAGTTCTTCGTCGCTGACGGCGTTCACGTTGATGATGTCGCTTTGCGCGTCATACGTGAGGTGGTAGTGCTTCGATTTGTCGACGCCGCGTTCGGTCACCGCGACGGCAACCGTGTACGAAAGATGCGCCGGGTATCGCTGCGCAGCCCACACTGCGCGGGCACGGGCGAAAACGGCGTATGGATCCGTCTGCGGCGGGGCGGCTTGCGCAGGCGCGTTCATATCCGTACCGCCACGGCGGCCTTGCGGCGCAGGCGCTCTAGAACGTCGCTCGCCCAGACGAACAGGAACAGCGCGATTCCGGGGACCAGCGACACCACGAAGGCGATGTCCTGGACGAGGTAGGGGTGTGCGTGATGGTGGCTCATGCACTCAAGGGTACCGCCGCCCCCGCTCTATCCTGGTTCCACCACCGAGTCCGCTAGTGGCTAATGTTATTCATCGGGCGAC
>CAZRQS010000286.1:0-2464 GCA_964602255.1 uncultured bacterium | reverse complement strand
GCTTGAACGGGAATGAAGTCCTCGGCCAGACCTTGCAGGCGTACGTCGCCGAATTCTGCGGTGTAGGCGCCCGCATCGACGCTCTTAATCTCGCCGGTCTCAGGCACATTGGCCAGCTGCGGGATCTTCGAGCGGATCTCGTCCGGGATGCGCACCTTGTCGCCCACGGCCAAAGAACCCGAATCCCAGAGGGCATTCAAGCTGTCGAGCAACATCGGCAGCGGAATGCCGTAATCTTCACTGATAGCACCGATGGTATGCGACTCGCTAATGGCGCAGTTCGAGCAGCCGCCCAAATGGAAGCGCGCAAAGACGCGGCGCGCTCCGGCGTGCAGCTTGAAGGCTTGGTCGACAGTCATCTCCGGGATAAAACGTTGCTCGCTCATACTCATTCCTTCGGCTAGAACGCGCTCGAGCCCCCGTCGGTTGCATCAACGCGCGGGCTTTGCGAGCGGCTCAGCTCCTCCAGCCGCCGGCGCAGATCCCGAATCTCGATCGCGTCGAGGGCGTGCCCAACGCTGACGGCCAGGGCGGCAAGCGCATCCCGCTCATCGGGGTCATAGGCTTCATCATCGGTCTTTGCGCCGCATACGAGTATGCCCAGCAGCTCGCCACGGACGATCATTGGAAACGCCAGCACTCCGGGTAACGCCGAGTCGGTTTCGCGCAACTCTACGACAACGCGGCGCGCGCGCATCGCCACGACGGCCGTGTCGTTTTCATCGACGTCGATTGCGCCTTTGAAGGTCGTGTGCGCCGGGTGATATGTCGGAGATTGCGAAATCCATACGCCGGCGGCGCGAGCGTGGGTGTAGCACTGGACGGTTTTGACGCAGCGCGAGAGCAGTACGCCTGCATCGGTGATGTATGCCGCATCGAGTGCTAACAGTCTGATCGCGGCTTCCGCGAGGTGACGCTCTCGAAACAAGAGCGCGTCGACAAAACGATCCACGCGCGTGTGAATTGCGCGTACCGAAAAGCCCAGGACGAGTGCAACCACGAGCTGCACGGCGACGCTTCCGGCGTGACTGGTTTGCTCGACATATTTACTGAGCAGCGTTTCGACGATCACGAAAACCGCGACGATGATAATCGACACGGCGGTGTACACGACGGCACGATTGATGACGAACCCAATGTCGATGACTCGGTGACGCAGGATGACGTAAGCAAGGCCGATCGGTAACAATCCGAGCGGGATAAGCATTAAATCGTCGACCAGCTGCTGGTAACCGAACACAGCGGTCACGATGACTTCGACGAGTGGTCCAGCAAGACCGAGGGCAAGCATGAGAAACACCCATCGCCGCCGCTCACGTTCGGAAGGGACGCCTTGCATGTAGGCAACTATAAGTGTAGCCAATACAAGGACACCGAGAAGAATAAATGCCAGCAGAAAACCTGCTGCCAGCAACGACAACGTGTTCGCATCACGCGGCACCCACTCGGTTCCGACGACGGCGAAGGCGGTGAGAACCGCAAGGATTTGCGCAAACGTTGAAAGCTTTCGGGGCGTTGGCTTTGCTGTTCCGGATGGAAACTTTGCCGCGAATGCTGCTGCGGCAGCCGTTCCCAATAGGAACAAGACGAGGTTTGCAATCTGCAGAACGATTAGCGACAGAAGAGGCGAGGGAAGAATGCCTTTGCCTAGAGAGATTGCAAGTCCGTAACACCATAAGAAGGCCACGAGTGAACGCGCAGCCGGATCTTCGGGACGTCGCCACGCCAACAACGCTGCGACGAGTAGAAACGCCAGCCGAATGATGAGCGGCACCCAAACAAATTCAGCACGGTCTATTCGGCGCGCTGTCAACGGAACCGCGCGGCTGCCGTTCACTGTAACGATGACGCGCGATCCCGCAGTAGCGTAAAGTATCCGCGCGCGGTCCCGCAGTGTGTTCCCGTATGAAACGATGTCGCCGGGACGTATGCCGACTTTGGCCGCCGGCGAGCCCGGATCGACTTCCGTGACTTTAATGGTTCCCGGCGCACCGACCGGGACGATGAAATGAAGTCCGAAATCTTCTTGCGCCGGGAGTGTCGTTTGATAGCACGCAAACGCGATCGCGGATGCGATGAGTGAAAGCGCGACGACTCGCCAGACCGCCGGTTTCATGACCGTGTACTTATAGATGAATAGCGGAGCACGCCTGTAAGCCGGATTCTGTACCCGCGAACGGGTGACGGCCATCTCTCTGGGGCGCGCGTTACCGCGCACCTCGATGCGACTTTGCTCGTTCGGACGGGCAGTCCGCCCTTCGACAAGCTCAGGATGACAGGCTTGCGAAAGGAATCGAGCGGTCTTGCTTCAGGTGGGGTTTACCCGAGCGCACGTCACCGTGCAGCTCCGTGAGCTCTTACCTCACGATTTCGCCCTTACCTCAATTGGCAGTACACCAATCGGGCGGTATGTTTCTGTGGCACTTTCCTTCGAGTCGCCCCGACAGGACGTTATCCTGCACCC
>CAZRQS010000285.1:0-2516 GCA_964602255.1 uncultured bacterium | reverse complement strand
CTTTGCTCCAACCTCGGGCTATTAAATTTAATAGCCTTTGTTTTGGAGATGACTATGGTTCGTACGATTCTTCGTACCTCCACGAGCTTGCTGATGGCATTGTCTTTCATCAGCGCACCTGCGCTCGCGGATACGACCGGCCCGTTCGGGGCCGCGGTACAAGGTGCCAACGTCGCAATCAAAAACGCCATGAACGCTCCGGCGGCAAAAGGGCCCGCAGCGCTTCAGGTGATTCACTTGCCCGATGGCACCGTCTCACAGGTTCCCCCGGTAACTCAGCCACCCGTCGGACCGGCTGTCGGCCTTCCGACAGGCTTCACGTACATGCTCGACGGCTCGGTTGCGTATCCGTTCGGCAACATCGGAACGTATGGCAAGAAGTGGATGCAAGGCGGCATGGATGCCGTCGTCGGCTACGGTTTCACTCCGAGAATGCGGCTCGTCGCGCAGTACTACGAGTTGCAGCATTATCCGGTGGGATTCAACAGTGGCCAAGTGCCGCTGTATTTGCCTGCCGGATTCCCGCCGACTCCCGGCGTGAACCCGAGCTGCGTCGATTTGAGCGGCAACAGCTCTCCGACGTGCGCCGGCATCACTTCGCCGATTGACGTTACGACGAAGGATCGCTTCGCGCTGTTCCTGTTCGAAAATTTGTTCAACCTCGGCAAGGTCGCAGGGCATAACGTTCCGATCGTGCTCACGCCGACGTACGTCTCGCGCTGGTCGAGCGTCAACGCCTCGCACGGTAATGGCGACGTCGTTCCCTTTGTCGATCTGAACGGCGTGCCGCACTTCGGCATCAGCACTCGCACCACGCAGCTGTATTCGCTGGCAGTTACGCTGCCGTTCCTCAAAACGCCCAGAATGTTCGGAACGTTTACAGCCGCGCCGACGTGGCTCGTGCACACCGCGGGACTCAATCAACAGAATCACGCGCAAATCTATCAAATTCTGTACTTGGAATACGCGGCAACTCCGAGCACGAAAATCTTTTTCGAACCGCAGTCATCGCGTGACTACTTGCCCGCAGATCCGTACGCACAGCACTTAGCAGCGTACTTCTTGGGTGTTTCGCAAAACGTCGGGAAGATCGGTTTCGTGCAGGTCGTCCTTAACAGCGGAAGCCCTACGAACTATAGTCCGTACGGCGTCAAGCAATTGAACTGCCTAGCATTGCCGTGTACCGCCAACACGCTTCCGCAGGTGGGCGGTCTCAAAGCAACGCAGCTTCAAGTCCAGTTCGGCATCGGTTCGCCGAGCGTCATCCAATTCTAGGAGACGGGGTTCACGAAAATGTTGAAATCATTTCATCGCCCGCTGGCGACGCTCGCGCTCATCGCTCTTTCGGCTTGCACGACCACGAGCAACCCTCCGACGCCGACGCTTTTGAACCCGTTGCCGGCGAACGCCGGACTGACGCAACAAAACTTCGTCGGCGTCGGCGATAGTTTGACGTTCGGACAGCAGGCTAGCGGATTACTGGGGGTCGTTACGACGAGTCCGGTTTCCGGATTGCCGAACGGCCTGGTTCCACCGGGACAGACGATGGGCTTCTGGGCGCTCATGTACGCGCAGATGAACAACATCACACTCGATCCGGCCATCGGTAAGTGGAACACTGACACGGCGCTCGGCGCCATCACGTCGCCGTTGCCGCTTATCAGAGCTCCCGGCCTTGCCGGACAGCTGGTCGTATCGGCGGTGTCACCGCCGTTCGCACCGACGCATTCATCGTGCGACAGCTTCAATTTACAAGCGTATTCGGCATCGGGCTGGCCCAGCACGCGCGTGAACGCGGGCGGTCCCATTGCAAATCTCGGTATACCGGGCATTACGATGCACGAAGCGGTCAGCATGACCGCGCCCCTAACCGGCCCGCCGACGACACCGAACTGCGGATATGTCACCATTCCCGGCGACATCACGTCGGGCGGTTTGCAATCGCTGGTTCAAGCCGAAAGCGAAATGTTCTATCCGGTCCTCGGACAATTCCAACAAACGCTCGGCGCCGGACAAGCGACGCAGCTTAGCGCGGCAGTATCGCTCGCACCGAAACTCACGACGGTTTGGCTCGGCGCGAACGACTTGCTGAAGTTCATCTTCTCGCACGGCCAATCGCCGATTACCGATTCACCGACACAGTTCGCAACGGATCTGACGAACATCATCACGACGCTCGAAAAATCGGGCTCAAAAGTTGTCGTTGGAAATCTTCCGGACATCCTGGGCAATCCATCGACGGGCGAGATTCCAGTTCCGCAGTTCTTCCCGCAAACAAAACTCTCGGCCGATCTGCAAGCACTCGGCGTACCGCCGGCCGCAGCCGGACAGATCGCCGCGTATGTTTCGGCAACGTACACAAAAGGCAACGGCGGCTTCCTTACGGAGAGCGGTTTCTTCGGCTTGGTCTCGCAGATCAAAGCGAACCCGACCGCACTTCCGAATCTCGATCCGAACGGCCCGGGCAGCGGTGACGGTGCGCTCTATCTCGATCAAACCTTCGCAGCGCAAGCCAT
>CAZRQS010000284.1:0-2530 GCA_964602255.1 uncultured bacterium | reverse complement strand
CGACCACAGCATCGCATGCCCGCATGTCGTACGGGTGGCACTCACAACAGCGGTATAGATGCCCATGCTCGACAAGAGATGGCTACAAAACGTGCAGCAGTTGCCAACCCGCTCTTCTCCACGTGGAGCTAGAATCGGCGCATTATGAGGCTGCGACGGCTTGTTGGACGCCCTTTATACGCTTTATTGACCATGACGATATGCGCCTGCAGCGCAGGACAATACAACACGGCGGCGCCGGTTTAACCGCCAGCCGGCTCCGATGGAGCAGTCTACGCAATCGATTACACACCCACGTCTTCCACGGTAAAGATTGTTCGCATGGATGTCACAACGAAAAGAATTACGCGATCTTATGCTTTGCCGGCGGCATTTGCGACGGAACTATTAGCGATCTCACGAGCGGACGTAACCGCGCCCTTTGGTTCACGGCACAAAACGCAAAGGATCGGACGTTTGAGGTTGAACGGAACCTTCATCTCTTACCGCGTGCCCACCGCGAACGCGGGCCTCGGTGGCATCGCCGCCGCGAGTGACAAGGCCTTATGGTTTACGGAGACAAATGCAAATAAGATCGGGCGGGTTGCGCCCTTTCTAACCTCGTGTGACTATAATCATCCGGCGGGTATCACGCTTCGAGCTTCCAATGCGCGCGTAAGGCCGGCCCGCAAAGCCTCGTAGTGTACGCGCGTTTCTAGTTCCAGGTTACGGCCTTTCAACGCCGTCCCGAGCTTGCCACTGAGATCGCGTAGTTCATAGCGTGCGAACGCCTGCGCGTCCCATGGGGTGCCCTTCGGCGGCGCGAGGACGAGCGTGCTCAGAAGGTTTGCGTACCGGCGTTGCAGATTCCGATGAATGACGCTGCTCGATGTCGTGCGGCCTATATCGCCGTAAATGCTGTGCTGCGTCCACGCAAAGAGGTCGGCGAGCGTCATTGTTTGCCCCGGCTTGGCTTTCTGCGGCAGCTCGTCGATGCGCTGCAGCGTTAGCGGCGCAAACATGTACGCAAGCGCACGGTTTTGAAAGCGCGCAGCTTGCTCCATAACGGAAATATCGTGCCTTGCCGGCGGATCGTATCCGAAATTCACGAACGGCGAGTGCTCGACGTACACCAAGCGGCGCAGCGTCGCCGGCGAGAAATGCCACGCGTTATCGGAGAAGAGATACTGGTCGAGCGCCGCGTAGGCGCGCTGTTCTTCCTTTCGCGCTAGCGGTGTGAGGGGCATCGGGGCGTGGGGGTCGCCGCGCCGTGCGCGTGAGAGCGCTTCGCCGCCGATGAAATGCGCCATGACGGTCGAGCATTGATTGTACGCGCCGAGCAGCGTTCCGAACGATTCACGCTCGCTCTCGTACGGTTCTTCGGTGCGCGGGAAGCGGCGGTCGAGGTTGTCCATCAACCCGCGA
Source organism: uncultured bacterium (assembly GCA_964602255.1). Lineage (GTDB taxonomy): Bacteria > Vulcanimicrobiota > Vulcanimicrobiia > Vulcanimicrobiales > Vulcanimicrobiaceae > CAZRQS01. Next base: position 1,126 of record CAZRQS010000284.1, on the reverse strand, counting down.
AACATCTTCATCCGCATGCCGCACCACGCTATTGGGTCGCTGGTGAGCATGAAGTGCTCGACGCGCGGGTCGACGGCGTGGCCGCTAACCCAATCGACATCTTCATCGGAAGCAAAGCGGTAACGCGGGTCGGTCCACTGCGATGCCCATCGGCTGAGCACCGGCTGCTCGTCCTGCGGCGTTCTTGCACCGGGAACGGGCGCGTAACCCCAGTGAATTGCGTAGTAATCATATGGACCCAGCACCGTCTGCCAGTAGCTGCCCTGCCGTGTGCCCTTCGGCCATAGATTCAGCGGAGCGTATTCCATCACCGAACTTGCGACACCATACCGCGACGTAAAACTCGGATCGCGCAGCTGGGCCTGTGTGTACGCCATATGTCCAATGAAATTGTGCTGCAAACCGAAATCGTGCCCGGTTTCGTGCATAACGACGGCTTTAAGGAAATCATGGAGATACTGCGATGACGGCTCGCTCCCGTACATGAGGCGCAGCGCGACCGCGCCCATTGCGAACTCGTGATGCATTTGGCTGGTACCGCGCGCTTCCATGAGTGAAAACGAACGGCGTTCTGTGGAAGACGCTGTAGCGACTTCGTCTTCGTACTCACCCTTCCCGTACGACATCATATCGTGGTCGATGAGAATTCCCGTGTGGAAGACTTCTCCTGTGCGCGGATTCCACAACAGCTGCGCTTCGGCAAAACCGTTGCCGTTCGTCTCGGTTAGCCACCGCACGACGTTGAAGCGTATGTCGTCGGGATCGAAGTTGGGGTCGTCCGGCTGGTCCTGCACTTGCGTGACGTTGCTCACGCCGATTCGCTCGAAAGCCTTATTCCATGCAAGAATTGCCTCGCGAATTGCCGGACGGTACTCAACCGGTATCGTGTTGCTGAGCGTAAAGACGATCGGGTTTTTCGCCGGGGATACGGGCTTGCTGGGATCCGACGGCTTGATATTCCAGCGCACGACGAAGTGCTCGAACGGATCGTAGCGCTTCTCGCGCGCGAAATCAGCGTGCACGTCTTCAAAATATCCCACGCGATCGTCTATCAGACGCGGCATATAGTCGGGCGAGGCTTGCAGTTCGGCGATGTTGTATTTGATGCGCATCATCACGCTGCGCG
>CAZRQS010000283.1:0-2610 GCA_964602255.1 uncultured bacterium | reverse complement strand
AGCATGATACCAGGAAACGAAGGGCGCCGCCAGTGCGTTTTCCAACACCAGAGGGTCCTAGGGAGGTATCGTGCGCCACTTCTTTGCTAAAACTTCGCCGGCGAGTTTTCTGCTCGCCTCGCTTCTCATTCAACCTTTTGCGGCTTCCGCGCAGACCGCAGCGTTCGCGCCAAACGTTGATTGGAATCTCACGGCGGCGCAAATCCAATCGACTTGCGCAGCCGCTATCGACAAGGCGAAGGCACGTGAGCGCACGCTCATTTCCGCACCAGGCCGCAAGACATTTGCAAGCGTGGTTCTTCCGCTCGAAGATCTTACCGCGGATCTGAACGACACCACCGTCGCGCAGACGTTTCTGTTCTCCGTCGGCGGCACGAAAGACGTGCGCGAAGCCTCGCTGAAATGCAATAGCGACGAGTCGGCGTTCTTCACCGACCTCTCCGCGAGCCCCGCGCTCTATGCGCGCGTTGCTGCCGCCAAGAACAGCGGAACGGCTCGTACGCCCTACGATCGCAAGTTGACTGAACTGTGGCTCGATACGTTCAAGCGCAGCGGCGCCGGCCTTGCGGCGAGCAAGCGCACGCAGTTCGTCAAACTGAGCAACGAACTCACCGATTTGCAAAACAAATTTGCAGCGAATCTCGGCAACGACGATACGACCATAACCATCTCGCAGGTGCAAGCCGCGTCGCTGCCGGCCGACTTCGTAGCCGGTCTTAAGAGGCAGGGCACCGATTATGTCGTACCGGTGAACGAGAGTACGGTAACGCAATTCCAGCAAAATGAGCGCGACGAAGCCGCACGCAAGGCGTATTCGATCGCCTATAACGATCGCCAGGCCACGGTTAATACGAATCTGCTCGAACAAGCCATTGCCGTACGCGATCATCTCGCGCATCTTCTCGGCTATCAAAACTGGGCAGCGTACCAGCTCTCCGTCCGTATGGCTAAGTCACCGGACCGCGTCCTAAACTTTTTGAACGCACTGGACGTGAAATTGCTGCCGAAAGCCCGCGAAGACGTTGCACGGCTCACCGCACTCAAAGCCAAAGATACAGGTAATCCGAATGCGACCTTCCAGCCCTGGGATTTCACGTATTACGACAACATGCTCCGCAAAACGCAGTATGCGGTGGACGAAAACGAGGTTCGTCAGTACTTTCCGGTACAGCACACGATCGACGCAGTACTGAACATTTATCACACGCTGCTCGGCGTCGACTTCAAACAAGTCACGCCGGCGAACGCGTGGAATCCTGAAGTTTTCGAATATTCCGTAGCCGATTCGAAAACCGGACGCTTCATCGGTCTGACGTATTTCGATCTGTTCCCGCGTCCGGGCAAGTACACGCACTTTGCGAACTTCTCAATTCTGCCTGTACGGATCCACGGCGGAGTCGAACGTCCTCCGGCGGCTGCGATCGTCGGCAACTGGCCACAGCCTGCACCGGGACATCCCGCGCTGCTCAGCCATGACGACGTCGTCACGTTCTTTCATGAGTTCGGGCACAATCTCGCTACGCTGCTTGCGACCGCTCCGTACGAAACGCTTTCGAGCCCGTTCGTGCAAGATTTCGTCGAAGCGCCTTCACAGATGCTCGAGAACTTCATCTGGGAACCGTCGATTCTCAAGCAAATCAGCTCGAACGTGAAGACGGGAGGGTCTTTGCCCGACGATTTGATCGCGGCTATCGTTCGCTCACGCTACGTCAATCTGGCGTATACGACGACCAACCAGATCAAATACGCCGAAGTCGACATGACGTATCACATGAGCGGTCCGCACGTAGACACGACCGCAGTGTGGGACAAGCTCTCGCGTTCGCTTACGCCGATGCCGCTGGTTCCCGGAACACACCCGCAAGCAAGCTTCGGACATTTGATGGGCGGATACGACGCCGGATACTACGGGTATCTTTGGTCGCTGGTTTACGCACAGGACCTCTTTACCGCGTTCAAAAACGGCGGGCTGGAAAACCCTGCGGTCGGCATGCGGTACCGCGAAAGCATCTTGCAGCCGTCGCGAACGTACGAACCCGACGTCGAGGTGCAGCATTTCCTTGGCCGCCCTATGAATCCTAATGCGTTCTACGAACAGTTCGTCACATCGTCGCAAGGCGAGAGCACCGGAGGTACGCAGCATTGATCACGCTTGCAGCAGCGGCGTTCATTCTGACGTCCGCGACATTCAAACCTAACGCAACGATGCCGTTATCGACGGTATATACGCGATGCGAGGGCAAGAACGTTTCGCCCGAATTGCGCTGGAGCGGCGCACCCGCAGGCACGAAAAGTTTTGCGCTCATCGTTCACGATCCGGATGCACCGCATCCGGACGGCTGGTATCACTGGGTTGCCTATAATTTGCCGGCGAGCATGCGCGAATTACCGCCGGGCGTGCCGCTTCCGCCGGCCTGGAGCGGACAAAACTCCTTTGGCGAGGATGCCTATGGCGGTCCGTGTCCCCCAGCCGGCAAGCCGCATCATTACAACTTCACGCTGTACGCGCTAGACATCCCAAAGATCACCACTCTTCACTTGACCGGCCCGCAGCTGCAAGCCGAAATCGCCAAGCATACTCTAGCGAAAACGACCCTTACAGGTCTTTAC
>CAZRQS010000282.1:0-2611 GCA_964602255.1 uncultured bacterium | reverse complement strand
TGAGCTTGTCGAAGGGTGAGCTTGTCGAAGGGTGACTCGGAGATCACCTTTAGCGCTAAAGCGTTACGGCTGCTGCGTATACCCGGAAGGCACGCTGAACAGCGTTTGCACGTCGGTCTGGGCTACGGGCTTGACGTTCCCGCGCTCCGTTACGATCGCTATACCCATGGATTTGCCTCGCATATACGGCGGCAGCGAGCCCTGCATTTGATTGAGCTTTGCTTGTTCTTCCGGCATATCGATCGTTGTCCTTGAATACACGATAAGCCGATCTTGCGGAACCTGCACTCCACCGGCGCGCCTGTTGATGCTCGGCGTGCAGTGCGGGCCTGCAGCGAACTCGGGATGATCCCGCAAGATGCGATCGAACGTCATCGCCATTGCCGGCGGTACGGAAATCCCGGGTGCGACGTATTGAACGGTCTCGACGCGCATGTTGCTTTTCAGGCAGCCTCCGGTCGCATTCGTGATGGCCACGTTTTCAACGGTGTCGTACAAAACCGCGTCGATGCCCTCGATGGTTTGATGTTGCCCTTGCGTTGTTTGCGCGCTCACGTCAATTTGCGCAGACCCGCCGCCGGACGGTGCCGGGACCTTCTGATCCATCGGATTCGTGACGTTGCCGACTTTATACGTTTGCGCGTTCAGATCGAGTTGAATCTCCCGATCCTTTTGCGCATCGGTGATGTACACTTTCTTCGTCGCCACGTTTTCTTCGCGCGCTAACGTTCCGTAAAACGCGAACCGCTGAAGTTGGCCGCTCTGATAGCGGCGGTACTTGTTCATCATACCGCTGGCCATGCCACCCATGATCCCGCCCATCGCCGCGCCTTGTACCAGCTGCAATAACGCCATCCCGGGATTCAAAAGCCCAACCAAAATCGTACTGAGGCCCATCTGCGGCATCATCGCCGATTGCATCTGTTGCATCTGCTGCGCGGACGGCATCATCTGGTTCTCGGCCATGAGTTTACCGTCGCGCAACTGCGCATAGTCGGTTTGGAACGCACCCGGTGGAGGCGGCGTGCTGCCGGGCGCCAGGACACGCGAAATCTCGTCGTACTGCAGACCTGACTCGGTGCCGGAAGAGGTTGCAGCGAGCGTAGTAACGAGTAAGGCGGCGCAAGCGGCCGCTGCAAAGAACAGTCTCATGACTGCCCCTCCTGAGGGGAGAAACGCCCTCTACTTGAAAGGTACTCCATGGCCGAGGTTAGGATCAAGGTGCGCGAAAACGGGCCGTACTTAGTGACGGGTCCGGTTGTTCTCACCGATTGCGACGGGAACGAATACACGGTGACGGGCGAAAATATCGCGCTTTGCCGCTGCGGTGGTTCGTCCACCAAACCGTTCTGCGACTCGAGCCATAAATGCAACGGATTCTGCGCTACCGAACGCGCAACAACAACACCGCAGACGCAGGAGTAACTGATGCCGTCGTACGTACGAGCGGGCGAATTGCCCTCAAAGCGCCACATCCAGTTCCGCCGCCCCGACGGTGGCCTTTACGCGGAAGAGTTGTTTTCCACGAAGGGTTTTGAGAGCATCTACTCCCTGCTCTATCATCTGCGTCCGCCGACGGCAACGCTCGAAGTGCGCCCGTGGAAGCGTCCGGCAATACATTTCAAAGAAAATGAACCGCTGCGCAACCGTCTGTTCAAAACCGCGCCGCTTTCCAGTGCCGGCGATGCGATCGATTCGCGCACGCCGCTCCTGGGGAACAGCGACATCCTCATCTCCGTCGCCGACACGAAAGAGCCGATGGAGTATTTCTACCGTAACGTGGGCGGCGACGAACTGCTGTTCATTCACTACGGTGAAGGCACGCTGCAGACGCCGTTCGGCGATCTGGCATATCGCGCCCACGACTATGTGATCGTCCCGACCGGAACGACGTATCGCATCATTCCGTCTTCTCCGACGCGCATGCTCGTGCACGAGAGCTCAGGTATGGTCCGCATCCCGCGCAAATACCGGAACGAGTTCGGCCAACTCGACGAGCAGGCGCCGTACTACGAACGCGATTTCCGCGTACCGATCTTGCGTGCTCCGATTGAAGAGCGTGGCGAATACGAGGTGCGCGTCACGAATAACGGACGGCACGCCATCTACACCGTTCAGAATCATCCGTGCGACGTCGTCGGCTGGGACGGCTACTGCTACCCGTACGCGTTCAACGTCGAAGAGTTCGCGCCGATCACCGGCAAGTTGCATCAACCACCGCCGGCGCACGCCACGTTCGAAGCACCGGGCGCGGCGTTTTGCGCATTCGTACCGCGTCTGTTCGATTATCACCCGCTCGCGATTCCGGTTCCGTACAATCACTCCAGCGTCGACTGCGACGAAGTGATTTACTATGTGAGCGGCAATTTCATGAGCCGGCGCGGCGTCGAAGAAGGCGCGATCACGTTACACGCTGCGGGCGCGCCGCATGGGCCGCAGCCCGGCGCGGTAGAGGCAAGTTTAGGAAAGACCTCGACCGACGAGATCGCGGTGATGGTCGACACATTCAAACCTTTGGCACTAACAGAGCAAGCGCTAAAGGTCGAAGATCCAAACTACTATCGCTCATGGATCGAGGAACCGGGCAAGACGCCCGTATCACCGTAACTGT
>CAZRQS010000281.1:0-2635 GCA_964602255.1 uncultured bacterium | reverse complement strand
CAGAAACAGCCGTGAGGATTCCCTGACATGCAAGGTATGATGGTTTTCGAAACGCTTTCAGAGGCGATCCGCGCCGGGTTCTCGGTGTACGATCGCACGCCGCGGGGTTACCTGGTACGCACGCGGCTGGCCGGCGGGTGGGCGCTCGCTATCGTGGAACTGCGGAGGCCCACTGCATGAGATACGCACTGGTCCTCGCACTGGCGCTGCTGTCGACGCAAATCGGCGCCACGCCGGCTCCCGAGCCGATTGTGACGATCGACAACTACGCTTATTCACCCGACCAGCTAACCGTGTCCGTCGGACAAAGCGTGGGTTTCGTGAACCACGACGACGTCGCTCATACTATTTCGGATAAAAAGGGCGCTTTCGACTCCGGCCTGATAAAGAAAGACAAAACGTGGACGTACAAGTTCGATAAGGCCGGAACGTTCTGGTATTACTGCACGGTTCACCCTTCCATGCGAGGCACGATCACCGTGCAGTAGAAAGGGAGCCGAACACCGTGGGATAATGGCGATGGAACGCCATGCTGTTTACTTCGCCCATCGCACGGGTTGCTCGAACGCTCTTCGCAGTAACATTTTTTGTTCTCGCTGCCAATGCGGGCGTCGTTCCAGCAAGCGCGGCTGAAACTACGGGGATTATCGTCGGGCGCATTACCGACCTCGCCGGACACCCGGTTTCGCAAGCAGCAGTCGTCGCCGGAGCGGCTTCAGCGCGTTATGCCACGACGAGCGATGCTGCGGGGCGCTTCATCTTGCCGAGCGTTACGCCGGACACCTATACGTTCTCAGTTTCGGCAAACACGTATGAAGCCTCGACGCTCGCAGGAATCGTGGTATTTCCGGGGAGACGCGTCGACCTTACGGTTGCGCTCAAACCCTCGCTCAAAACGATCGCGAGTATCGACGTAAAGCAACGCAGCGGGATCGTGTATGGGCAAACCAGCGACGTGTACCGCATCTCGGGCGATCGAAGCCGCGGCCAAGGCGTCGACGCTGCATCCGGTTTGGCGACATATACGCGCGGAACGATTCAATCGGCAATTGCCGCAGCACCGGGCGTGCAACAAGATCAATATTCGAACATCATCGTGCGGGGCGGCCGCGTCGATCAGACGGCGTTCACATACGACGCCGTGCCGGTACCGCAGGGACTTATCGCCGAACCTGGCGGTAACGTCGTCGGCGCTCAGCTGCCGACAACGGGTATCGGCTACACATCGGTTTCGACGGCGGGTTTTCCAAGCGGCGCGGACGACGCGCTCTCTGCGGAGGTCGATCAAACGCCGCTCACCGGTACGTATCCCGCGCAATCGACACTGACGTTCGGCAAAGGACTCTATCCGAACGCGAACGATGCCGAATATCAGTCGCGCTGGGCGACGCCGGATCTGCGCCATCGTTATGCCGTCGACGTGACAAGCGGGAGCCAAGCCATAGCGTACGGCGACGGCAGAACGTTCTATCCCGTGGAAGCGGCGACGTACGGGCTTTCGATTCAAAATCGTGCCGTTTGGTCGCTGTCCGCAAACGCGCACTTCAAACTTGGTTCGGACGCCGATTTGGAATTGCTCGCGCTTGGCGGACAAGCAGTGTACGACCAATATGGGACGCCGTTCGCTGGAGAAACGTTCGCCGGAGCGCCCGTGAATACGCCGTCGCGCATTCGCGGAACATATGCCGTCGAGAAAGCGCAGTATTTGCGAAACTTCCGGCACTCGTACATGCGCGCCCGCGTCTACCGCTCGCTCTACGGATCGCTCACGGACGCACCGTTCTTCGACGATCTCTCGTTTCCTAACGGTGTCATTTCGTACTTCGGACGGCAATATCAGAATCTCTTCGGTGCCGGTATCGATGCGAAAAATATTGCCGGCGCGCATGAAATTGGCTATGGCATAGAGTTGCGCACGAACACTTCCGGCTTGAGCCAAGTCGTCCCAACGCTGGACGAGCGCGTAACCTCGAACCCGAATTTGCAGTATCTGATCGGCTACCTTTCCGATCGGTTTTCGATCAGCCGGCAGCTGGCAATCGAACCGGGCCTGCGGTTCTTCAACACGAGTGTCAAGCGCAGCGACGGCCGGCAATATGCTTTCTCGGCGCTCGACGCGCACATAGCGTCGAGCTACCGATGGGGTGGGGACAACGCGCAAGCCCTGCGCCTAGCGTACGATCACACCACTGTGCCCCCTGCGCCGCTCGAAGTGGAGCGCAACAGTAGCGCGCTCGCAAACGCGCCTTTTACGCCGCTCGCACCCGAACGCGGCAACGCCTATGAAGTTTCCTTCGAACATCAAGGGCGCACGTCGCTGCGGTTCACGTACTTCTTCAAACACGAAAAAAATCTCATCGACGTCATTCCGCAGAATTACCGTTCACCTGTCGCCGGCATCTCCAATCCTGCGACGGCGGTGGGCATACCGCAAAGCATCGGCGATTTGGTCGTCAACGGTTTAGAACTTTCGCTGCAACGCGGTGGCATCTCACTCTCCGCGACCTATACGCGCGGATTCTCATCGAGCGCCTCGCAGTTCGGCCTCAACGATCTCAACGCGCCTGCCATCGCGGCGAACCATCTCTTTCCTATTGGCTACGTACCGCCGTTCAGCGCGCTGCTCTCTTACGAG
>CAZRQS010000280.1:0-2637 GCA_964602255.1 uncultured bacterium | reverse complement strand
TGGGAAGAACGGGAGAGCGAGGCCCATCGACACCGCCGCATGCGGATAGCAGCGAGGCAAAGCAAAAAACGGCGATTGATAACGGCCTTATTACTCTCATGGACGTTAGTAGACCACCCCCGCGTCCACAAATCGTCCACATTCGGAGCTGCAGCGTTCTTCTTTTCAGGGGCGTGTTGCAGTCTGTACATATCACGCCGCCGCGTATATACTACCATTGAGACGGCGCTTCGGGCTGTTCAAGTCGAACTTTCTGGAGGGTGTATGCAAAGTTCGCCATTATTGGCCGCTGCACGAGCCTCTTCCATGATTACCGTTTTTACGAAACGCGTCTTGTGCGGTGGCTTTATCCTTATAGCGAGCTGCATTTCCACTGCAGCTGCCGATACTTCGGCGGCACCTACGAGAACGTACAAACCAGACATGGTGGACGTCTTGACGCAGCGATACAACAACGGGCGAACGGGGAGTAACATCGCAGAGCATGTTCTGACTGTAGCGAGCCTACAGGGCGGCCAGTTTCAAAGGCTCTATCACGTCGAAGTGGAGGGACAGATCTACGCGCAGCCGCTAGTAGCGCACGTGCGGTCCTCGACTGGCGTCGTGACAAATATCCTAGTCATTGCGACGATGAAGAACAACCTATACGCGTTCGCGGTGGACGACGCGCTTTACGGGGGTGCATCTAAACCGCACGTGTTATGGTCAAAAAACCTCGGCCCACCGGTTCCATCCAACTTTATGTCGATGAGGTACTCGTCGTATATCTGCGACCTATTTAAGGTCATCGGCTGCTTGCCCAGAAAAAAACCACCAAAACAGCCGCTTCTACTCCCTCCTATCCCTATGAACGGGGAAGATATCATAAAGCGTCGCTTTGGGTTATACAACATCAATCCAAACATCGGCATCCTCAGCACACCTGTAATCGATCCGGCTCTGCGACGAATATTTGTAGCGTTTAAGACGCGGGGCGCGGATGGAATCAAAAACATGTTGGAAGCGCGGGATTTGCTTACAGGGGAGCAAATTGCTTCCACCGTCCTGGGTTCTGAAGCGGGCGTCGGGTCGACCTCAAGCGATGGTAAACAACGTATGCCCGCGTTTAATCAGTCTACGCAGATGCAGCGCCCCGCTTTGTTGTTGAGCAACGGATCCATTTACGTCGCATTCGGCTCACATCAAGATACACCGCCATGGCATGGCTGGATTTTCCGATATGACGAGTCATCACTGAAATTGACGTCGCTATGGTGCTCCACCCCTAATGCCATGGGCGGTTCAATTTGGCAAGCCGGTAGTGGACTGGCAGCGGATCAAGATGGCGACATTTACGCGATGACAGGGAACGGCGAAGGTACCACGGGAGCCGCGCGCTCCATCGGCGCAGACCTAAACAACTACGCCGAGATGTTCGTGCAGCTGGCTCCGGATCTCACCCCCGTCGCTCACTATTTTCCCAAGGACGGGCGAACCAGAGACGGACAGGACCTCGACGTTGGCTCCTCAGGCCCAGTGCTTATGCCCGGATTCAACGTCCTGATTGGTGGCGAAAAAGAGGGGAAGATCTTTGTTCTCGACACGAAGCGGCAGCTATTGGATCGCCAGATTTTCCAAGCCAGCTCTCACACGACACCAATAGCAAACTTTCACGTTCACGGCAGCCCCGCAGTATGGCGAAGTGCGAAGCTTGGATTAACGGCTTACTTCTGGCCGGAACGTGACGTCCTAAGAGCTTATCGATGGGATGACGTTAAGGGGCAATTTGATTGCGCGCAACAAGACAAGGGGTGCTCACAGAGCACTGCACCGACCAAACCCGACATGTCAAGCACGATTAAGACTGCGCCGTGTCTCGCATGTATGCCTGGCGGCATCGTTTCCATATCGTCAGACGGCGACCTCGACGGAACCGGCATCGTCTGGGCCACATCGCCCCATCCTCAACTGCGGAGCTCGCTTATAAGCGCGCCGGTTGGTGGCGGCGGTTCAAATGTGGTTCTTGGAATACTTTACGCTTTTGACGCAGAGAATCTGAAACAAGAGCTGTGGAACAGCGCAAAGAATGCACAACCGGACGCGGCGTTTTACTATGCCAAATTTAACCCGCCCGTTGTCGCTGACGGCCGCGTATATCTCGCCACTTTTAGTGACCGTCTGGATATCTTTGGACTGCGTGAGTGGGCGAAATTCGTAGCACAGTCTCCAGTTCCGCCGGCACTCGATCCAGGAACGCACTTCATTGTGCGAGCTACGTTTCTAAACGCCGGTATCACAACATGGGATACTAGCTCGTATTCCTTAGGCGCGCTGAACCCGAACCAAAACAACTGGCTACCTCAACACGTCAACCTGCCGGCAGACGTGCATCCCGGCGACGAAGTAACGGTCGATATACCTCTGGCCGCGCCCACGACACCAGGTGATTACGCCTTTCAATGGGGATTACGTCGAGGTAACGATTCATTCGGCGAACCCACACCATCGCTGCACTTTACAATAGGTAATCCGGCGGCTGCGAGATAGGCGCCGAGGAGGTCTCATGCTGAACGGTGTTGCGCCACTGCTAACCCTACTCTTCATTGCGCTGCTGACAAGTACGTCAGCAAACGTGCCACAAAAGACGGCGTCCACACA
>CAZRQS010000279.1:0-2654 GCA_964602255.1 uncultured bacterium | reverse complement strand
GGAGGAGCGAATCGAAGCGATTCCCATTCCTGTTTCCGACATAGATCGCGCAAAGAAATTCTACGAAAATCTCGGCTGGCGAGTCGACGTCGATTTTGCCGTGCCCTTCGGCCATTTTCGTATCGTGCAAATCACGCCGCCCGGATCGCCATGCTCCATTCAAATCGGGACGGGCGTTACGAGCGCTGCGCCGGGTTCGTTACAAGGACTTGTGCTCGTCGTCAAAGATATCGAAGCGGCGCGCGCGGAAATAGCGCAGCGAGGCATTGAGATCGGCGAAGTGTATCACGCCGCATTGGGCAAAGGACCCGAACCGGGACCGGATCCGGAACGCCGTAGTTATTCTTCGTTTGCGGATTTCACGGATCCCGATGGGAATGAGTGGCGTCTGCAGGAGATCACGCAGCGGCTTCCAGGGCGCGAAGTCTTTGATGACGGCGCGGCGGGTGAGCGCATCGAAGCGATACCCCTCCCTGTTTCCGACATGGATCGCGCGAAAGATTTCTACGAAAAGCTTGGTTGGCGATTGGATATCGATTACGTTTCACCGGACGGCACGTTCCGAGTCATCCAATTTACACCGCCCGGATCGCTGTGCTCTATTCAGTTCGGTGGTGGGCGCACGACCGCTTCGCCCGGTTCAGTACAAGGCGTACTGCTGGTCGTACAGGATATCGAAGCGGCCCGCACCGACATCGCCGGCCGCGGCATCGATATCGGTGAAGTGTATCACACCGGATTGAAACCACACGAACCCGGACCGGCGATGTTCCACCTCAGCTACCTTACGTATGCGGACTTAAAGGATCCCGACGGCAACGGGTGGCGTTTGCAAGAGATAACGCACCGTTTTCCCGGGCGGTAACATAATGGAAGAAATCACCGCGCTTGTAGTCGTCGATCCGTATAACGACTTCATTTCGGAAGGCGGAAAGTTCTGGGGACGAATCCGTGAGGTGGCCGAACGCGTCAACTGCGTACCCAACATGCTGCGCGTGCTCCAGGCAGCTCGCCGCGCCGGGCTGCGTGTTTTCTTCGCACCTCATCACCGGTGGCGGCCGGGAAGCTATGACGGATGGAAATATTGGGCACCGATACAACACGTCAGCGACAAGTACCAGGCTTTTGAAGACGGCACGTGGGGCGGAACGTTCCGCGACGAATTTCAACCGCTCCCCGGAGAGATCGTCGCGCAGGAGCACTGGTGCTCGAGCGGCTTTGCCAATACCGATCTCGACCTTCTTTTGAAGAAGCACGGTATTCACGAGATCATCGTGATCGGCCTTATCGCAAACACATGCATTGACTCAACAGTACGTTTCGCTGCGGAACTCGGCTATCAGGTCACGTTGGTTAAGGACGCTACCGCATCGAATACGTGGCAAGACATGATCGCGACAATCGAGCAAAATATGCCGAACTACGCGCAAGCGATCGTCACCACCGATGAGTTGCTCGAGCAGTTGTCAACTCCGGCCCGAACGTAAACGACAGAGGCAACAATGCAGACCAAAGCTTCTCCCACTCGCGCGGAATCCAAACTACTTGGGCAAACGGTGGTCGTCATCGGCGGCAGCTCGGGCATCGGGCTCGAAACTGCACGCCAAGCTCGCGCTGCCGGTGCGCAGCTTGTACTAACAGCGCGCAACGCGGAACGGCTGGATAACGTCGCGCGTGAACTCGAGGCGCGTTTCACTGCAGCTTTCGACGCGATGGATCTGCGCAGTCTCGAGCAGTTTTTCGCGAGCTTACCGGCACCTGTGGATCACGTGATGCTTACTGCCGGCGCGCCTGCCTACATCCCGCTGTCTTCGATGAAGGTTGACGACGCGCGCCGGGCATTCGACGAACGGCTGCTGGTAACGCTTGGCACCGCGTTGTTCAGCCGCGGTAAAATCCGTCCCGGAGGCTCGCTGCTTTTTGTGGGCGGCACAGGCGCACGGCGTCCCGGCGCCGGCCTGACGCTCGCAACGACGCTGACGGCGGCGATTCCCGCGATGGTCGCTAATCTCGCACTCGAACTCGCGCCGACGCGCGTCAATGTCATCGCGCCGGGATTCGTCGACACACCCTTATCGGCGTCGCTCCTCGGCGATCACATCGATGCAAGGCGCGACGAACTGCGCGGCACCTTGCCCATACGACGCGTTGTTGTTCCGGCAGATGTGGCCGCCCTCGCCGTACACATTATGAGCAACGACGCGCTCACTGGCGCAACGTACGACGTCGACGGCGGCCAGCAACTCATCGCGCGCTGAGACCCAAAAACTTCAGCAGCGGTCCCACATCCGGATCTTTGCCGTAAAAACTGCGGAACATGGAACCGTAGTCTTGCGCGTACCCCCGCGAGAGAATCAAATCGCGGAAGCGTTGTCCATTCGCGCGCGCGAGGCCGCCGTGATCCAAGAACCACTGGTACGCATCGTCGTCAAGCATCTCGCTGTACATGTAACCGTAGTATCCCGCCGCATAGCCGCTGCCCCAAATATGCGAGAAGTAACTCGAGCGGTAGCGCGGCGGCACGCTTGAGAAATCGGTGTGCGAGTTCTTCAGCGCCTGCGTTTCAAATGCGTCGGCGTCCTGCAGCGGAGCGCGCGCGGGCAGTGTATGCCACGCCATGTCGAGCTCGTCTGCCGCCAAACTTTCGCCCACGG
>CAZRQS010000278.1:0-2675 GCA_964602255.1 uncultured bacterium | reverse complement strand
GTGTCTTGAATAAACGCCGCGGGCTTGAAGTTCTTGACGTCGCTGTTGAGGGCCGTGTACTCGTTCTGCCAATAGAAAAACTGCGCCGGAATGAGTTGGTGAATGCGCTCTTCCTCTTGCTGGTAGTACTTTTTGCGCGTTGCGAGATCGAACGTGGAGTTCGCGAGCTCGGACGTCCGGTCGACGATCGGGTCTTTGAGCCACGACGTGTTGGCGCCGTTGGGCGGAATGAACTTGCTGCCCCACAGGCCGCGATTGTCCGGATCGGGTCCGTTCGTTTCGATGCTCCATTCGAGATCGTAGTGGCCTTGGTAGAGCGGGCCGTTCTGCGCGAAGAGTAAGCTCGTTGGATAGTTGCGGATGGCGACGTCGATGCCGTAAGGACGCAGCTGGCTTTGCACCTGAACTTCGGCCTGCTGGTTCTCTTGTTTTTCGGTGTTCGTGGAGATGGTCAGGTGCATCGCGAGATCGCCCTTGTGCAGTACGCCGTCTGAGCCCATGGTCCAACCGGCTTGCTGCAGCAGTTTCTTCGCGTTTTGCGGATCATACGGATATGGCGGAATCGACGGCGCAGCCCAGAGTTTGGGGTAAACGTCGCTCATGGCCAGGACGTTGTAGCCGTGATAGATCGTGTCGTTGATGCGCTTCCAGTCGATTGCTTCGACGAGCGCAAGACGTACGCGCGGATCGTTCAACTGCGGGCGGCTGGTATTGATACCCATGTGGCGCCAGTTCGCGATGAGTTTTTTCGTGACGTTGATGCCGTGCACGTTCGGCAGCAACGCGATGTGGTTCTCGTCCACGGCGACGTAGACGTCGATTTCATGCGTTTGCAGCTGCTCGTAAAGCGTGGTCACGTTCGGAATGATCTTCCAAACGATTTTCTTGAGCTTCGGTACGCCTCGGAAGTAATACGGGTTTGGCGCGAAGACGAGGGATGCGCCGTGGTTCCATTGCGTCAGCACGTATGGTCCGCTCGCCAAAGGATGCGCATTGAAGGCGGCGCGATTGATGTCGGGCAGCTTTGCGAGCAAGTGCGCAGGCAGCGGCGGATACGCCGAACCGCCGGCCACGCCGAAAAGTCCAAGGATACCCGCGTCGACTTTGTTCAGATGGACGACAAGCGTGTAATCGTCAGGCGTTTGAACCGACGCGATCTCATCCCAGCCGTAACGCATCTTCGTGTTATTCGCGGGATTCATCACTGCGTGATAGGTGAAGACCCAGTCCTTCACCGTAAGCGCCGCGCCGTCGGACCAGCGCGCGTTCTTGCGCAGGTGGAATGTCAGCGTCTTGCCGTCTTTGCTGATGCCGCCGTTTTCGTACGTCGGAACCTGCAGCGCAAGATCCGGAATGAAATTGCCGTTGTCGTCATAGCGCAGCAAGCCTGCATACATAAGGCCCGCGACTTGGTCCGTCGCATCGGTGTGCGCAAACATCGGATTGAGGTTATCCGGTTCATCCGGATAGCCGAGACGCAGCGTGCCCGGCACCGTCCACGGATTGTGACCGCCCGGTGTCGGACCGCCGCCTTTCGTGCATGCTGAGAACGCGAACGTACAAATGAGCGCGAATGCGATCAGGGACTTGAGCTTCATGCAGTGACCTCGGCTGAGAGAGGTAAGCGTTTGCGCAGTTGCGGCGCAACCGCATTCCAAAGGTGGTGGGGTCCGAAACGCACGACGTCGTCCGACGGCAGCCCGGTCTCCATCTGTGCGCGGGCAATCTCTTCGCGTGCGCGTGCGTCTGAAAGTCCATGCGTATTGAGCGCAACGCCGACAACCGTCGCGGGTTTTACGGTTGCGCAGATCGACTCGTACGTCTCGATGAGTTTCGCGTACGAGAGTGTCGGCGTGTTGTAGACTTCAATGGCCGTACGTTTTGGATCGACGACGAGTAGCAGTGCGTCGGGCGCTGCACCGAACATCAGCCCGAGCGTTACCGGCGCATACGCGGGGTGGTTGATGCCGCCCTGTCCTTCGACCAGGATATAGTCGGGATTGCGCCGCGACGCTTCGAGCACGATCTGTTCGCTCGAACCCGTCACGAAATCCGAAATTACGCGATCGACCGCAATGCCCCAACCGGCGATCATGATTCCGGTCTGTCCCGTCGGTACGAATTCGGCGTGTTTGCCGGCGTCTGACGCAGCACGCGCCAGCTCCAGCATCACGGTCATCTTGCCGACGGCGCAGTCGTTACCGACTGCCAGCACAACCGGAGGTTTTACGCCGTACACCTCGCCGCTGAAGAGCGGCACATCTGGCGGTTTACGCACATCCCAAATCACGACATTGTGTTTTTGCGCTGCTGCAACGAACTCGGGATCCTCACCGATCATGTCGTGAAGACCGCTGACGATTTCAAGACCGCCGGCGATTGCTGCAAGTACTTCAGCCCGCCAGTGCGGCGGCAGCTTTCCGCCTTTAGGCGCCGTACCGATGAGCAACGCGTCCGGCTTATACGCGAGTCCTTCGGCGACTCTTGAAACAATCGGCGCATCGCTACCCAAGTAGGGAACCACGTCGCGCACACGTTTGCCTGCGTGCAGCGGATCGACGACCGCTACGGTTTCATCGTTACCGTACCGGATGACGCCGTGTGCGGTTTTTGCGTTGTACGCGAATTGTTCGGGCGCGAGAACGAGATAGCGGCGTTTACGCAACGCCGGCTTT
>CAZRQS010000277.1:0-2738 GCA_964602255.1 uncultured bacterium | reverse complement strand
CCGCGGAAAAGAGTGAGAGCGATCCGTACAGATTGAGCAGCGGCCAGATATGCGTAATCTCGAAGCGCGCGACGAGCTGCGCGAACTGGGCAACGCAGCCGGCGATGGCGAGAGGAACTCCTAAATGGCGCAGCCACTCCTCGCGGGAGAAAAAGTACACGATGAGAGCGAGCGCACTGACGGCATACGCGCCGAGCGCGATGATCATCAGCACTTCGTCGAGCGGCATGTGACCTTGCATAGTTATCTCGCCTCCGCGAACTCGAAGGTTGGAGCGGAACCCTTCGGATTGAGCGCGTTTTCAAACTCGGAGACCAGTTCGTTGAACTGCGTTTCAAACATATCGTAACCTTTGACCGTGGTTGCCGCCAGGCCGACGCTCCACGCCTTCGAGCCTGCCGGATCGACGCGCACGTACAGGCGAGCAGGTAAAAAATAGAACGAAATCACTAGGCCTGCAAGCAGCACGAATGCGCCGATACCAACCAGCGCAACGCCCGGATCGTAACGGTACTGCAAGCCGCTGACCATGACGTATTGCAGCGGCGTGATGCGCCAACCGTCGCCGACGTCGATCCACGTTTTGAGCGGCACGAGCGCGCCGCCGGCGCTTTGGCCGCCTTCAGCAACTTGTAGTGCCACGGCCGGATCGTTTACGCGCGGATCCGCCGAAGGTTGTCCGGTCTGGCGATCCACCGTCGGAACGAACTGCGCCACTTGGATTTGCCGCTGCGATCCGGGAAGCGTGATCGCGTCCCCGATCATGTACATTTTGTCCGAGAGTGCCGCGTCGCGCGTGCCGTCGTGCGAAATGAGGAAGTGCAGCGCAAAACCGTAGCTGGATTGATAGAACAGCGTTCCCCCGATGTCGATCGGCTGGTTCACGCGTATCGTTTGGGATTTTGGAATGCCGTCGTTACCGGCGACGGTAACGTTCGAAACGTAATCGATCGGCTGGTACACCATGCCGCTCTTGGTCATGATGGGCTGAATCTTATAGTTGAAGGCGTTCAGCCGAAGCGTCGCCTGCGAGTGCGGGACGTTCATTGTTTGCCCGACGATGACGGGCATATCGCCGGCAAATCCCCTTGCCCAATAAATGCACGTACCTGCGGCGATAATCGTGAAGCCGACATGCGCGACGAGTACGCCGCGGCGCGCCCAATTGTGTTTGTCGGCAAACGTCCACTCCGTGCCGCCGAATTCGCGTTTGCGTACTTGCCAGCCGCGGCGGCGGAAGAACGCCTCCACGCGAGCGCGCACGCTTTCTTCATCGCCTGTTACGGTAATGCTCGCGTTGAGCGGGATTTTGTCGACCATCACCGGACGCAGCGCCGGTAGACGTGCCGGAATGACACGCTTGAACGTGCAGACCGCGAGCGAGGTCAGAATCAAACCGATCATGCCCACGTAGTATGGCGTGTGATAGATGTTGTCGATGTTCAAGCGCAGGATGAGCCGCGCGAGCGGCGGCGCGTACATCGAGAAATACTCACTCGAATCCTTGCCTTGCTGCACGATGACGCCGGCCAACGTCATCAGCGCCCAAACCAAAAGCAAGCACACGGCGAACAGCACGTTGCTGAACGTGCGCGTAAAGTCGTCGTAATACGGACGCAGGGCTGTCATGTGGGACCCGAGCTTAGTACGTGCCGGCCGCGGGGCGCCACGACTTCTCAAGCACCGCGATAATCCACAGGCTTGCCTCGTACAGCACGTACATCGGCAGGGCGAGCATCGCCATCGTGAGCGGGTTTCCGTCAGGTGCGACGATGGCACCGAAGACGAAGAAACCGAACAAGAAATACCGCCGCGAGCGCTTGAGGAATGCTGAGTTGATGATGCCGATGCGCGCGAGCGCGAGCATCACGATTGGCGTTTGAAAAATCAGTGCGAATGCCAGGAAGATCAGCATGATGAAATTGAGCGTTGACTCGATTCCGAATGTTGCCTGTGCGACGTGGTTCGTAACACGGATGAGCGTACCGACCACACGCGGTAGCACCAAGAAATGCGCGAACGCGATTCCGCCGAGCGCAAGCAAAAACGACGGAGCGACGTAAGCGTACACGATGCGCCGCGTATGCGGGTGAAACGCGGGGACGATGAACATCCAGAGCTGGTAGAGCAGTACGGGCAACCCGATCACGATGGCCGCGTATATCGAGAACTTGAATTCGACCATAATGACGTCCGCCGGACCGAACGCATGCAGTTGCACGCCGTGGAAGTACGAGTGCGTCAAAAACGGAATGACGTATTGCGAGGGCCAGAAGAGCACGATCGCCAGACCAAGGACCGTTCCAATCGCAATGAGCAGACGCTTACGGAGCTCCCGAAGGTGCTCCGTAAAACTCATCTCCTTTTGATCCCAGGCCTCCGTATCGTCGGAAGCGGTCTGCCGCGTCCGCTGCGCTAGCATCGCTTAGCTGCTGAGCGTTCCTTTATCGGGCGTCGGCGGCGGCACGTTCTCGCCAACGCCGACCGCGTTGGGCTGCGAGACGTTGTTCATGGG
The DNA here is from genome assembly GCA_964602255.1 of uncultured bacterium. Lineage (GTDB taxonomy): Bacteria > Vulcanimicrobiota > Vulcanimicrobiia > Vulcanimicrobiales > Vulcanimicrobiaceae > CAZRQS01. Next base: position 223 of record CAZRQS010000277.1, on the reverse strand, counting down.
ATCGGCCTTGGCCGCTTCGGCGCGCATCCGCGCTTGTTCGCGCGCACGGTCGGCGGCTTCATCTGCCTCCGCTTGGCCCATCATGAACTCTTTCTTTGCCTGGCCGGCGCTCCTCGCCAGTTTCGGCAGTTTTTCTGCGCCGAAAAGCAGCACGGCGGCGACCACGATGATGCCGATGATTTCCGGGCTGAGCAGCGCCAGAACCGGGTGAATGACCATGAAT
>CAZRQS010000276.1:0-2781 GCA_964602255.1 uncultured bacterium | reverse complement strand
GGCCACGCGGCGATCGCCACCAGCGCGATCGCCGCAATGAGCACCATGCTGCGCGTGTTCACGACCGTCTCCTACTGCGGCGCTCCGATGTACGGAAACGTCGTTGAGAAGTGCTTCGGTGCCGTTTGCCATGACACGTTATCGGTCGTGAGATTCGGCCGATGCCCCGACGGGAAGCTCGCGTCCGCACGGCCGTCCGATTCGTTGCCGTCGTCAGGCGCGAGTTTGAGCGCTGGAACGGTATTGCCGAAGATTGCGCTCAGCGAAATGCTGACGATGTCGTCGGTCAGCGCCCGTCCGCCAAACGGCTTTAGGCCTGAGGGTAGTTGTGTCGCTCCGCCGGTTTCGATGCCGAGATAGTTGTTGCAGGTGCCTGGCGCCGCACCGATGCACGACGTGCTTTGCCCCGACATATCCGCGATCTGCACGTCCGGAGTGAGAACGGCGCGAAGGACGTTCGCAATCGCGTCACTGCGGCCGCCGACACCTTTGGTGAACGCAACAATCTCCGGCCCAAGATTTGCCGCGTCTTGGTTCGGCGTATTGACGTTGTTCTGCTGATGCTCCGCGAACGTGGCGAAGACTTCATTAATTGCGGGACGAGAGAGGCGATCGAGTTGTTTGAACGGACCGCTACCCAGCGCGCCGGTTGCACCGCCGCCCTGGTTTGTACCGGGAACTGTGATGGGCGCAGTGGTTCCAGCGCCGCCGCCGCCTGCGCATGCAGTGAGCGCGAACGCTAAAGCGGCGGTTCCAACCTGTAAGCTAAACGTCGTCTTTTTCATGTCGCACTCCTAACTGCCGCTCGACGTATTCGTAGTCACCCAAAACGCGATCTTGGACCCGCCGCAGCCCGCGATAAGATCTGCGCGCGGCATCTCAACGACGAGCGAGAGCACGTTGAAACCTTTGAGCGTGTCCGTTCCCGGATTATTGAAGCCTTGCGGACACGTGCCGTTGCCGAGTTTCGGCAAACAGCTCGCCGCCGTGTTTCCGGCGTTGCGGTCGGGAAGAATCTTGAGGAACTGTCCCAGATCGAAGAAGAACGAATCTTCCCGCGCACCGGCAAAAATGTGCATGTGGCCTACGGTGAACGGGGTGTTCAGTGTTCCTTGTCCGGAGAAATTTACGAGCTGCGTTTGATTGCCCGTTACGCTGGGATGGCTAGGTCCGTAGACCAGAATCGGTTGATTCGTGCCGGGCGTTCCGCCAACGAACTGGATGACGAACGTTTGGCCGATATTCGTGGACGGCGCCTTCGTGTTCTCGTCGACACCGTCGAAGTTCATTTGGTAAACCACACCCGGATCGAAAAACGTCGATGGACCTTGCCCGCTGGGAATGAGGGGATGCACGTTCATCACCATAACGACGTTTTGCGGATTGTCCGGTGCCGGGAAAATATAAGGATCGGTGATGTCGGCGCCCGGACGGGCGATCGTCACCGGAGAGTCTTGGTGATCCGAAGCGTGCGCGCTGAAACCGGCATACAACGTGTAGCCGATAACGAGCGCCGCCAGCACCGCGAGAACACCAACGATTCGGTATTTCATGGCGTCTGCTCCATAACGATTGGTGCGCGTTCAAACGAACGCAGTGATACGAAGATCCAGGTGAAAACCGCGAGCAAACTCGCGACGAGGATTGCGCTGACCGCGATATCCGGAACCGGAGGCGTCCAACCGAGAAGTTGAGCCGATTCATAGAACGCGACACCAACGGCGAAAAAGGTTACCGACCAGATCCAAACCCGCATCAGCTGCGGTAAACGTCCCGCCCGGTACGTCACAAGCCGATGGACCAGTAGCGAATCTAACGTGTCGGTGCACGTCATGCCGATGCAGAACATCGAGCCAACCAGCAGCGCACCCGCAACTCCCGCATCTGCTGCAAACGCCATGGCGTACGCCGCAATTTGGCTCGACGTGTCGAAACCAAACCCGAAGAGCAGGCCGACTGGAACGGCGACCCACGGGCTGGTGGCGTTGCGCATGAACGGCGGCAGCAGACGCATTTTTGCGCCTGCAATACGGTCGGTTTGACCGGCAGCCAATTGTCGAAGATTCAGTCCTGCGATCAGCAAAAGCACGGCGATGCTGATGAGCGTTCCGATCGTCTCGATGAGCGGCGCATGAGACGCAAAGCGCGCGCCGAGGAATCCGACGATTGCGGCTACGGCCAGCACCATGACAGTGTGGCCGCCGGCGAAGAGCGTTCCGATGAAACGGCTCAGAAACGGACGCCGCTCGACGGAGTTTCGCGTCAAGTTATCGATAGCCGCAAGGTGATCGGGATCTGCGCCATGTCTTAGGCCCAGTGCAAACACGGTGAACGCGCCGGTAGCAATCATGTCGGCGAAGCCTCCGTTGGGCTGACGTGCAGATGCGTGTGGGTGTGCGTATGCGTGCGATGTGAAAGCGCGTAGCCGAGGATGGCCGTCAACGTGAGCGCAACGAGAAGCGGCGCGGGAGCAGCAACGCCTTGTTGCGTAAGGCCTTGCGCGAATGTGACGGCACCGATGATCGAGATTACTGTTGCCGTGAGCAGTGGACCGTACGCAGAAAAGCACGCATATGCCGATCGCTGCGATATCCACGCAGCGCCGTGCACGACCAGAAGTCCGAGACCGCTGAGCACGCTGGCGAGGCCTATGCTGAATATGACAATCAGCAACATGCCGTAACCGACATGATGTAAACGCAGTGCGGCGAGCAGGACGACAATCGCCGCAGGGCATGGCGCGATGCCGCCGCTCATCGCTGCCCACACCGCGCTATTAAA
>CAZRQS010000275.1:0-2799 GCA_964602255.1 uncultured bacterium | reverse complement strand
AGTCGGCCACACCGGCTGGTGGGACCGAACCTTGGGAGTATAGCAAGGAGTAGCTGCGGCGTCAACGACGGTTAGGTCTGACGCCTGTCACCTTTAGGCGGGTGCGCCTGCCAACTGCTTGGTGCCTTGCGCGATGAGAGTCGCAGACACCGCGATCATCCAAATCGCGAATAAAATGAAGCCCAGGAGCAGTACGACTACGGGACTCCCGAACGCTACGCCCGAGGGATAGAACAGCCCGAAACTCACGGCGGCTTCACCCAGCGCCGTCAGGTAGCCGAGCCAAGCCAGCCAGACCGGCCCCGAATTATGGCGCCGCATGCTGTGTCCGACGGCGAAGGCAAAGATCGAAACGCCCATGGCGACGAAAACGCCGTTGGCTAGCGAGGTGAGCGCCCACAGGAAGCGGACATCCGCGTTGTCTACCGCCGGCGCAAAAGCCAGTGCCGTGCCGAGCAAGCCGCCGACGAAGGCAATCGCCGTGGTGAACGTGCCGCTCACCAGGGCGAATGTTGGAAGGCCTTCATCCTGAGCGCCCATGCGGCGCAGATAGCTGCTGATTCCAACGACGAACCATAAGAAGAACGCTACGCTTGGGAACGAGAGCCATCCGGCTATGAGCAGACCTTGGCGATGCGCATCCACGTACGCGGCGATTGTCGCTGCGTCGGCGTTCGCAAAGGGGACCTGCGTCCCGCTCAGAGCGACGGAAGCGATGGCCAGGACCACAAACGCGATGCCCGCCCAACCTTTAGACCGCAGACCGTGAGGATTGTCCATGAAACTTGCTCACCTCGCGCAGTGTAGCTACAGCTGCTACAAAGGTCTGACATTCGTCACAGCCCAAGCAGGCCCTCGCACAGTGTAAGAGAGGTCGACATGCGCAACACGTCTTATCCGCCGTCGTCGCTGGCATTCGATTGGATCATGGCCGCGCTAGGTGTGCTGCTCATGGCGGGCGTCATTCAAGACGGATGGGCGCACGCGCACGGGCTGGTCGATCAAAGTTTCTTCACGCCTTGGCACGCGATTATGTACTCGTGCATGCTGATCAACGGCATCGTGCTGGGCGTGATGGGTGTCCGTAACCTCTTACACGGATACACCTTTCGCCGCGGATTACCGTTCGGATATTGGACCTCGCTCATCGGCGTGATCATTTTCGCCACGGGCGGTGTTTTCGATCTGTATTGGCACACCGTGTACGGCATCGAAACGGACATCACCGGACTCATTAGCCCCTCGCATATATGGCTCGCATTGGGCGGAGTACTCGTGTTCGTCGGACCGCTGCGATCGATTGCGCACCGTTACGATTCGCAAAGCGGCGGCTGGAAGATCGCCGGCCCGGCGATTCTCAGTGGCGTCGCAATCCTGACGCTGCTCGGCTTTTTCACGCAATACGCCTCACCACTCGGCGACACTACCACCGAACAGATCATCGCTCCGAACAAAGGCGCTACGACCGGCGGCGAGCTGTACGCCGTACGCCTGAACGGTTCCGGCGAGACGCGTGTGGCGACGCTTCTGAATCGCGACATTTGGGGTGCGGCAGTTTCTCCCGACGGTGCGTCGGTAGCGTACCGCGTGCAAGTGAACGGCGGTTCCGCCGGCCTTCCGCCATCGGACATCTACGTAGCGAATATCGACGGCACGCATGCCGTTCGCCTTACGCATTCGGGACGGCACGATACGCAAGCCGCGTGGTCATCTGATGGTAAACGCCTGGCGTATGTTTCGATGCCCGCGCAAACGTCCGGCAATTTTTCCATCATTACGATGAATCGCGACGGCAGCGACGCGCACACCATTGTAAACGGCACGACCACGGTGCAAAATCCGACGTGGTCACCGGACGACCGATGGATCGCGTTCCAATCACGAAACGGTTTGCACCAACAGCTTGCGCTCATGCAGGCGAATGGCGGTTCCGCAACGTGGCTTGCGTCGACGGCCGGCGGCGGCGAACCCGCATTCTCGCGCAATGGAATGCTGGTGTTCAGCAAAGACGACGGTACGATCGCGCTCACGGATATGCACGGTTCGAAATCTTCGGTACTCAAGGTCCAGGGGTCCGAACCATCGTTTTCACCCGACGGAACGCACATCGCGTATGCTTCGAACGCCGATGGTGCGACGCAGATCTTCGTTGCGAACTTGGATGGAACACATGCGGTCAACGTCACGCGCCTGGCCGCGCAAGATGCAAGCCATCCCGCCTGGGTTTCGAACAGCGAACTGATCTTCACCGCGCTCGGACGCCCGCAACCTATTTACACCGGCACCGGAAAAGCCTACAGCGAAGACGCGTTCATCATCTCGTCGATCATCATGATGGGTTTGCTGCTCCTGCTCGTACGGCGCTGGCGCATGCCGCTGGGCTCAATGACGGCGGTCTTAGGTTTGTACTCGATTGCGCTTGCAACGCAGAGCGACACGTACTTCGACATACCGGCTGCGATTGTAACCGGCATCGTCGCCGACATTCTGCTTGCCGTATTTGGCGAGCGCGTGCGATCGGGAAACGGGTTCTACGCGTTTGCGTTCATCGTCCCGTTCGTAATGTGCGCAGCGTACGTGGCCGCGGTGCGCGTAAACGACGGCGGCTTGGGATGGCCGCCGAACATGGTCCTCGGCACGCCGATCATTGCCGGCTTTGCCGGACTGCTTCTTTCCTTCTGCTTCGCACCGCCGCTAACGGTCGCGGCCGAAGCACCGGAGGCGCAATCCGAACCGGTACCCGCGCCCGTTAGTGAAACATGGCGAGCAACGAGTACCGCTTCGTAAGTCACTGGCGCG
>CAZRQS010000274.1:0-2816 GCA_964602255.1 uncultured bacterium | reverse complement strand
GGGTCGGGCCGATGGATGTCACCACCCTGGACGGACGAGCGTACGCCAAGTTCATCACCGCCGGTTCGTACTTCTTAAGGAAGTATCGCCAGGTCCTCAACGACCTCAATGTCTTCCCGGTGCCGGATGGCGACACAGGCACCAATATGTACCTTACATGCCGGCAGGCCGCTTTGGAAGCAGGCAAGCTTCACGATCGCCCCTTATCCGAGGTCGCGGCTGCCGCAGCGCAGGGCGCGCTCATGGGCGCCCGCGGCAACTCGGGCGTCATCATCTCGCAAATGCTTCGCGGCTTTGCACATCACGTGCGCCATCGCGACCACATCGACACGTTTATGCTGGCAACCGGTATGCGCGAAGCGGCGGCCGCTGCCAAGCAGGCTTTGGTCAAACCGGTCGACGGGACCATCATCTCGGTGGCTGATGCGGCTGCCGAAGGCGCGTATCATCTTGCCCTGCACGAACCGGATTTTTATCGCTTCTTGAACGGCGTGCTTCGCACCGCGAACGAAGCTCTGGATCGCACGCCGGACCAATTGCCGGTTTTGAAAGAAGCGGGCGTCGTAGATTCGGGCGGTGCCGGTTTTGTGTATTTTTTGGAGGGCGTGCTGCGGTTTCTGCCCGACGTCAAGATTCGCACGACGGCATTTCCGCGTCGTCCCGTGCGTCATCGCGTCTTCACGCCGCAGCAGGTCGTCGGCGAGAACAAGTACTGTACTGAATTCATCCTCGAGCACGCAAAAGTTTCCGTTACCGAACTGCGGGATCTGCTCGCGGCTCGCGGCGATTCGCTGATTGTTGCGGGCGGTGCATTGGAGCCACAGGAAGCAGAAACGATCAAGGTGCACATCCACACGGATAAGCCGGACTTGGTGCAAGCAATCGCTGGAAAGCACGGTGACCTCGCGCGCTTGAAAGTCGACAACATGGAGCGGCAGCATAACCTGCTCGTCGTCGACAAACCAACGAAGCTCTATTCCATCGTCGCGCTCGTCCCCGGGCCGGGCTTCGAGCAAATCGTCAAGGAACTCGGCGCAGAGGTAGTACTGCTTGCGGATCACAATCCGAGCGTGCGCGACCTCGTGTTGGCGATCAATAAAGCGTTGTCCCAGACCGTGTTTCTGTTCGTGAACGACAAGAACGTCGCGCTCGCAGCGCAAGAAGCTGCCAAACTGAGCGGGCGCACGGTGCACGTGCTCGCGACGGAGGATGTCATCGGGGGAATCGCGGGTCTGTTTGCAATGCGCGCGGGCGGCGATGAAGTGACGCCGGATTCTGAGAACATTTTGCACGCAGCGGCGCAACCGCGGCCCGCTCAGGTCTTCTTTGCGGGGAAGGACGCAACGATAGGTGGAACGACCGTGCTGCGCGGTAAACCGGCGGCAACGAGTGCGGGAATACTTTATGCCGGCGGTTCGCTTGGCGAGGCTGCGCGAGCGGCGCTCGAAGCGATGGGCGCACATAATGGAGGCTTGATTACGGTGTACTACGGCGGCGCGCAAAAAGAACGTGATGCGCAACGTCTGTCTGAGGAGTTGCGTACGGCTTTCCCGCGAACCGACGTGGAGTATTATTACGGCGGTCAAAAAAGCGCCGAGTATTGGATTTCACTCGATGACTAGAGCGCGCATTGCCATCGATGCTATGGGCGGCGATCACGCGCCGGGCGAGATTGTCGCCGGCACGCTGCTCGCGGCTCAGGAAGACTACGGCGATCTGATTCTCGTCGGCGACGAAGCGCAAGTGCGCCCGCTGCTGCAAGGTCCCGGTGCTGAAAAAGTTACGCTGGTGCATGCGCCCGAGAACGTGCCGATGGACATGCACGCCTCGCAGGCGCTTCGCATTGCCGACAAAACCTCGCTCGGCATGGCTGTAGGGATGGTGAAGGAAGGCCAAGCCGACGCCGTCGTTTCGGCGGGAAACAGCGGGGCATTTTTGGCGATCGCGCTTATCAAGCTGCGCACCATCTCGGGTATTGCGCGGCCTGCAATTGCGACGGTGTGGCCGGCGATGAACGGACCGATGGTGCTGCTCGATTCCGGTGCGAACGTGGATTGCCGCCCTGAGTGGTTGGAACAATTCGGCATCATGGGATCGGCGTATGCTAAATCCGTACTGAACATCGAGCGGCCGCGCGTTGCAATTCTTTCGGTAGGCGAAGAGAGCACCAAAGGCAACGCGCAGGTCCTCGAAGCGGCGAAGCTGCTCGCGCAAGCGCCGATTAATTTCATCGGCAACGTTGAAGGCAAAGATCTTTTTCACAACGCGGCGGACGTCGTCGTCGTCGACGGCTTTGTCGGCAACGTCGTGCTGAAGATGGGCGAAGGCCTGGTTTCCGACTTGCAAAAAATCGTCAGGGAAACGGTCCTGGGCGGCAATCTTTTGACCAAAGCCGGCGCCGCGCTGATGTTACCGGCGCTGCGTAAGCTGCGCGCCCGGTTCGACTATGAAACCTACGGCGGCGCGCCGCTACTCGGGCTATCCGGAAATTGCATCGTCACGCACGGACGCGCCTCGCACAATGCCGTTAAACATGCCATTCATGCCGCGGCAATCGAAGCGCAGAACGACGTCGTAGGCAAGATCACCGATCTGGTAAAACCGCACCTGGCGAAAGAAGCCTAGTTGGGAATAGCGATCGTTACCGACAGTACGTCGGATATCGAGCCGCAGCGCGCGCTTGCGCTGGGCGTGGACGTCGTTCCGTTGTTCGTCGTGTGGGGCGACAAGAGTTACCGGGATTACGTCGATCTCTCCCGCAGCGAGTTCTATCAAAAACTCGCATCGGAGCCGGTGCTGCCGACGACCTCGCAGCC
>CAZRQS010000273.1:0-2840 GCA_964602255.1 uncultured bacterium | reverse complement strand
TTGCATATAGGCAAAACGCATATATAGATTGAGAGACATGATGAAAGCTATACGTTTGCATGAAACCGGCGGTCCGGAAAAGCTTCGCATTGAAGAAGTCCCGCAACCGCAAGCGCAGCCCGGTGAAACGATCGTTCGCGTGCACGCTGCGGCCCTGAATCATCGCGACGTCTTCATCACGCAGGGCCTCTATGCAAACGTCAAGCTGCCGTGTACATTGGGGGCTGATGGTGCAGGCGAAGTCGACGGCAAAGACGTGCTCATCGATCCAACAATCGGATGGGGCGATGACGACCGCGTGTGGCGTCAGGACGCAACGATCCTCGGCATGCCGCGCGACGGAACATTCGCGCAGTACGTTTCCGTACCGTCCGAAAACGTGCACGCCAAACCCGAACATCTCTCATACGAAGAAGCGGCCGCCGTACCGCTGGCGGGTGTAACGGCATTCCGTGCAACGTTCGCGCGCGGTCAGTTACAAGAAGGCGAAACCGTACTCCTCACCGGCATCGGCGGCGGCGTGCAAACGTTCGTGCTACTTTTTGCGAAAGCGTGCGGCGCTCGCGTCGTCGCTACATCGAGCAGTGACGAGAAACTTGCACGCGCAAAGGCTCTAGGCGCCGATATAACGGTGAATTATAAGACCGATCCAGACTGGCACAAAACGGTGCGCAAACTCGCAGGTACTATAGACATGGTCGTCGATTCAGCCGGCAGCGACACGTTTGCGAAGGTGGTTACCGTCGTGCGTTCGGGCGGTCGAGTGGTGACATACGGCGGGACAGCGGGCGAAGCGAAACTTCGAATGTATCCGGTCTTCTGGAATCACCTCGACATCCGCGGAACGTCGATGGGCAGCCCCAAGGATTTCAGCGCGATGCTGCATTTCATCAACAAACATCGTATCAAGCCGGTCATCGATCGTGTGTATGAGTTCGACCAAGTCGTCGAGGCGGCCCAGCGGATGAACGAGGCCGGGCAATTCGGGAAGATCGTGCTCCGCGTACCATAACGCTCAATGCGCGAGTTCGTAGACGCGTACCGTGTCGAGTGCAAGCATTGCGCCGAGTTCCTCTTCAATGGTATGCGCGTGCTCGCGCCCGACGATCGTTTCCCACTCGGGGTTGAGAATGGCGTGTTCGTCCGGCGTCATCTTGCGATTCGCCTCGGACGACCGCACGCGATGCTCTTGCTCCAAGGCGATGAGATAGGCGAGCATCTGTCGCGCCGCGGCGGGCCAAAGAATGGGATTGGTGTTGCGGTAGATGCTTTGCACGAGCTGCGGAATGGTTTGCGCGCCGGCGGCAAGCGCGTTCAAGATCTCTTGCTGACGCGACTGCCGGTGGGCGATGTAGTCCCGAACTTTGGTCTGTGGGTCCGTCACCGGCTCGCCGTGCCCGCCGTAAATGACCTTCGCATCCGGAAATTCTTCGAGCAGCCGTTCTAACGTGCGTTGATACGGCCGCATCGCACCGTTGGGCGGCGCGATGACGACGTAGCCTTCGCCTAGGACAACGTCGCCGGTGAACAGCGCGCGCTCGCGTTCTTCGTAATAGACGACATGATCGAACGTGTGGCCCGGCGACTCCATGACACGCAGCGTGGTCTCACCAATCTTAATGACGTCGCCGTCGTGCAGATCGCGATCGTGGGGAAATTCCGTGCGTTCGTGAGCGGCAATCGGCGCGCCGGTGCGTTGCCGCAAGTCAAGTGCTGCCGGCGCATGATCCGGATGGGTATGCGTCAGGCAAATCAATGTAATGCGGCAATTCATCGCGGCAGCCCGCTCGAGAAGCGCGTCCACGTGACGCTCGATCGGCGGACCGGGATCAATGCAAATTACCTCACCATTTCCGCAGCCGATGAGATAACTGTTCGTACCGCTGAGCGTCATCGCCGAGGGGTTCGGCGCGCGCACAAGCGCAATGCGTGGGCTTACCATGCGAACTCCAAGTCCGACGGTAACGAAAACTGGCGATCGCCGGGCGTCTCCGGCATGATACTGTAGATGGTTTTCGTTCGCGCGAATTGCATCAGCACGTCCGCGCTCTCAAAATCCGCGAGCCGTTCCACGTGTTTGATCGTGGGATACACCATTTGAAATTCGCCGAGTTCGAAGCGCCTGAGCGCCTCTTGCGGCGTAATCCAGACGCCGTCATGCGTCTCGAACGCGTCGGCAACGGCAGCCTGATCCGCTACGGCTCGCGCGACGAAAAAGTGCGCGTTGTACCGGCGTGGATACACCGGTGGAGTGATCCACTGCGAAAACAGCGCAAGCGCGTTCGCATTCGCATAGACGTCGAGTTCTTCGAGCAAGCCCGCAAAAGAAAGCTCACCCGCATGAACCGCGCTGCGCGCCTCGTGCAAGCGCTGCCGGTGAGGCGCAAGATCGGAGTCCGAGAGTGCGCGTCCACTTGCATCGCATGCGAGCAAAACGCCGGCTTCTTCAAACAACTCGCGTAGCGCCGCGATTAACAAACCTGCAGCTTCCTTTGGTTCCGGCGTGCCGAACGGCGCGGGAAACGCCGGTGCATGCTTCGCGCGAAACTGCTCGCGCAGCGCTTCGGGCTCGATGCCGCGAGCGCGGGCAGACGCTTGTCCGGTCATGTCCGATTCGTCCACGGTGCCGCCAGGAAAAACGTACACATCGGGCACGAAATGGCTGGCCTCGCTGCGGCGCAGCATAAATACTTCGAAGCGTTTCTCGCCCGCCGGGCGGACGAGCATGACCGTGGCAGCTAAACGAACCAATGGAACCTCACCGGCCGGGGTACCGTTGTACGGATATGAAAACGCGTTTTGTCGCTGGCTTCGCTGCCGTCCTGTTCACATTAGCGGGA
>CAZRQS010000272.1:0-2849 GCA_964602255.1 uncultured bacterium | reverse complement strand
CACGCCGTTCTCGGCGCCAACCAGCAGATCGGCGAAATTTCATCGGTGGCGCGCGCAATGAGCGCCAACTCGTATCAAGTTATCCGTTCGATCGAAGAGATTACCAAGTCGGTTCAGCTCAACGTGAAAGCGACGCAGCAAATGTCCGCACACTCGGACGAAGTGAACGCCGCTTTCAACAACATCAATTCCATTTCGCAACAAAACGCGTCGTCCGTCGAAGTGCTGACGTACGTAAACAAAGAAGTCACCGATGCAGCACAACGTATTCTCGCATCGGTGGAACAGATGAACGAGTCTGCCGGACGCATCGACGCCCGGTTGGCGCAGTTCAGAGTCAACGAGCCCGTGGAGGAGCCCGCATGAAGGTGAGTTTGCGTGTCCGATTACTCGGCACGATCATCGGGGCGATCATTGTCTGCTTTATCGTCAGCGTCGTTGCGGCACGTCTCGTGCTGCAACGCGACCTTATGGACCTTGGTCGAACCGAAGTTTCCAATGGTTCCAATGCTTTTGCCGGTTATTGGGACTCGCGTAAAGACCAAATCCGTTTGCTGATCGCGCAGGAAGCCGTTTCGGACGCCTTGCGCAAGAGCGTGGAGACGAACAACGTCAAAGCGCTGCAAGATTCGCTGAGTAATGCGGCACGAACGTCGGGGCTCTCGTTCCTGACAATCGTCGATCCGAAAGGCAACGTCATCGCGCGTGCCAACGGATCGAATCCCGGATCGCTCGCCTCGAACAAGTACATTCAACGCGCGCTGACCGGCGAATCGGTGAGCAGCGCGGCGCTTCTCACTCCGGCGGAACTGCAAGGCGAAGGCCTCGCATCGCAAGCCGCTTCCGACGTGAAGACCGGCGATAAGACCGAGCAGGTCGACAAGGGCCTTGCAATCGTTGCGCTGGCGCCGATGAGCGATGCCAACGAACGTACGATTGGCGCAATCTACGGCGGCATTCTGCTCAATCACTTCTACGACTTGGTCGACCAGAGTACGCACGCACTCGGCGGTCAAACGGCGCTGCTTGACGGCGACGCGATCGTTGCAAGCACGATTAGCCAGCAAGACGGGACGCGCGTCGTCGACACGCAGGTGCCGCTCTTCCGCAACATCACGGCGGACAAACCGTACATCGGTCCGGACGTGCAAGGCGGTACCGAGTACATGGCGCAGATCGTGCCGATCGTGAACGATCAGAACGACGTCATCGGTGCGCGTTGGTACGGCATTCCGATGTCGCAGATTACCGACATTCAGAATCATACGATCCAGACGCTCGGCCTGTGGGGCATCGTCGCGATGCTCGTGGCAATGATCCTCGCGGTGCCGATCGTTCAGCGCCTCTCGGCCGCGATTTCGACACGCAGCGAACAGGTCAGCGCTGCCGCGAAAGAACTCGGCGTTACGATTGTCGGCGGCGAAGTTTCCGGCGATCACGTCTCGGCGACGAAGGCGGCAGTCGAACGTGCCGCCGCCCTCATCGACGACCTCGGCAAGACAAACGACACCGGGAAAGTCGCCGAACTAAAGTCGGTGAACGACGAGCTTCAGAGCGATATGATCGTCATCGACACTCTATCGCAAGAAATGGCTAACCGCTTGCAGCAGGCTGTGAACCGGGTGGCCGAACTGAACGAAGTCGCGAATGCCCTCGACACGTTGGTCCACGGTACGAAATAGGAGCTCCTGATGGCTGACGTCATCCTTTTCTTCAGCAGTAACTCCGACACGATGATCGCTACAAAAGCGCTCAAGGACTCCGGTGTTACCGCGAAGATGATTCCAAAACCCGCGAACGTCAGTTCGCCGGCGAATCTCTGCCTGAGTGTCGACGGCTCCGTTGAAGGCACCGCGATTGCCGCGCTCGCAAAGGCGAACGTGGCGCTGGGCGGCGTAGTAAAATAGGGAACCCCGGCGAATAACCTTTAGGCCGCGTGTTTTACACGCGGCCTCTTTCGTTCCTAAAAGGGAGTTTCGGACGTGCCTTTTTGCCCGAATTGCGGCGCCGGTACGAGCGGCGCCATCTGTGAAGTCTGCGGCCACAAAGCACCGCCGCTTCAGCGCCTCGAGAGCGCTGGGCCCGTACGACAGTTGCCGCCGCTCAGTGCGGGCTCGGTCGTTGGTTCGGCCTTTCGCGACGCGTTCGCGGTCATGGCGCAACATACGGTACCGATGATCGTGATGGGCGTGATCGTGACACTGCTCGGTTCGCTGATGTTCTTTGGCGCGCATGGCGATCAACAGCATCAAACGGCGATCGTGTCCCCGGTGGACATTTTTATGCTGGTTATCACATACTACGCGCTCGCCGCATCGATTCGTACGATTCAACCATCGTTCAGTATGACGGTGATCACGTGGTTCGGAAATCTCGGATGGTCGATTCTGGTGACGCTGCTTACGCTTGCGGCCGGCCTCGCGTTTATCATTCCAGCGTTCTGGGTTGCGCCAAAACTCGTCCTTACGCCGTTCATCTATTTGCTCAACGCAGGCGCCGCTGGTGAAAATCCGCTCGAACGCAGCTGGCGTATAACGACGGGACATTACTGGAGTACGTTCGGACTTATGCTCGTTTCGGCGTTACCCATTGCAGTTGTCGTAGTCTTTGCCTACATGCTTGCCGACATCGTGCGTCTTACGGGAATCGGCGGCGCGTTCGTGGCGATACCGTTGCTTTGCTTCACGTACGCGTGGGCGTACCAGGTAAATTACCTCGCCTTCGCACGCTGGACGTATCTGCTGCTGCAGTACGACGTCGAGCGCGGGACGGCTCCGCTAACCGCGTAGCACGCGCGCGTCTGCAAGATTGATCGTGCGCTCCGTATTCGCAGCAGTGCGCACGACTAA
>CAZRQS010000271.1:0-2854 GCA_964602255.1 uncultured bacterium | reverse complement strand
TGGTTCGACAAAGCTCACCATGACAATGGCACGAGCGCTCCGTCGTGGGCGCGTTTGTGAATGTTGGCGCTGCCGTACGTGCCCGTGCAGCGATATGTTTCGCGTGTGTCTCCGTGTGCGACCGTTTGCGCATCGCGTTTACCGCGGTCGTAGATCGCGGTGCCGGTTACGCGGATGGTGCATGAGCCGTCGCCGGCGCGTTCGATGCGCGCCTGATCGACATACGCGCGTATGTGCAAGTCGTATGGGCTTGACGGCGGATCTTGCGAATACACCGAGTTCGCAACGAGCGGATATGACGTCGTAACGGTGCGTCGGGTCGTTGTGCCGCGCGTGCCGGTCGTCGTGATGGTCGTAAACTCTTGGAGTTGCGTGGCGTCCTGGCGCCCGGTGCGAAGATTCAGCACCTGATCGTTGGAAAAGCGCATGCGGCTCACGATGGTGTGCGTAACGCGTCCCCGCGACGTCTCTACATAGCCGGTAACCGTGAAACCCCGTTGAGCGCGAGTCGAAAAGCGGTCGTCTTGGGCATTCTTTCGATGCGTTTGGCCGGGATACGCGAGCGGTGCGAGTGTGTTTCGCGTTACCGCGCCGCCGGTCTGAGCTGCATGCGGATCGAGTCGTAGAAATAGATTCGCGCTCGTGATCCAATTGCCGCGATCGTTTGCAACGCCTATCGCTATCGTATGCGGCTTGCCATCCGAAAGAACTCCGGCGAACGGGTCGAGATCGACGCGGTACGGCGGAACGTTGAGCGTATCGATGGCCGGGATTGGGCGCCACAGTATGGGATTCACGCCGCCGGTGTAGATCCACGGGAATGGATACACGACGTTTGCGAGCGCGCCGTCGATGTACACATCGATTTCACGATACGCGCCCCCGCCACAGAGCTCGTCGCGCTTGTGCGCGCGTGCGAACGCATCGTCCTGATTCGTATACCAGAATTCATCACAGCCGTGCTGCGTCGAATACAGTTCCAGCTCCGCGCTCGCGATGTTGCGCGGTAGATCGTGCAACGTCGCAAAGGCGCGATCCGCCGGACTTTGCAGATCGAATGAGGGGACCGCGCGTGCTTCGTTTTCAATCGGAACGATGCGGTCGGCCACGGATGGCTCCGGTACTTCGGGGGCGGCCTGATAAAACGTCAGACTTGCATCCACAACGTAGATGCCGTCGTAACGCTTGTTCGTGTAATTCGCGAGCTCGGCCACGACCGGTTGCGGTTCGCGCAGAACCGGTGCGTAACGCGTGACATCGGACTGTACGGTGTAATCGATGCCGTGCCGCGTCGGCTCAGCGGTCGTGAATCGATAGACTTCGTGCCGGCCGATGAACAGCGAGCCGAAGCGATCGTACTGGCGGCCGGCGATTCGCGTGCGCCACGTCAGCACGATCTTTGCCCACGGCCCGCGGCAGTCCGGTGGCGGAGCGTACTGTGAGAATCGCGGTGCATCACCGGCGAAGGCCCGCGCTTGCAAGAGGGCCACCGTACAATGGCGGGTGCTTGGAACGGAAATCGGTGGAGTAATGACTACCGGCTGGTACGTTGGAAAGCCGGCCCCGAGTAAAACGACGGCGCTGAGCGCAAGAACAAGGATTCGCACGGCGCCATACATCCGATGATGGTCGTGCGGTTCCCTCGCAAAAGGCCTGTCCTTTCGCATAAACCTGGGAGTGTCGGCCTATTGACACTGTTCTTAACGTTTAATTCATAGGATGTATAGCAGGAAGCGGATGTTTTAACTCTTATAATGCGCCCTTAAGAATTCAGCCCTTGTCACCGTGGAGGACCGGACAACCGACCGGAGGCGGCGACCAGGGAGCACCGTGGCTTAGGAGCTTGCATTGTAATGTCAGTTACTCTCGGGGTAAAACGGCGCGCATTCGGGCGGGTGGCACTCGCGACGCTGGTACTACTCGCCTTTGTTTTTCAAACGTTTTCCGCCGCCGTTGCCGGTACCGTCGGAACGATCTCCGGCCACGTCACCGCCGCCGGCGGCAAACAGCCGCTGGCGAATGTGAAAGTCGTCGCGGCATCGCCGAGCGGCAGAGCCATGGCAACCAGCGATGCCGGCGGCTTTTATACGCTCATCGGCCTTGCGCCCGACACGTACACGCTCTCGTTTCAAGTTCAGGGATATCAGCCGGAAAGTTATCCCGGCGTTTCGGTTTTTGCCGATCAAAACGTGACGCAGGACGCAGTGCTCACGAAATCTCTGACCACGATCGCGCAGGTACACGCGCGCAGCTCAGGCGGTGCGTTCCAGCCGAACCAAACAACGGACACGTACGCGGTAACTGCGCAGCAAATTAAAGACATTCAGGGCACGGCGCTCAACGACAACGCCGATCAGCTCCTCAAATCACTGCCGGGAGCGAGCTCGAGCTCAAACCGCGAAGGCGCGGTTATCGTGCGCGGCGGACGCGCCAATGCGATCGGTTATTCATTCGGCGGCATGTCGCTGGTCAATTCATATAACAACCAGATCAGCGTGCTGCATCAAGGCAACATCCCGAACGCGGCAGCCGGTGAGGTTGACCGTGGAAACATTTTGCCGATGATCGGTATTTCGCAACTGACACTCACGCCTGGTGTGGCGGACGCATCGTTCAGCAGCACCGGTACCGGTAACTTCAACATCATTCCAAAAACCGGAACGTTCCCTGGTTTCTCGGACCTCATCGTCGGTATTGGCGGCGGACATTATCAGCATTTGCTTGCCACGGACTACGGTTTTGCTTCACCTAACGGACGGTGGAACGAATACGCTGCATTCCAGGGCAACAATCTCTACCCGAATTACGGCAACGGTTTAGCGTGCGACGTTGCGCAAAGCTGTAACATGCAGGG
>CAZRQS010000270.1:0-2860 GCA_964602255.1 uncultured bacterium | reverse complement strand
TGAAACGAACGAAGTGCGCGGGTCGAGCAGCACGGTCGAGAGTTCGTTCTTCGTCGTACGGATGTACGGTGTTAGACTGAACGACATGTCCGTGCCCTTGAGCGCGTGTTCCCACGACGCGTCGTAGTTGAAGGACTCTTCCGGATAGACGACGTGACGCGGCGTGGTATAGCCGAGCGCGTAGAAGAGTTGGTTCGTGGAGCCAGGGTAGAAATAGTTCGGCGAGGTGTAGTCGTATTGCTGGAACGCGGAACTGGCAGGCTGTGCCGTCTTACCCGCCGAGAAGCGGATGACGTTGTTCGTATTCACGGTGTACGTGAATCCGAAACGCGGCTGCAGTTCCGGATAGTCGTTTACTAACGCCGTGGTCGAGGTGGTGGCGACTTGCGCCCATCCGGTTCCCAGCGTCGTGGCGCAGGAATTCGCGGCCGAACCGCCCGGTAGTTCTTGCGTTCGCTGAAGCACCGAATTGTAGCACCAGAACGAGTTATAGTAGTTCGTCCAGAACGAGCGCGCGGCTCCGCCTGTCGTATCCGGAAGAACGTACTTGAAGTCGTCGTACCGCAAGCCGAGTGTAAAGAGCAGCTTGTCATTAGGGCGGTACGAGTCCTGGAACGACGCGGAGGCGAACTGCGGAATTACCGTATTATACGACGCGTTGTATTGGTTCGCTACCGTGAAGTATTCGCAGGGATGCCCGTTGCAAGTGTAGTTTGCGACGTTAGCAACGGTAGGGTCGGCCGCGTGTGCGGGGCATAGTGTTCCGAGGCTGCCTCCCGCGCAGCCGCCGGCGAGCTGTGAAGGCGTTTGCGGATTGATGTAACGTGCCGCACTGCCGCTGCCACAGTCTATGGCTGCGGTCGTTGTTCCGGTTACCTGGAAGCAGACGCCGGCGTTCGGATTCGTCGAGTCAACGAGGAACGCGACCGTATTGGAGGCAGCGCTCAGCGTAGAGGTTGACGTCGAGATTGCGGCGTTGTTGAACCGGAACGTGCTTGCGGTTGTGTACGACAGATCGAAGTTCAGCAAATGCTGCGGCGAGATCTGATCGGTGAAGTTCAGCGCGGCGCCGCGGGTATGGGATCCGAGCTTATAGTCTTGCGAGATCGCACCGAAGTTTGTTCCGGCGAGGCCTTGCGTGTTGACGCCATACTGCAGCCAGTCCGAGTACGTCGTATACCCGTAAAGGCGAACGAAGGCGTTGCTGCCCATGTTGTGCTGATATTGCGCCTTGATGATAGCGCCGTTTTGCTGGTACGAATCGCGCTCGTTCGGATCGATGAGAACCGGATTCGTTCCAATGCTGTACGGACGGTTGGTCGGCGAGTTCGGGAAGAACGCGTACTGTGTGTTGCCCAGATTCGCTGCGGTGAGCGCCGTGCCGAGCTGACCAGTATACGCGATCTTATCGAAGAAGCGATCTACGGCGCCGCTTCCTGGGCCTGCAAAGACGGAGCACGCCGGTCCGGCGTACTTCCAGTTTATTGTGCCGGCACCGCAACCCGGAATTGCGCCGTTTGCCGTTGTGATCGTGCCATTGACGAAGTCGCTCTTGAAAGAGCCCATTGCATTGAGGTTGTCGGCGAGGCCGGTGCGCACGTAATCGGCGGTATAGAGTAGTTGGATGTCGTCTCTGCCGCCATCGTTTTTGTGCGGAATGCCGAAGTGAAGGTTGACGACCGCATCGCGCGACGCGACATCGCTGCCGACACCGAAGAAGAGCGGGCCATGCTCCGCCCCGTTCGGGAAGAGGCCGCTGGTATTATTGTAACAGCCGCCGGTCGGATTTGCCGTAGTGCAGTTCTGTGCGAGCATATTCATCTGCGAACCATAGGTTGCGTCGAACTGGTTGCCACTCTCGTACGCAAAGGTTTGGTTGTAACCGCTAAACCCTGCGTAATACGCGAACAAACGGTTCGGCGTTGAGCCGCCGGCCTCGGCTGAGAATTGGTGATAGTAGTACGGTGTAGAGATGCCCGCACCGAGGCTCCCGAAGCCCGGATATGTTCCGGTCTTGATAACCTGGTTGACGAAGCCGGCAAGAGCAGTCGAGTCGGTGTTTACAGGCGCGGTGCCGGTATACACTTGCAGCTCTTGCTGCCCGAGGTTCGAAAGCGACGCGCCGGGATATTGATCAAAGGAGCGCTGAATCGGCACGCCGTCGAACTCGTAGCCGACTTGCGTATAGTTACCGCCGCGGACGAAAATCGATTGATATTCGCCCTTTTGCCCGGCCGGTACGAAAACGCCTGGAACGGATGCGACTGCGGAGTACGCGTTGTTCAGACCGCCACCGCCACCCAGCGTCGCTGCAGCTTTTTGCGTTGCTGCAGAAACGGAGTAGATGTCGGCCGTCGTGCCGGACTTGACGAGATCGTTGGCCGATCTTGCGGTAACCCTTGCGATCGTCTTGAGTGTCTTTTGCGTGGTGAGATTTACGGAGAAGGCTTGGTCAGCAAACACCGAGACGCCCGCCAGTGAAGCGGGGTCGTATCCGTCTTTAATGACCGACACGACGTACGCGTCGGGAATCAGCGAGACGAAGGTGAAGTGACCTGAGCCGTCAGTGGAGGTATTTGCGTTTGTGATGGGCTCGCGACGGTGACGCGTGCGTTCGCGATCGGCGTACCCGATCCCGAATCGGTAACGAGACCGTTGAGCGTTCCCGTGGTGCCGGCCAGTGCCCATGTTTCCTGGCCTAGGACCATCGAGAGCACAACCGCAAGCACCAAAAGCTGTTTGAACAGCCTATGAGGCATGTGGACTCCCTCCTTGGTTGTGAGTTCAACAATGCGCCTGCCGTCTAGGCAGGCAAGCAGACGTTAACTTTAATTAATTTCTAATGATTCCTGGGCCAAAA
>CAZRQS010000269.1:0-2878 GCA_964602255.1 uncultured bacterium | reverse complement strand
ATGCGGTTCGCGCAAGGCGATCGCAGCGGAGCGATGCGCGACTATCATGCGCTCGTGCAGCGGCTGCGCAGCGAGCTCGACGTCGAACCGGAACGTGAAACCGCAGCGCTCTTTGGGCGCATGCTCTTTTCGCCCGATGCGACCGGCACGCCGCACAACTTGCAGCTGCCCTCCACCTCGTTCGTCGGCCGCGACCGCGAACTGCATGCGTTATTTTCAGCGCTCCATGAACGCCGGCTTGTCACGATCGTCGGTCCGGGTGGTGTAGGGAAGACGCGGCTTGCGCGTCGTCTGGCATTCGATGCGCTGGAGACGTTTCCGGACGGCGTGTGGTTCGTCGATCTCTCGCCGCTCAAGACCGAACGTGAATTTTACGAGCAAGTCATCGCGGCACTCCAACTCCGAACGCTTACGTCAAGTGACGATCCCGCCGCTTCGATCGTCAACGAATTGCGCGCGAAGCGTGTTTTGCTGGTCCTCGACAATTGCGAGCATTTTACCGCTTGCGTTGCGCGCTTCGCGCAAACGCTGCTCGAGCAGACCTCCTGTACCACGCTTTGTACGAGCCGAAAGCGCTTGGCTCTCGGCGACGAGCACCTTTTCGCGCTCGAGCCGCTTGACGTTCCGCCGTCCCGGCGGGCCGGCGCGGCCGACGTAAAAGCGTTCTCGGCAGTTCGGCTCTTTGCGGAACGTGCAGTAGCCGTGTCGCCGGGCTTCCGCATCACTGACGAAAACGCGCCGGCCGTGTGCGAGATCGTGCGAAAAGTGTACGGAATGCCGCTTGCGGTCGAGATCATAGCCGCGCGTGCAAATTTGCTTACCGTCGACGGCATGCTCAAACGGCTTTCAGACGGCATCGGAACTCCCGGCCGCGGAATCGATTCGCGCCATTCGACGGTGCATGCGGCCATCGCGTGGAGCTACGATCTGCTCTCGGAACCGGAGAAGCAGTTGTTCTGCGCCCTCGCAGTATTTGCCGGCGGATGGGACGTCGAAGCAGCCGAATCGGTCTGTGCCTACGCCGGTATCGACGTTTTCGCGACGCTCTCCGAATTGGTCGAGAGTTCCCTCGTCCGCGCGGATCGCATCGGAGAGCAGATCCGCTATTCGATGTTTGAGATGACTCGTGATTTCGCGCTTGCCCGCATGCCGGCAGGGGATGGTGCGGCACTCTTGGCACAGCGCCATGCGCAGTACTATGTGAGCCGCGCTCACGACTTCATGCCGGAATTCAAGTCTGCACGCGAAGTCGAGTATTACCGCAAGATCGACGAGGATTATGCGAACTTCCGCACTGCAGCGGCATGGGCGCGTACGAATGATCTTTCGCTTGCCGCGCAGCTGGTCGCCGCGTTGTGGCGGTACGCAATTTTTACGTGGCGCATGCGCGACCTCGAGCCGCTCGTGTCGGCGGTATTTGCGGATCCGGCGTGTTGTGACGAGCAAACGCTCGCGCAAATTCACTTAGCGACGGGAATGTTCGCGAAAGAACGCATGGAGCACGAGCAGGCGATGCAGCATTTGAACGGAGCACTGGCGTTGTTCCGGTCCTGCGGTGATGCGGGAGGTGAAGCGGATACGCTCTACGCGCTCGCCATCGTGACGTTCAATCACGGCGACCTTTCCGCCGCGCGTGCAATCTACGAGGAGTGCCTGGTGCTGCAAGAGCAGGGCGGAGATGCTAAAGCGATTGCAGCAACAACCGCTAATCTTGGCGCCATCGCGCATAACCTCGGAGACCCTGCAGGCGCAGCGGCGCTCTATCGGCGGGCGCTTGCGGGATTTCGTGCGACGGGGAACGAGCGCGGCGTCGCATACGCGTACCGCTCGCTGGCGCTTGCGTATCAGGATCTCGGACGAATCGACGAAGCGATCGACGCCGCGGAGCGCTGCGTGCAGGCGTACGAGCAGCTCGGGGAGCAGTCGCGCCTTGCGGACGGTTTGATAACGCTCGGCAATACTTTGGCTCCCTTGGGCCGCCTGCAGGAGTCATTTGCAGCTTTTGCACGCGCGATTGCGGCGCTCGCCGTTGCGCCGCATCCGCTCTTCGAGGCGCTCCTTCTGCTTGGATATGCAGATGCCGCGCATCATGCGGGCGATTACCTGGAGGCCGCGCGCGCGGCGGGCAAAGGCATGTCGGAGATGCAGGTCCGCAACATGAACATCGCTGCGACGTACTTGGAATTCCTCGAGCGACTCATCGATCGGCTCCGAACGGAACTTGGCGAAGAACAGTTTAATGCGGCATGGAACGCCGGCCGTCAAATGACCATCCATGACTTCAAGCCGAAAATCGAACGCGCGGCTCAGGCGGTCACGCGGCCCTCGTATCGAGCCGTTCCAGACTGCGATAGTTGATCGCTTCGGCGACATGTTCCGGTCGTATCTGCGTTTCGCCGGCGAGGTCCGCAATGGTGCGGGCGGCGCGTGTAATGCGGTCGAGTGCGCGTGCGGAAAACTGGCGTTTTGCTGCAGCGCGTGCGAGGAGGGCGAGTGCTTCCGTACCCAGTTCGCAGTACTCGCGTACTGCGTTCGCCGGCATCTCGGCATTGCAGTTGATCGCCGTGCCGGCAAAACGC
Organism: uncultured bacterium; assembly: GCA_964602255.1. GTDB lineage: Bacteria > Vulcanimicrobiota > Vulcanimicrobiia > Vulcanimicrobiales > Vulcanimicrobiaceae > CAZRQS01. The sequence goes on along the minus strand of CAZRQS010000269.1, from coordinate 299 downwards.
TCGTGCTGAATTGCTCGGGCCGCCAGCACGCGTTCGCGAATTACGCTCGAGCGCTCTGCGCGATCGGTCCGTACCATTTCATCGAACGGCACGCGCGCGATTTCGATTTGCAAGTCGATGCGGTCGAGGAGCGGTCCCGATAACTTCGAGACGTATTTCGCAACGGCGGCATCGTCGCAGCGGCATTCGGCGCTGCGCGTGCCGCGGTAACCGCAGGGGCATGGGTTCATCGATGCGACGAGCATGAAGCGTGCGGGATACGTGAATCTTCCAACCGCCCGCGAAATGGTCACCGCACC
>CAZRQS010000268.1:0-2887 GCA_964602255.1 uncultured bacterium | reverse complement strand
AGGGCTGAAACCGCAGCAGTTTTAGTTAGGTTTTGCACAGCATGAATGTGTTTGTCATTGGAGCGACCGGCTACATCGGAACTGCTGTGAGCGAAGCACTCAAAGCCGCAGGCCACAGTGTTTTAGGAACCGCGCGGTCCCAAGCAGCGGCGGAGAAGTTGCGAACGATGGGCGTCGAGCCGGTGAGCGCCGACATAACGAATCCGTCCTCGCTGCGCGATGCGGTCGTCCGTTCGGACGCGACGATCTATTCGGTGTTTTACACCAATCCCGATGCGTTCGAAAAAGAAAGTGCCGCGTTGCAAACGCTGGTGGACGCACTCGCCGGAGCGAGTAAAGCGTTCATATTCACGAGCGGCGCATGGATTTACGGTAACACCGGCGATCGGAGCGCGGATGAACAAAGCCCACTAAATCCGCCTGCGCTGATTGCGCATCGTCCGAAACTGGAACGGATCGTTCTTGACGGTGCTGCGCGCGGTATCCGTGCAATGGTCAATCGTGCGGCCGACGTGTATGGTCGCGGCGGCGGTTTGCCTATGATGTGGGTACAGTCGGCGCGAGAAGAAGGCGCAGCACGATTCGTCGGCGATGGCAGCAGTCACTGGCCTGTGGTTCACGTCGAAGATCTCGCGCAGTTTTATGTTTTTGCGCTCGAAAAATCTCACGCTGCGGGCGTCTACAACACGGCCGACAACACGTCGTTCACCGTGCGGGAGATGGCGCAAGCAGCGAGTTACGGTGCAGGCAAAAACGGCGCGGTGCAGTCGTGGCCGCTGGAGGATGCGCGAAAAGCCTTGGGGCCATTCGCCGACGCGCTCGTGCTCGACCAGCGCATAAACTCACAAAAGGCGCGCAAAGAACTCGGCTGGCAAACGCGCTCGTCGACGATTCTCGACGACCTGCGATCCGGCTCATACGCCGGCGCCGTGTCACCCTGAGCTTGCCGAAGGCGGTTGGGGGACACCCCGCCCGTACTTGCGAAGGCTACGACGGTATATGCTCCTCGAACGCATCGACTCACCCAGCGACGTCAAAAAACTCAGCCGCCCCGAGATCGACACTCTGGCCCAGGAGATTCGGGAGACACTTATCGCGGTCTGCGCTCAGAACGGCGGCCATCTCGCCCCGAACCTCGGAGTCGTCGAACTTACGCTCGCATTGCACCGCACGTTGAATCTGCCAAGCGACCGCATCGTGTGGGACGTCAGTCATCAAGCGTACGTGCACAAATTGCTGACGGGACGCCGCGATCGTTTTGCCACCATTCGCAAGGGCGGCGGCCTTTCCGGCTTCGCGATGCGAAGCGAATCCGAGTACGACAGTTTTGGCGCGGGGCATGCAAGCACCAGCGTTTCCGCCGCGCTCGGTATGGCGACGGCGCGCGATCTCGCAAAACGCAGCGAGACGATTGTTGCGGTGTTAGGTGATGGCGCATTGACCGGCGGTTTGGCGTACGAAGCGCTCAACAACGCGGGGCATTTGCGAACGAACTTCATCGTCATCTTGAACGACAACGAGATGTCGATTGCACCGAACGTCGGATCGATCGCGTCATATCTTTCGGTACTACGCAGCAAACCGCTCGCAAATTTCGCGCGTGCAACCGGAAAGACCGTACTCGATCATCTGCCGCTCGGGGGCATGGCGAAGAAGGCGTTCGAATCGGCGGAACTCGGGGCGATGCGTTTTATTGCGCCTTCTGAAAAAGCCGCAGTGATCTTCGAAGAACTCGGTTTCCGGTACATCGGACCGGTCGACGGCCACAATTACGACGCGCTTGTCGATGCGATCAATACCGCAAAAGCAATTCCGCGCGCAGTGCTCCTTCACGTGCGTACGATCAAGGGCAAAGGGTACGAGCCGGCTGAGAAAGACGCTCGCACGTTCCACGGCCTGGGTGCGTTCGATAAGTCGAACGGCCAAGTGATCAAAAAAGCCGGTGCGCCGCCGACGTTTTCGCAAGCGTTCGGTGAAGCGATGATCGAGGTCGCACAGCGCGATCCGCGTGTCATCGGCATCACCGCAGCCATGCCTGACGGCACGGGGCTCGCGAAATTCGGCAAAGCGTTTCCCGACCGGTACTTCGACGTCGGTATAGCCGAAGCGCACGCGGTGTGCTTTGCCGCTGGTGCCGCAACGAACGGGTACAAACCGGTTTGCGCGATTTATTCGACGTTCTTGCAGCGCGCGTACGATCAAATCGTGCACGACGTGTGTGTCCAGGATCTCCCCGTCGTGTTCTGCATGGATCGCGCGGGCTTTGTCGGCGATGACGGTCCTACACACATGGGCATGTACGACATCGCGTATTTGCGCACGCTGCCCAACATTACGCTGATGGCGCCGCGTAACGAAGACGAACTCTTGCCGATGCTGCGCCATGCGCTTTCGCTAAACGCGCCGGTTGCAATCCGCTATCCGCGCGGTTCCACCACCGGCGAGCATCGCGATCCGATCGCGCCCATCGTGCAGGGCCGCGCCGAAGTGCTGCGCCGGGGCTCGGGCGTCGCGATTCTCGCGTACGGGAATACGGTCGACGTCGCGTTGGACGCGCACAATCTTCTGCTAGAGAACGACCGCGTTTCGCCGACCGTGGTGAACATGCGGTTCGTCAAACCGCTCGACGAGGCGCTGCTGATGGAACTCGCCGAGGGACATTCACACGTTCTTACCTTAGAAGAACACTCGCTCGCAGGCGGCTTCGGCTCTGCGGTCGTAGAGTTCGCCTCAGACCACGGCCTTGGTTTGGCGGTCGAGCGCATTGGCGTTCCGAACAACGCGCTCGTACAACACGACGGCCAACCCAAGCAGCGCGCCCTCTTCGGGTTGACCGGCGAGCACGTGGCCGCAAGGGTAACAAGTATTCTTGTCGCGCCCGTCCGTC
>CAZRQS010000267.1:0-2910 GCA_964602255.1 uncultured bacterium | reverse complement strand
TGCGCGAACGCTGCTAACCACCGGTGAACGGCATTGTTGAGGGTGTAGCGATGAAAAAACTCATTTCGCTTGTACTGGTCGCCGCTACCAATGACCGGCATAAGCGTGTGGTTGTGAATGGCCAAAGGGTTCAGGCCTTCTTGAATGCCTCCTTAAACATCATTTGAAGCAGCTGTGGTTTTACGGAAGTTGTGGTCACCGCGACATTCTTACGTACGAACCGGCCGTCGTCGAGCTGCGCGAGCATGCACGCCGCAAGATCGGTTCTTGAAGTGAACACGCCCGGTGCTTCATCCTCATCAACGCGGTAATCCGTCACTTCCGGAAGATCGAAGAGTCCTGACGGCCGCACGATCGTCCAATCGAGATCGCTGGCGCGAACCAGCTCCTCCATCCGCCGCATATCCGCGTACGTCGTGCGGCCAATGGTTGCCGTGATCAGCGGCTGCATGACCCGGTTCAGGAGAAAGCCGCCGTCGGCGTGGTAGTGCGGATACGTAGCGCTGGAACTGACCACGACAAGCCGTCGAAGGTCATGCTGCTGCATCGCCGCGATAATATTTCTGACGCCCTGCGAATAGACTGTAATAGGATCCCGAGTGAAGCCCACGCCAAGCGTCGAGAGCACTACATCGCAGCCGGCAATAACCTCGCTCACACGCATAGCATCAAGGACGTCTGCTTGTGCAATGCGCAGGCCATCGTGCTTAAAGGGGAATGTCGTGGGGTTTCGTGTCACCGCGACGACCTCGTGCCCCGCATCGAGTGCCTGCGCGACCAAGAGCCGGCCGGTCGCGCCATTTGCACCAAAAATTGCAATTGTCATATTCGGGAGACCGCGCAGTCGCCAAGGATGTGACACGTGGCGCCACCAATCGCTGCGCGAACGGTTCTAAGGCCTGTATGAACGGGTCTATGAAAGAGTTTGGCGTCATCGAGTTGCGGCGGTACGTGCTGCGCCCAGGAATGCGGGAGCAATTGATCTCGCTTTTCGAACGCGAGTTCATCGAAACGCAAGAAGAATGCGGAATGGTGCCCATCGGGCACTACCGCGATCTCGACGATCCCAATAGCTTCGTGTGGCTGCGCGGCTTTGAAAATATGAACGTGCGGCGCCAAGCGCTGGAGGCGTTCTACGTTCACTCCGAGGCGTGGCGCAGCAATCGCGATGCGGCGAACGCGACGATGCTCGATTCGGACGACGTGCTGCTTTTGAAAAACGCGCGACCGGACAGCGGTTTCGACTTGCGCGATCTGGCGCGCGATACTGCTGGAGCGGATGCCGCGCATGTCGTTGCATCAATACACATGCTCGATGCACCGGCCGGCGAGCATTTTATTGAAACGCTTGAAGAACGGTTGTTGCCGCAACTACGCCGGCACGCCGATCGCGTGGCCTATTTCATAACGGACGATAGCCCCAACGATTTTCCACGGCTGCCGGTGCGAGAAGGCGAATGGGCAGTTGTCATCGTGGGCCGGTGTCCGAACGTATCCGCTCTCGAGGAATGGTCGCGCATCGCTGACCATCCGTGGGAAACGCTTCGGCTGGCTCCGGCGGAGCGTTCGCTGTTTCGCTAGCCGAAATGCACGCGCAGCAACGTCCGTCCGCCGACGATGCCAGTTTGGAGGTGTTTGACGAACATCGATCGCTTTTATTTTCTATCGCGTACCGGATGCTGGGAACCCTCGCCGATACGGAAGACATGCTTCAAGAGACATTCATCCGCTGGCGGGAAAGCCGCGATGCAGACGTTCGGAATCCGAGAGCATTTCTCGTCACGATAATCAGCCGGCTTTGCATCAACCAATTACAGTCGGCTCGCCTCCGGCGTGAGGAATACGTCGGTCACTGGCTTCCCGAACCAGTCTTGACGGATCAGCAAAGCGATCCGCTGGGGATTCTGCGTTTGGACGAGTCACTGTCCATGGCGCTTATGGTTTTGCTCGAGCGGCTAACGCCAATGGAACGCGCGGTTTTCATCCTCCGCGAAGTTTTCGATTACAAGTATTCGGAAATCGCAGCGGCTCTCAGCCAGACCGAAGCCAACTGCCGGCAGATTTTCCATAGGGCGCAGAAACATGTCGGCGGGATGCGTCAGCGCTTTCAAGCGTCGGCGCATGAACATATGCGGCTTCTCGAGCAATTCATGGCCGCGGGACGTCACGGCGATATGCAGGGACTGCTCGCATTGCTCTCGCGCGACGTCACGCTTCACAGCGATGGTGGCGGCAAAGCCATCGCTGTGCCGAACATCGTCAGGGGCGCCGGCAACGTTTCGCGCGGCTTGATGCACGGCATGACTCGCGTGCTTCCGAAAGAGCTCGTGTTCAAACTTGCGTGGGTCAATGGCGATGCGGGTGTCATCAGCTATCTTCACGGCAAGCCGTTTTCGGTGCTGATTCTGGATATTCGCGACGCGCGCATCGAGGCGATATACATCGTGACGAACCCCGACAAACTTGCGCACTTGCCGAACCTCGCCGACTGAGCTTCGCACGCATTATGTGATCGCGGAGGCACCGTTCGACAAGCTCACCCTTCGACAGGCTCAGGGTGACAACGACGACCGTTGCAGGCCATGTCACACTGAGCTTGTCGAAGTGTGGAGTTACCGAAACGCTGATAGTACGGGGCTCCGTTCCACACGCATGGCGTGATCGCGGAGTCACCCTTCGACAAGCTCAGGGTGACAATGGGAGATCCTATCGCTTAGCGTGTTCCAGTCATGGTGAGCTTGTCGAACCATGATCGCGCCACTCACGCTTAGCGTGATCTCGGAGTCACCCTTCGACAAGCTCAGGGTGACAAAAGCGACCACGGCGCGCGCATTAGTCTCGTTCCTCGCGTGCGCGTTAGTCTGTCATGGTGAGCTTGTCGAACCATGACTGCGCCACTCACGCTTAGCG
>CAZRQS010000266.1:0-2939 GCA_964602255.1 uncultured bacterium | reverse complement strand
TAAACAAACTCTGCCTGTGCTCCCTCGGAAATGATGCCGGCCTGATGAGCCCGGCGAAACAATTCGTTTACTGCAGCGATACCTTCCTCGCGCACGTCGTCGCTATACTCGTTGACGTAGAGATCGATGTGCTTGCGCATGACCTCTTCACTCATCTCGAACGCATGCTCGCGAACGTACGGCATGACGTCGGCTTCACGCTCACGCGCATGACGAAGACTCGAGCGAATGGCGTCGTTGGCCGCGCGAGCATCGTCATCGTTCAAATCTTTTCGCGCGAGAATCGCGCCAAGCGGAATCGGCATGCCGGTCTGCGATTCCCACCACTCGCCCAAATCCACGATGCTTACCAGACCGGTATCCTGATATGTAAAGCGCGATTCGTGAATGATGAGTCCGGCATCCACCGTTCCGCTTGCGACTGCATCGACGATGCGATCGAAGCGCAACTGAATCGTTTGCGGGCGCCGGTTCATCGCCAAGCGCAGCAACATGAACGCCGTCGTCATCTCACCCGGAATCGCCACGATCTTATCGGCGAAATCTTCGAGGCGTGTGCCCGTGCCGGGCCGCGCAATCAACAGCGGGCCGCAGCCGCGCCCAAGCGCGCCGCCGGCTCGCAAAATGCGGTAGTTTTCCATGAGCTGCGGAATCGCGCCGTAACTCACCTTCGTGAGCGTGTAGTCCGCTTTGAGCGCCGAATGGTTGAGGCTTTCGACGTCTTCGAGATGTACGCGCACTTCGGGCTTGCCTTCGAGCATGCCGTTGGTCCATGCCGCGAAAATGTACGTGTCGTTCGGGCAGGGCGAGTACGCGAGAGCGAGTTTATCCATCGAAATGGAGTAACGAGAGCAGCGCGTTCAACACCTTTTCGGCGCCGGCGACACCTGCGGCGAAATCCCAACGGCTGCGCGCGCGGTCGCAAACGATGTTCGATATTCCACGAACTTCGATGGCCGGAACGCCCGCGATCTCCGCTGCGCGCAAAACGGCGAACCCTTCCATGCTCTCGATACCGACACCGAATGCGCCCAGGCGCGCCGCCGTGGCATCCGTCGCGGTAACCCGCGGTACGGTAATGCCGCGTACGCTGCGATAACCGACTTCTACGAGACGGTCGACGAGCGACAGATCGGATCCCGCACGGTCGATCACTTGCGCGCCGTCAGGAAGCGCTATTGGATTCGAAGTCTCCAGATCGAGTTCGAAAATCTCTTCCGCCACGACGACGCCCTCGCCGATGTGTGCAGCGCCTTCGAACGCACCGGCGATGCCTGCGCTAATGACCAGATCGTACGGACCCTGCGCTAGTGCACGTGAGACGCATGCCGCCGCTTCGACTGGGCCGATGCCCGTAACGAGCATCTCGACGTGCGGCAGGGAACGGAAAAAACTCAGTTCCTTGCCGACCGCGCACGCGACGAGAATCATGCGCTGCTACGGCACTCCGATGAACTTGTGCGTCTGCAACGAGAGGCGGAAACGCTGCGGATGCGCTTTAGCATAGTCCAGCGCAAGCTCGATATTGCTGGATTTGTTGCCTTCGGGTTGCAGCAGAATGAGCGGTTTGTCTTTGAAAAGGTCCAGGTGCTCTTCCGGCACACGTCCGTCGACGATGAGTTTGACCTCATTCGCGCGCTGCGCCATACGCATATCGACGCGTTCTTTCGGCGAAACCGTAAGCCATACGTCTTCGGGAAGTTCCGTGTAAATCGTGCCGTTCGATTCGATGTGAACGCGTTTGCCCTTTCGGCGAAGAGCTTCGATTAACACCAATGTTTCGCGCTGCGCGAGCGGCTCGCCGCCGGTCAGGATCACCATGGGGCAATCCCCGCCGATCTCGTCAACGCGTGCGACGACTTGCCCGACGCTGCCCAAGAATTTGAGCGAGTAATCCGTGTCGCAGAAATCGCACGACAGATTGCAGCCGGCAAGACGCACGAACACGGCCGGCGTACCGCTGAAGGCGCCTTCACCTTGAATACTATAAAAAATCTCGGCAAGCTGCAGCATCAATGAACATCGCTTTTGCGCAGAACTGCGCAGGACGTCGCCGTTTCCCAGAGCACGAGCTCGTCCAAACCGGGCAACACCGGAAGAAGTCTTTCCCAAATCCACGCCACAATCCGTTCGCACGTCGGGTTTTCGATGACGTCGTTGAGCGAAATGTGATCCAGCGTGTCGAGAATCTCGCGATGCACGATGGTGCGGACCACGTCAAAATCCTCAATCATTCCCTTTGCGGGGCCTTCATTTTGGAGCGGCCCGCGGACCGCGACCTCCAACCTGTACGAGTGGCCGTGGGGCCGGGCGCACTTGCCTAGGTGGTAAGGGAGAACGTGCGCCGCCTCGAACCGGAAATGCTTACGAATCTGCACACCCACCAGCTTCGAGGTATGCACTATCTTGAGCCTTCGCACCAACCGATCCGAGCTCGTCGTCACCGCGGTGATGGGCGAGGCCGCACCGCCGCAGCTCAACACGGGCCTCTACGACGTGAGTTTCGAGGGGCAGCCGCTCATTTTACCGAGCGTGGGTGGAATCAATCCCAACGTTCGAGTGGGTGACCGCGCTACCGCGTTCGCTGCCGATCATATCGAACCGGGGGTCAGTGTTCGCAATAGCGACGATCGGGACAATGCCGCCCTCAATGTGCTCGCATGCGTCGGTAACGAGGCGGTGGTTGTGAGCGGGGATGCGAAAGGCGCGCGAGGGCGCGTAACGGGCAAACATGGCGGCATCGAGCATGTCATGGTGGACTTTCCGCCGGACGTCATGCGAAAAATGGCTGTCGGCGACAGAATTCAGATTTGGAGCTGCGGCCTGGGAATGCGGCTACTCGACGCACCGGATATCAAAGTGTTCAACGCCGATCCCGATCTGCTCGAACGGTGGGCGCCGGAATTGCAGGACGGCAAGCTGCGCGTTCGCGTCGCCAA
>CAZRQS010000265.1:0-2946 GCA_964602255.1 uncultured bacterium | reverse complement strand
AAAGCAGAAAATCGCCGCGAAGGCGATTTTCCACTGGTTTTTCTTATTGATTGTGCCGTTACACGGCCGCCAACAGCTCCACCGTCATCGGATGACGGAACGGTTGCTCGGTCAGTTCGACCAGCGGCGTGAACGCCAAGTGATTTTGATGGCAATCGATCAGCATCTCGATGCCACGCTTCACACTGCCGTTTTCTTCAATATATTTGCTCAATTTTTTCACGAAGTACGAACGCGGATCGCGCAGCACTTTCGCGTAATACGGATCGCCGGTAAGACCATCCGCACTTATCCCGTCTTTCGGTACGAGCCAAACGAACCAGGGATCTTCCCCATGACGGTAACCGATGAGCAGAAGCGGAATCGCCCGCGACGAGTCGAGATTCGGAAGGAAGCTGCACATCGTGTACGCGTCAAGAGAAACTTCCCGTGGTTCGATCGCATGTTCCATACCGCGCTACCTCTTACTTACATTACAAAAAACCGTCCGGCACATTCTGCACCGAACGGTTTACAAGTTCTCATTTATGATCGCTTCGAGCGTCATGGGCGGAGGCTTCCGTTAGCGTCGGGCTGAAACCTTTGGGCCCTCGTGTGGTGTTGGGACGCGTGTATGAGCGTGCTCGCAGCACCACTCCTGTCCAGGGAGTATGTAGTGCCACCGTCGGCAGTCAAGAAGGCGACTAAGGCGTCAATCGGCGCACCGTCGATTGAACGTTTTGACGAAATCGTGGACGAGTATCAAAGGCGCCTGTACGGTTTCGCCCTTCGCATGACGGGCAACCGCGAGGACGCTGAAGAGATCGTGCAGGATGCTTTTGTGCGTGCCTACCGCGCGCTCGGCAAGATGTCGTCCGAGCAGCGTGCCGAGCTGCGCCTGCAGCCCTGGCTGTATACCATCACGCTCAACGTTACCCGTAACCGCCTGCGCAGCAAGCGGCCGACCAATGTCGCACTCGACGCACTGGCCGACCCTGACGCGCTGCTGCGGGGTGCGCACAAAGAGGCGCCTCCCCAGCCCGAAAAAATCGTCGAGCAGAACGCCGACATGGCGCTGGTCGAGCGGGCGCTCTTACAACTACCGATGCATCTGCGCGCCGCGGCGACATTGCGGTTCATCGAAGGACGCAGTCATCCGGAAATTGCCGAGATTCTCGACCAACCCATCGGTACGGTCAAGTCGCACGTGCATCGCGCCGTGCGAATTTTACGCAGAATTCTCGGCCCTCAAATCGGAAAGATCGTGCCTCAAGGGGGAGCTACAATTCATGCGCTGTCGTGAAGTCGAGGCGCTGTGGGATGACATTCGCGACGGCATGCCGTCGTTGAGAGAAGCCGTCCACGCGCACTTACGTGCCTGTCCGCCGTGCCAAGACTTGTTCGAAGAATACGAAGGCGTCGCATACTGCTTATCGTGCTTGCCGAAGCCGGAGCCATCGTGCGATCTGGCCAAGAAGATCGTCGAACACATCGCCACCATGAAGCAGCGCTTTCGCACCGAACCGATTTCACTCACTTCAGTTCAAACGCCCATCGGCCGTGTATACGTCGGCTTCAAACAAACGCGTATCGCCTTTATCGGTCTGGATCGCGGCGACGATCCCGAGGAAGTGCGTAAACGCGTCGAGCACCGGCTTCGCCGCCCTGTCGTCGCCGGCGAGACGCCGCCATGGCTCAAGAATCTCTTTGACGATTTCTTCAAAACGTGGCACGTCGACGAGAACCTGATGGACATCAGCGATCTCACCCCATTCGAGCAAGCCGCGCTCAAGGCGGCCGCGCAGATTCCACCCGGTGAAGTACGCAGCTACGCTTGGGTTGCACAAACGATCGGCCGTCCGCGCGCCGCGCGTGCCGTAGGACAAGTTATGGCGCGCAACCCGCTTCCGCTCTTCTTTCCGTGCCATCGTGTCGTCGACTCCAGCGGCGACTTACACAATTACGGGTACGGCGTCGAAATGAAAGCCCGCTTGCTGAACATGGAGGGGTATCGCAAAGCGCGCTGAATTCACCCGGCACAATTCGTCCGCAGCTCCCCTCAGATAGAGACAAACGAGGGCAAACGGCGGACAAAAGGGGGTGGTCGTCGTTAGTACAGACACTAGCAAGATGATCGGAGGTGCCGCGCTTTAAGCGCGGCACCTTTGTTTTTGTGCGGCCTACAGGGGAACCGTGAGACGCAGCTAACTTTTTAGAAGGTGGCAAAACACGTCCTCATCACGGGCTTCGAGCCGTTCGGCGGCGAGAAAGCCAACCCGAGCGAGCTGGTCGCACGGAGTTTCGAAGGGCGCCTCATAGCGGGGCGTCCTATTGCCGTGCGCATTCTTCCCGTGGAGACGCGCAACATCGGCACCCGGCTGCAGCTCGCAATAAACGAAGAGTCACCCGACATCGTGATTTGTATGGGGCAAGCCGGCCAACGCACCGCGCTCAGCGTCGAGCGCGTCGCGGTCAACGTCTTGGACTTCAACCAGCCCGACAACGTCGGAGTGATGCGGCGCAATGACCCCATCGTTCGCGGCGGCCCGGACGCGCGGCTCTCGCCGCTTCCGTTCACAGAGATCGTCGCAGCATGGGGCGAAAACGGTATCCCTGGTTATGTCTCCAACAGCGCGGGCACGTACATCTGTAATCAAGCGCTGTACGAACTGCTCGCACTCGCCGAAGCCGGCTCGCCACCCATCATCGGCGGTTTCGTGCATCTGCCGTATCTGCCCGCGCAAGCTGCCGCGCTCGGCGCGGAACGGACGCCGTCCATGGCGCTCGAACTCATGAAGCGCGGCATTGAAATTTTGATTGAAACCGTCGTACCGTGGGTCGAGCAGCGGATGCCCGATCGCGGCCCTGCGCGTACGGCGACCAAGGGACCACAAATGTGGATCCCGCGTGGTGTAAAGGAAGTAGAACGCTGAACGACCCGCGTCTGGCCGCCATCCCCGACGTTCA
>CAZRQS010000264.1:0-2974 GCA_964602255.1 uncultured bacterium | reverse complement strand
AAACAAAAAGGAAGAGGGCGCGCGCGGATGTGTCCTTAAAGGGACTATAAGGCCCAGGCCTCCCCCAATGACTAGTATCTACGTCCACCTGCCGTTTTGTCCATATATTTGTCCCTACTGCGACTTTGCCAAATGGCCGCATAGGCGCAGTGCTGCGGCACGATATTTGGAGGCGTTGCATGCGGAGATCGATAGCGCACGCGTGACACCTTCGCACGACGACGGGTATGCCACCGTGTTTCTCGGGGGCGGGACGCCCAATACCTATGGGGCGCAAGATATAACCGCGCTGCTCGCGCATCTTCGCGAGCGTTTTCCGGGACCGCCGGATCGCGAGACGACGATCGAAGTGAATCCCGAACTCGTGCGCTTCGAAGACTTGGTCGCGTACCTAGAAGCGGGCGTAGATCGCATTTCGATTGGCGTACAGTCGTTCGTTCCGGAAGAGATTCGCACGCTTGGACGCCGGCATACCGTTGAAGATGTCGAGCGTGTCGTGCACGCCGCGCGCAAAGCACGCATACGCAGCGTTAGCCTAGATTTGATGTTTGCGGTACCCGGGCAAACGCCGCAGAGCTGGAGGCATTCGCTTGAAACGGCGATTGCACTCGGCGTGGATCATATCTCCGCATACGGGCTGACGATCGAAGCCGGTACGCCGTACGAACGTTGGCAAGAACGCGAGCCGAATGCGTTCTTCGACGATACGCACGAGGCTGAGCTCTACGACATCGCCATCCGTATGCTCGAGGACGCGGGGTTCGAACACTACGAGATTAGTAATTTTGCACGGCCGGGCCATCACAGCAAACACAATGAGAACTACTGGGCCAACGGTGAGTATGCCGGCCTAGGTGTGGGCGCGGCATCGTACCTGCGCGGCGTGCGTTCGGTGCACACGCGCGACCTCGAAATGTACGTTACGGCGGCGCTTGCCGGTCACGAAATTCCGGGCGATGCGGAGCGTCTCGAGGGCGTGCAGCGAGCCGGTGAGGCCGTCATGCTTGCGCTTCGAACGGCGCAAGGTGTATCGCTGCAGGCGTTCAAAGAGCGATACGGCGTGAATTTTATGGACTTTTATGCTCCCGTCATCCAGCGGTATCGCGATGACGGACTGCTCGAGGTTGACGAAACGCACGCGCGACTTACCCGGCGCGGGCGCTTTGTGGCAAATGATGTATGCGCAGCTTTCGTGACATTCGTGTAGGCCCAAGCGTCGCAGCGGCGCTGCTGCGGGTATTCTTTGCGCTCGTCTTCGGCGTCACCGGTTTTTTGCTGGGACGCGAAGCGTATATTCATCTGTTCTCGCTGCATTTTGCCAGCGAGCCGCTGCAACTCACGTTTACGGTACTCGCGCCGGTCGTCGGCGCAATCGTCGGCGTGCTGCTTGCGCCGCTCGCGCAGTCATTCTTCGAAGATGAGCTCAACGCCGTCGAACGCGCGATAGAACGGCTCGCGCCAATCGAACTTGCGGGCGGCGCCATCGGCCTTATTATGGGTTTGGTCGTCGCGTTTCTCATTCGCAGTATTCTGTTCGAGTTTATCTCCACGACGGGACGCGCCGGCAGCTATATCGCCATTCTGCTCTACATCATTATCAGTATATTCGCTGCGTATTTGGGAGCACGCGTCGGCGCTCGCATGCACATCTTGCCGCTTATCCCGACGGCGATTAGCGGTGGCGGCGTGCCCAAAGTGATCGATACGTCCGTGATCGTGGACGGGCGCATCGTCGAGATTCTGGAATCGGGTTTCTTGGAGGGCCCGTTCATCCTGCCGCGCTTCGTGCTGCGCGAACTGCAGTCGGTAGCGGACTCGACCGATCCGATGAAACGTACTCGTGGCCGCCGCGGTCTTGAAGTGCTCAACCGGCTGCAAGAGCTCGGCATCCTCGAAGTGAGCGAGCGCGATTACGATGACGTGCGCGGCGCGGACGGTAAGTTGGTGCGGATGGCGCAAGAACTGCGCGGCAAACTGTTGACGAACGATTACAATCTCAATCGCGTTGCGCACGTCGAAGGCGTTGCGGTGCTCAACGTCAACGAGCTCGCCAACGCCGTGAAACCGGTGGTTCTTCCCGGCGAAGAACTGCACGTGCACATCATTCGCGACGGTAAAGAACCGCATCAAGGCGTCGGCTATTTAGATGATGGAACGATGATTGTGGTCGAGCATGGCCGCCGCCTCATCGGCGAAGCGTCCGATGTCGTAGTAACCAGCGTGCTGCAAACCGCTGCGGGCCGCATGATTTTCGCGAAACCCAAAGCGTTCCGCCAAGCGCAAAGTGACAAATAGTATGCGCTGGGGTGTGGTTATCGTTGCAGCCGGTCGCGGAACGCGTTTTGGGCGGCCGAAGCAGCTCGTGGAGATCGCCGGTGCGCCGATGCTTTCTTGGTCAATTCGCACGTTTCAGACAATTCCCGAGATTTCCGACGTCATCGTCGTTACGGAAAAGGAGTGGCTGGAAGAGGTTGCCGCAGTTGCAACGAGCTGCGCCGTCGTTCCCGGCGGCGCGACGCGACAAGCCAGCGTGTTCAATGGCGTGAACGAGTTGCCGTCTCGCTGCGATGCGGTGCTGGTGCATGACGGCGCGCGTCCGCTGATTACCGCTGATGACGTGAGGCGCGGTATGCAACCGGTGCACAGTGGTCATGCTTCTTTGCTTGCGCTTCCAGTGGTCGATACGATAAAAGTGATCGATCGCGACACGAACCTTGTCCAGCACACATTGGATCGGAACGTTCTATGGGCCGCGCAAACCCCGCAGTTTGCGACGTACGAGGACATGCGGCACGCGCACGAAGCAGGCATGCGCGAAGGCATCGACGCAACTGACGATGCCATGCTGCTCGAACGCATCGGCGTACGCGTGCATCTCGTGCCGGGTTCGCCTGAGAATTTCAAAGTAACGCTGCCGGAAGACCGTGAACGCGCCGAACATGTGATGCGGGCGCGCCTCGCGCAAGCCGAGGCG
>CAZRQS010000263.1:0-3019 GCA_964602255.1 uncultured bacterium | reverse complement strand
CCTCGTGAGCCGGCCAGCTCTTGTCCGATGCGCACATCGCCTCGCGCCTCGAGCGCCCACTCCATCGCAGCTCGCCAGTTGCCGACGCCGACCACGGTCAGGTTCCTCCAAAGTCGATCGGGTTTTAGCTGCAGTACGGAATCGAATTGCTCTGCCAAGGAAAGCAGCGCGAGGGCGTGGGCACGAGCGATGGCGGTGTACTCGCCGGCGTCTTGCAGTTTTTCAAACGCGTACTGCCGCGTGGACTCTAAAAGCCGGTAGCGCGCGCTCTCGTCAGTTATAGCCTCCGTCTGAACTAATGATTTGTTGACAAGCGAGGCAAGAAGTTCGAGCACCTCGTCTTGACTGATTACATCGTCTTGCCCACACAGTGCCGTTATAAGGTCGAGCGTGAATCCGCCCGAAAAGATCGACAGCCGTCGAAGAAACAGCTGCTCCTTGGCGCTTAAGAGCTCGTAGCTCCATCCAATCAGCGCGCGCATCGTTTTGTGGCGCGGCAATGCGGTCCGGCTTCCGCCGGTCAAAACTAAAAAGTGGTGTCGCAAATTCTGCGCGAGCGTCGTAGCTGACAGCGCGTTAACGCGCGCGGCGGCGAGCTCGATCGCAAGCGCAATTCCGTCCAGCCGGCGGCAAATCTCTGCGACGGTAGGCACCAGTTCGTCCGTTAGAGCGAACCGTGTATCGGCAGCCTCGGCCCGATCGACAAACAGCGCGATGGCCCCATAGTTGAGTGCCTCTTGCGCTCGAAGCGCATGAAGTTCATCCGGCGATGGGACGTTCAAAGACGGAACCCGGTACGTTCGTTCCCCGCTAAGGCCGAGCGCCTCACGGCTGGTGGCCAGAATCTGTACGTTGCGGCAGCGCTGCAATATTGTATCGGCGAGTCGAGCGACCTCATTGATAAGATGCTCGCAGTTATCGAGAATCACGATCAACCGTTTGCTTTTTAAATATGCGACGAGCGTTTCAATCGATGGCCGGCCCGGCGGCAGTTGTATTTCCAGCGCCGACGCAACTGTCTCTGCCACTAGCGATCCATCGGTGAGCGTGGCGAAGTCGACGAACCATACGCCCTCCTCTGAAGCAGCGAGCAAATCCGCTGCGACATGAAGCGCGATGCGTGTCTTTCCGATCCCGCCGGCTCCCACGAGTGTCACGAGTCGATGCTGCGCGATCAATGCTTGAACTTTAGCGACATCATCCTTGCGGCCGACAAACTTTGAAAGCTGCGTAGGAAGATCGTTCGACGTTATCGCTTCGGATGGCGCCCGAGGTGGAACAGATACAGGACTGTGGCGCGCCGCTGCGTGTTCGAGCTCGCGCCGCGCGGCGTGCGAGAGGTTCAGCGCGGCTGCGAGCTGTGCAATGGTGTCGATATACGGCCGTTGGCGAGCGCCGCGCTCTAGTGCGCTAATTGTTACAACGCTCAGGTGTGCGCGCTCTGCAAGTTCTTCTTGCGAGAGGCCGGCACTTAGGCGATGCTCTTTCAGCAACTCACCGAACGGTTGCCGTGCTTCCATGGGACCTCCCAGCGAATGATTGCTTCGCCGGACGCGCAGGAGCGGCTTCTTGGCAATAGCAAGCATGCCATCGGCTACCTCAACGAACTGTATGAGGCACTGTGTGAGTCTCCCACCCGAGTCGTTCTGGTCGAAGGAGCGGCGCGGCACGACAATAGCTTCGATGGCTTCCAACGAACTGGCAAACCGCAGCCGAGCCCTTCGAGCACGACGCGAACGCAAGCAGGTTCGCGTGGTGCGTGCGCAGCGCACCGTCGCTGCCACAATTGCTCACGAAGTAAAACAGCCGCTATCTGCCGTGATAACCAACGCGGAAGCCGGCGTTCGATGGCTCGATCGGCCAAATCCTAATCTTGATGAAGCGAAGGCGGCATTCAAGGAGATCATCGCTATCGGTTATCGCGCGGCGGCGGTGATCGAAAGCATTGTCGCAGTCTTCAAAACCGGGACTCTGAATAAAACCGCGATCGACGTCAACGACCTCGTCCGTGAAGCGCTCGTACGCGCCGATCTACCGCAGCACGGAATCCAAATCATTGCCGAGACGGATGCGCAGCTGCCGGCCATCAGCGGAGATCGAACCCAGCTACAACAAGTGCTTCAGAACTTGATTACAAACGCAATCGATTCGATGGTGGACAAGGACGAGCCCAGGGAACTGTGCGTGAGATGTCAGCGTCACGACGACGATAACGTGTTAGTCTCGATCGCTGATACGGGCGCCGGGATCGTCGCGCGTGACATCGATCGAATATTTAACCCGTTATTCACTACCAAATCCCGCGGTATGGGAATGGGCCTGTCGATCTGCCGCTCGATTATCGAGGCACATAACGGGCGCATATGGGCAACTCCGAACAAACCGCGCGGCGCAGTCTTTCAGTTTGTTCTGCCCGGCGACTCTACTCTAGCTGAAGCCGTTGGTCAGCCTGCGCAGCTCAGCCAGAATCTCGCTACGGGAGTAGCCGCGACCTACGAGTGATGCGACCGCGTGCTCGAGCGTTTCGCGCAGCATGCTGCTTCGCACACGTTTGTCGCTTGTCGGAATGCGCTGCGCAACCCGTGTTCCACGCCGGCCTTCGCTGACAAGCCAGCCATCTTCTTGCAAATCCGCGTACGCGCGGGCGACCGTGTTTGGAGCCACATTGAGGTCGTCCGCGAGTTGACGCACCGTGGGCAGGGTTGAACACCAACGTCGAGGCACAGACGAATACCGCGGAAATCCGAAGATCTGCACGCGTTAGACAGGTGAGCAATACAACTCCGTCGAGCAGGGCCAGGGCGAACCAATACGATGGTACAACCGTATGAATCGTACGCGGCGCGAGCAAGGCTACTCGCTTGGGCTGATCCCGTCGCGCTGCCGCGGCCGTGATGCGGTCAGCCGCAGCGCAGTCGGCGATTCTGATTCTCTTGAACATCGCTTGCACCGCGGTCAGACAGCATTTGACAGCGGTGTGCGCTTCTGGTAGGCTCCCTCCATGCTCCGCGCTATGCTG
>CAZRQS010000262.1:0-3023 GCA_964602255.1 uncultured bacterium | reverse complement strand
CCAAGGTGTCGGGCAGATTCCGATGGGGGATACCTCGGATCTGGAATGGGCGAACTAATAAGCATTGTGAACAAAGCGGATATTATCGTCGGCATCCAGTGGGGCGATGAAGGTAAGGGGCGGATTGTCGACTACTACGCGCGTGACTACGACATCGTCTCGCGTTTCGGCGGCGGCGATAACGCGGGGCACTCCATTCGAGTCGGCGATCGGAAACTTGCCCTACGCATCGTTCCGTCGGGCGTGTTGCAAGAACGCTGCGAGCTGTTTATCGGCGGCGGAACCGTCGTTAGTCTTTCAGGGCTGACTGCGGAACTCGACTCGCTCAAAAACATCGGCGTCGATATTTCACGCATTCGCATTTCCGACCGCGCGCACGTCGTTTTTCCGTACCATGCTGCAGCGGACAGAGCCAGCGAAGAGGCACGCGGAACGCAGGCCATCGGAACCACGGGCCGAGGCATCGGTCCCGCCTACGTCGACAAAGTCGCGCGCTCGGGCATCACGTTTGGCGATCTACTCAACAAAGAGGCGCTGGCAGACAAACTGCGCTTCAAAGGCGCTGAAGATCTCATTCCAGTGACGGCGGAACAGGTGGAGCGCGTGCGTTCGCACATCGTAGACGGCGTCGAATATCTGCACGGTGCGCTCGAGGGTAGCCGCCGCGTGCTAATCGAAGGCGCGCAAGGCTCGCTCCTGGACGTCGGCTACGGTACGTATCCGTACGTTACCAGCTCGCACACGATTGCGGGCGGTGCTTGCATCGGTCTAGGTATCGGACCGACGGCGGTCGGCCGTGTCGTCGGCGTCGTCAAAGCGTACTGCACGCGCGTCGGCGGTGGACCATTTCCTTCGGAACTCAAAGACGAGAACGGCGAGCGCCTTCGAACGAACGGCGCCGAGTTCGGCGTGGTGACGGGGCGTCCGCGGCGCTGCGGCTGGTTCGACGCCGTCGCGGCACGTTACGCCGCGCGCATCAATGGACTAACGTCGGCGGTCATGACCAAACTCGACGTTTTAACCGGATTTGAACGTGTGGGCATCGTCACGGGATATCGCGTCGACGGAAAGCCCGTGGGGTTCAGCGCCGCCGGTCATCCGAATCTCCAGGTCGACGTCGAATACATGGAAGGCTGGCGTGAGGATCTGAGCGGTATTCGCCGCATCGAGGATCTCCCGGCCGCCGCTCTTGCGTACGTGCGCCGCCTCGAATCGATTCTCGGCGTTCCGCTCGATTCGGTCTCCGTGGGACCGGAACGTTCTCAGCTGGCCGTCTGACTGCTTTCAAATATTCCGCATATCGTCCGATACAAGTTGTAAGTAGTCGCCGAGCACGGATGCACGGTGAACAGGCCACGGTCGGCCGCGTTGGGATTCGGTGACGTTTTGGATCGCATCAGGTTGATGTGGAACGATCTCGCCGGCCGTATTGGAGCACTGTGGGGTGGCCCTAACAGAATGCTCGCTATCGGCATGGCCGGGATTTTCGCCGTTGCGCTTGCAGCGCTCGGTATTCTTTACGCTTTGCACCGGCCTTCCTATGAAGTGCTCTTCTCGAACCTTTCCGCATCGGATGCTGCCGCCGCCACGCAGCATTTAAAAGATGACAAGGTCGATTATCAACTTTCCGCCGACGGCAAAACGATTTACGTCCCCTCGCAAAACGTTTCGGACGAGCGCGTAGCGATCGCCGGTTCGAACGTGATCAAAGGCGGTTCGACCGGATACGAGCTCTTCGATCGCACCAACTTCGGCATGACCGAATTCGAGCAAAAGCTCGACAAGACACGCGCCATCGAAGGCGAGCTCGAGCGCACGATTGAGGGACTAGACCCGGTTCAAGCAGCGCGCGTGCACATCGCGCAGCCCGATCAGACGCTGTACAGCAGCGTTGCGAACCCCTCCACGGCATCCGTTGCGATCACGACGAAACCGGGCATGCAGCTCTCACCTGAACAGGTGCAAGGCGTGACCATGCTGGTCGCCCGCGCCGTTGAAGGCCTCAAACCTGAAGACGTCACCATTCTCAATCAAGACGGGCAAGTTCTCGTGCCGCCCGCCGGTGCCAATTCCAATCAGCCCGACCCGCTCAATCTCACACAGCAGCAATTAACCTCGAAGCAACGATACGAAGCTGCGCTTCAATCGAGCGTGCAATCGATGCTCGATCAAACGCTTGGCCCGCGTCACGCTGTCGCGCGCGTCTCCACGAAGATGGACTTCGACGCGAGCACGACTGAAACGAAGACGTACGCGCCTGCCGGAACGGTGCTGTCATCGCAATCCAAACGCGAGTCGTACAACGGAACGCAGCCGCGCACCGCGACCGGTGTTCCGGGGACGACGAGCAACATTCCAACGTATCAGGGCCAGCAGCAATCTCCGGCCGGCCGTTACAACAAGTCGGAGACGACGACCAACTACGACGTTTCGGAAACGAACGCCAAACATATCGGCGCGCCCGGTAAGGTGCTCTCGACCAGCGTTGCGGTTGTTTTAAATACGGCATCGGTACCGGCTGCCGCACCAAACACTACCGCAACCAAAGTTCAAGCGCAGGCACCCTATCAAATTACGCCTGCGATGCGCCAGCAAATCCAGAATCTCGTCGTTGCGGCGGCGGGTCTGAATCTTTCGGCCGGCGATCAAGTTTCGGTTGAAGCGATTCCCTTCAATCCGACAGTAACTGCGCCAGCTACCGTTGTCGTGGGTCAGCCACCCGGGACGATGCTCGGCGTTCCAGCGTGGGTTTTGGCCGTCGTCCTCGGCGGCGGAGCGCTTGTCGGACTCTTCCTTTTGATGGGACGCATGCGCGGACGTTCCTTTGCGCCGTCCATGGACTTGCCGTCGTTCGACTCGACACTCGCCGATGAGTTGCCGCCGTTCGAAGAGCATCCGATGCTCGACGGTGCACCCGGAATTGCGGCACCGATTCGCTCGGCAGCCGACCTGACGCGCGAACAAATGATCGAGTACGTCACGGCCGTCGCTCAAGAAAACCCCGACAGCATTGCAAAACTCGT
>CAZRQS010000261.1:0-3052 GCA_964602255.1 uncultured bacterium | reverse complement strand
AGGAAGGTAACTAAGTTACTCGAACGTGCGCAGCTTATTCAAGCACGTTCGTGCGTCGCGCGCTATCGATCCGACAATCTCCGCCGCCGGCCGTACGCGATCGATCAATCCGACCGATTGTCCCGCATAGATCTTCTCTTCCGGTCTAAACTGCGAGACCGCTTGCGGGTCCGCCATCAGTTCGTCTTCGCGATCGGTCCAGCGTTCCAGAAACTGCGTGCGCAGCGCGCGTCCGCCGAATTCATGCGGCCACGCCTTGTGCTGCACGCGGTCATACACCCGCGTGTAGATCGTCTGGGTTTCGTCGCTCGAAGCGATGCGCTCACGCGCCTGCGTGCTGTTCCGGGCTTCTTGCGCGAGCAAAAACGGCGTACCGATCCAGGCGCCTGCAGCACCGGCGGCGAGCACTGCCGACAAGCCGCGTCCCGACGCGATGCCACCCGCGGCGATCACCGGTTTGTCCGTCATTTCGAGCACGATTTGCAATAGCGGCAGCGTACTAACGGAGGAACCGGTATGTCCGCCGGCTTCCGTGCCTTGCGCGGTGAGAATATCGACGCCCGCATCGATTGCAACTTGCGCCGATTTGCGGTTTTGAATTTGCGATCCGAGCAAAATGCCCGCGTCATGAACGCGCCGCGCATACGGCGACGGATCGCCGAACGAGATGCTGATGAATTTTGGCTTCGCGGCAATCGCGACGTCGAGCAGTTTCGGCCGTCGCTCGAGCACCCAAGCCACAAGCCCGATGCCGAATGAAACGCGCGGCTCGCGCTGCAGGATCGCGACTTGCTCCCAAATCGACGCTTCGGTCTCGTCTTCGTCAAAGCCGAGCATGCCGAAGCCGCCCGCTTCAGTAACGGCGCGCGCCAGCGCGCCGCCGGCTTGCGGCGTCATGGGAGCGTTGAGGATAGGAATCGTTACGCCGAGCAGATCGGCAAGCGCAGTTTTGAGCATTGCCTGGCCACGCTAGGGCGCTGGTCTAGTCCGTAGTCGCCAGTAAACGGCGTGCGGAGGCCAGCGCGATGATTGCCGGCGGGCGCGTGGGCGCGGGCTTGCGAGCACGGCGGATGCCCTCGAAGAAGCGCGCCCCGATCATCATCGTAAAGAGCAGCACAAAAGGAACGAGCGCGAAGAAAAACGCCGCGTCTTGGATGATGTAAGGGTGAACGTGATGACCGTGCATACCGTCGCGCACTATACCACGGGCCCAATTTCTTGTCTATTACTTTCCTTAATGTGCGAGGCTAGCAGCGAATTGTTAAGTTTATGACAAAGGTTGTTTAATGAATTATCGCCGGGGAACAGCCTTTAAAAACGTGGAGGCCCCCTGCCGCTTGCGATGGTCAATTGATGCCGGTGACGCCTACTCGGTAGCTAAAGTGCGCCGGGCAGTCGTCGAGCAGTTGGAACAACTTTCCGGCAAAAACGCAGATCTGTTCACGCTCGAGACGGTTCTGGGGGAACTGCTCGGTGCGGAGATGGAGCGAGGCCATAATGCGCTGGCGATCATCATCGAGCACGCCATCGGCGGACCTGTCGTCCACGTCTATACGCAAGGGCCAACCAAAGGCCAAAGCACGCGCGGCGAACTGCGAGAGGCGATTTTAAGCGGAACACGGCTGCCGATGTCGGTCGAGGTGACCCCGCAAAGCACGCACTACTGTTTGCGGGTTCCAATGAACCACGAAGCCCCGATAGGACCGAACGCTCTGGAGGTTGTCCGCGAGGCGCGCTAGCAATCGCACTTCATGTCGCGATTGTCCGGCTTTTTTGTCCGCGTCTTTGAATACGCGGTCCCCGATCCGTATATTTTCGCGGTCGTCCTAACGCTCGTTACGGCGGTGCTTGCGCTGGTGTTTGCGCCGCACCACGGCCTGCTCGACGTGCTGGCAGCGTGGTACGGCGGTACCGTCGGCAAGGACAACATCTTTCAGTTCGCGCTGCAGATGATTTTGATCTTGGTGACGGGCTACGCGCTTGCAAACAGCGCGCCTGTCGCGAGCGCTTTGAGCTGGCTTGCAACTCGGCCGCAGACACCGAAGTCCGCTGTTTCGCTCACGTTCATCGTCTCGGCGCTTGCGTGCTGGCTCAACTGGGGATTCGGGCTGGTCGTTGCGGGTCTGCTGGCGCGTGAAATAGCACGGCGTATGCGAATCGATTTCGGCTGGCTGGTCGCCGCAGCGTATAGCGGTTTTTTGATTTGGGCGAGCGGTTGGAGCAGCTCGATTGCGCTCGCGCAATCAACGCCGGGCAACAAGCTCAACATCGTGCAAAGCTTGACCGGTCAAGTGCTGCCGGTTCAGAGCATGATACTCCCGTGGTTCAACCTCGCGCCGGTCATCGCGCTTCTCGTCATTCTGCCTTTCGTGTTTCGCGCGCTCGAACCGGCGGACGTCGTAACCGCGAACCGCGCCGAGCCGGCCGTCGAGGCACCACCGATCCGAACCGATCGCAAGACGCTCGCGAGCACGCTTGAGAACGCTTGGGTCCTCAATCTGATCTTCGCGGCCGCCGGCTTGGGCTATATCGCGTGGACGTGGTCGCGCGGCGGCTTCGCCCTCGACATCAACTCGTTGATTCTCATCTTCTTTTGTTTAGGATTGCTGCTGCACTGGACGCCGATTCGCTACGTCGGCGCGGTGAACGACGCGGCGCGCATCACCGGCCCGCTCATCATTCAATATCCCATTTACGGCGGAATCATGGGCATCATGACGGCGACCGGACTCGCGGGCGTTATCGCGCAGTGGTTCGATGCATTTGCAACCGGTGCAACGCTGCCGTTTTGGAGTTATATCAGTTCTATCATCATCAGCTTGTTTGTCCCCAGCGGCGGAGGACACTGGGCGGTGCAGGGACCGTTCGCGGTTCCCGCAGCGGTAAAACTGCACGCATCGCTTCCCGCGACCGCAATGGGCGTCGCCATGGGCGAAGAGGTTGCGAACATGCTCCAGCCATTCTGGGCGCTCCCCGTGCTCGCTATAGCGGGCGTAGGTCTGCGCCGCGTAATGGCATTTACGGTAGTAAGCTTCGTAATCGCGTTTGTGCT
>CAZRQS010000260.1:0-3066 GCA_964602255.1 uncultured bacterium | reverse complement strand
GGAAAACGGACGCTCTTTATCGCTTCGATTCGTTATTATGACACCTTCGAAAAAATAGATGGGACGTGGCTCTTCGCTGAGCGCAAGCTCTTGGTCGATTGGACGGATACACGAGTAATGAATAGCGCTTAATGAGCAAAGGCCGCTTCGAAGCGTTCTCGGACAGCGTTTTCGCTTTTGCTATCACGCTGCTCGTGTTAGGTTTTAGCCTTCCCGCGTTCCGGGCTCCGCCGAGCGAACAGCAACTGCGAGTGGCCATCCTGCATCTTTGGCCGAACCTGATCGCATACGCCCTGAGCTTTGCCGTCATCGGCATCATGTGGCACAATCATCAGGCGCTGTTTCGCCTCGTGACACGCGTCGACCGAAAGACGGTTTTACTCAATCTTCTGCTGCTTGCGGGAACGGTCTTCATTCCGTTCGCGACGACGGTTCTAGGCACATATCCCGCCATGCACGCTTCGGCATTCCTCTATGGAGCGGTACTTTCATACACCGGAACGGTCTACAATATTCTCGTGAATTACTTGACCACAACGAAAGCGTTTGCGCCCTCCGTGGGAAGTGAGGTTGTGATGGGCAGCCGGCGAGCGTTTCTCGCCGGCCTACTGACGTACTATGTTGCGATGCTGCTGGCGCTTTGGTGGCCCCTCGTGAGCTTCGCGGCATACATTGCGATCACGTTGTATGGCCTGATACCGCATGGCGTGGACGAGGATCTCGGCGTTCCCCCGTAGATGAGGATGCAGCGGCTTCCGAGCTATCACATTCCGGCGAGCCGGCTCGGCATGGGCTCGAGTCTGGGCAATTCGTCGCTTTGGGTCAATACGAAGAACACCGGCGATATCGAACGGATCTTCTGTGTCGCGGCGGGCAAAACGCTGGTAGGCTCTTTCTCGGTGCGTTACGGTTTGGTCGGGCGTCCGCTGCGCGACTTCTGGCTTAGACGCGAGCACGACCCCAGCGAGAGATCGTACACACCGCTCGACGTGACAAAGGATGTGGTCACGTTCGACATTCATCCGGCGTATCAACGGCGCCGTTTCATTTTGGCGGATGCGCTCAACGTGCGAGAAACGGTCTTTCTCTCGCTCCTTGCGAGTGACGAAGCGCAGAGCGATCCGCCGATTCTGTACTGTCTCATCGAAATAGAGAACGCCAGCGACCGCGATCACAACATCCGCGTAATCGGGTCCGCTCGCTTGCGCGGCGAGACCACGGAAGACGTGATTGCAGAATACGACACGTCGCTTCAAGGACTCCTCGCAACGAATAAGGACGCGCGAAAGCCGACGCGCATTCTCGCTTGCACGGAGAAGCCTGTCGCGTACGAAACGAGTTTCGACTTCGGCCACGTGTACAACGTCGCGCAGATGCACGCGCTTTCGAACTCGTGCGCGGCCTGCGGCGATATCCTCGGCAGTCTGCAAGTGGAGTTCAATCTCCAAGCCGGAGAGCGAAAGCAGTTCGCGTTCAAGATCGGCGTCTACGAGGGCAATGCGGACGAATCACGAGCGGCCTATAAAACCACGATATCCGGTTTGGACGCCCTCGACTTAACGATTGCAAATCTTGAAGACGTGATCCACCGCAGCGAGGTGATAACGCCCGATCCGGTGATTAATGACGGCGCGCTGTGGAGCAAAGCCAACATGCGGCGCGTCATGGCTAAGTATCCCACGGGCTGGCTTTTCACCAACGACCCCGGCGTCACGTCGAACGTCGTTTGCCGGGACTGCGCTTGGTTCATCGTCGGAAACGACTATTTCATGCCGCAGTTCTCGCGATCGCTTTTGGACAAATGGGCGTCGCTTCAGTACCCTGACGGAAAACTTCCCGAATTCGTCAATGCGCTAACGGACCAGCCCGAAGACGACGGCCTGAACATCAACGACGATACGCCGCTGTACGTGATGGCAGCAGACCATTATTACCGTGCCACCGGAGACCTGGACTGGTTACGCGAGATGTATCCATCGCTTGCCAAGGCGGGTCGCCATATCGTTTCGCAGATGGATGCGCGCGATTTGGTCTATTGCAGTGCGAACGATCCGCGCGGCGACGTCTGGGCAATTGCCGGCTGGCGCAACATCATTCCGAACTACAGTATCAACGGGGCCGTTACGGAGATCAACGCGGAATGCGTCGCAGCGCTTCGCTACCTCGCGTATCTTGCGGAACGTATTCCCGGTAACGATGCCGACACGCAATACTTCATGAGCTATTCCAATCGCATTCGCCACGCCATGGCAAAGCATCTGGTCAATCCGCACAACCGCATGTTCTATCTCAACATCGGCGTGGAAGGCGAGCCCCATACCGATCTGACGGGAGACGAGGTATTTCCGGTGATGTTCCGCGCATGCGACGCGGAAACGTCGTTCCGCATTATCAGCCGTCTAAACTCCCCCGATTTTTGGACGCCGGCGGGCCTAAGGACCGCTTCGAATTTAGATCCGCGCTACGATCCGGCCGCATTTTCGGGACTCATCGGCGGAGTATGGCCGGGGCTGACGTGGTGGTACGCATTTGCGGCTGCGCCATTCCATCCGGAGTTCATGGTCAAGGCACTGCGTTCGTCGTTCGAACATTATGCCGAAGATCCGCGTCGTTACAACACGGTGCCGGGACAGTTCAGCGAATGGTTTGACGGTGAATCGCTCGTCAATCGAGGCATGCGCTTATCGCCGTGGGAGCCGCCGCGATTCTTATGGGCAGCGATTGAAGGTGTTTGCGGCTTAACGCTTACGGTCGATTTGCCGCAGATTCAACCGCTCGTACCAGCGGACTGGAGATGGCTGGCGCTGCGCCGCGTACCGTACCATGGTGAAGAGATAAGCTACTTCGCCGTCCGGACGCGCAACAGGTTCCATCTCTACACGACGTGCGAGATCGATACCAAGCATCCGCACTCGGTATATACAACCGATGTGTCGGACAACATCCCGATCTTTTCACGAAGCGCTCGTGTCATCGCGTTCCAGCGCGAGCACGAAACCATAGTACTCGTCGGCAACGCTAGCACGACATCCATCAACGTTCCGGTGGACCTTTCGTCGATTCTGA
>CAZRQS010000259.1:0-3092 GCA_964602255.1 uncultured bacterium | reverse complement strand
ATCCTATCGATTCGTACCGCTCACAATCGTTTGCTCTGCTGGGTTCGTTATTTGGTGCTCTGGCGGGTTATACGGATCAGTTTGCCCTGCCGTACGCATTCATCAGCCCGACGGATCCGGATGGATGTCCATTAGGGCCTGTTCCGCCGGGGCCAACCGGTTGTAGCTACGCTTACCAGGCATTTCCAAACGCAAAGCAATTGAACTTTCCATTGTTCGATCAAGTCTCGTCGGTACAACGTTTGGACTACTCGGCGTATGCGAGCGACAAATGGCAGCCGAACGATAGACTCAACGTCCAGGCCGGTATTCGTCTTGATGCATCCACGTATCAAATGCCGAAGCCCGGCATCGACCCCTTCTACTGCACGACGCAATACTTCCCAACAACGTGGACGCCGCCTACGACATTTGATGCGGCGCACGGCTTTGCATGCAATGCCAAAGCGACATTCAGCTTCCCGGCCGATGCCGTCACGCCGAAGGTTTGGCAGCCGCGTGTTGGCGTTTCATATAAGTTGGGAGCGGACTCCGCTATCCGCATCACCTACAACAGGGCCGTGCAATTTGTTCCGATCGGATCGGTCGACTTCGGTGAAGTGGATGCCAACGCGTACATCAAACCGTACGGCGGACTCGCGCCGTACGATCCCTTCGTCGTCGGCACGAACTGCGGTATCACCGGCTTTGTCGTTCCATGTCGCAACTTCGGCGAGCAGCTCTATTGGATCAATCAGAACTTCGACGGTATAGCCTATCAGCCGGCCAGGCCGACGACGTCGAACAATTTCCAGTTGACATTTTCGCATCAATTCACGCGAGGTTGGCTTAGTGGCGTGGCAATGAGCCTATCGCCGTGGTTCCGCAAGCAGTACGACACGACGGCAGCCGAAGCTTCGCCAATCATTGCCGCAAATGGTCAGCCTCTTGTCATTAACGGTGTCATCCAATTCGGACCGCCGTTGCTAACGAACAACGGTAAGGAGCAGGCCACCGGCATCGACTTCAACCTGACGCGTCAAGTGGCGTACGGGTTGAGTGGGCAGCTTACAGCGTCGTACATAAATGAGTTCTCCAGCGTCATCCCGTTGAGTACGTCGGAAGATTTTTATCCGACCATTGTTCCCGCGTCGGTGGCGCTCGGAAATGTCTACCGCGTTGGGTTCCTCTCGCCGTTCCAAGCGACCTTGGGACTTACTTATCGCACACATTCGGGATGGCGTATAAATCCGCGATACACGTACAACATCGGCTACCCTACCGGCGTCGGCACGCTAACGCCGGCATATGTAAACGGCGTTCCTTACAATCTTCCGAACACAAACGCGATCTCCGGAAGTGCACCTGTGGGACCGGGCTTCTACATCGATCCGCTCAATCCGGGCTCCGTGTTCCATCCGAACATCGTTGCTAGCCGCGGCGAGTCCGAAACGTCATCGCCGGGCGGGAAACTTACTCCCGCGCAAGGCTATGTCCATCTCACCGTGGAGTACGGTCCTCCGCAGTCCCGGTTGGTCTACGGATTCGACGTTGAAAATATCTTCAACGAGTACCACCACGGCGCGCAGCTCAATGGGCGCTACCAGCCCATTGCGACCGGTATCAGCGGCCCGCTTACCGGCTACTCGACAAGCGGCTTCAATTACACCAGTTATCCATCGGCGTGGCCGCTGTACGGTCCATATATGAACGGCAACGGTGTTTGGGTTAATTTGCCCGATCAAATAGGCCGCACGTTCTATTTCTACATTCAAGCGAGGCTGTAGCGTGAGATATACATTACGATTATTTGGGGCGCTCGTTGGGTCGACATTGGCCGCAGCACAGCTTGCGGGCTGTGGAACAACCGGAGCGGGCCAAATACCGAGCACGACTCAGGTGCCGTTAAGTCAAAATACACTGCAATTCGCTGTGGGCACAGCGCGTATCGGCCAAGATGGCGGAACAGTAGGTCTCAACTTCGTTGTAACGTTGCGACAGCCCAGTGGTCTTACCGGTGTGCTCGCCGACATGCCGACAATCACCGGACCGTCCGGGTTTACGGTCCCGGGCGGCACCCCTGGCGCGTACAGCGGCATCGTTACAGGGATCGGCCCTAACGTTGATGCGGGCACAAATCACATCAGCGGTTCCCCGCAAGTCCCTCGCAGCAACGCGGGGTTGGTCAATTCGACTCTCGGCACGTTTACCGGCGCATTCTCGTACGGGTTCGGTCCATTCAACTGCGATCAAAATTGCACGAACGTCAGTGCTTACTACCCGGGCAATCCCAATGCGTCAGGTGGAAACGGCTTCAGCAACTCTATCTACAGCGGCAGCTCGCTCGTTGCTTTGAAGAGCAAATTCGATCCGACGCAACCGTTGCCGTTCTTCGCAGCTAGTCCGCCGTTTGATTATCTCTTGGGACCGCCGGCGGTTCCGTTCTTTACCAACGGTACCTTTCCCACTGGGTTTGCGGGTTATCTTCCGGGCTTCACGACATTCGAAGTTGCGCCGGTTTCGGGTCAATACTCGCTCTCGGTTAACGTTGCCGCGCAGAATGCACCACCGGCTACCTACAGCGCGAACGCAACGCTTGCCTCAACCACTGCGCTTGGCCCGATTTCGGTATCGTTCACCGGTGCCGGCGGCGGCGGTTCAGGTCAAGTCAGCGTGCCGGCGGGCGTAACGGAAACCGAAGTTTTCATCGTTGACGGTGAGCGCGACTTGTATTACACGGTAGGACCGCTAACCGGCACAGGAGTCATCAACTACTCTCTTCCCGCGACGTTGGGTCCCTGTTCGGGCGCGAACTGTCAAACGGGCTCGGGCGCCACACCGTCGCTGAAGAGCGGCGACACCGTCTTTGTTGCGGCGGTCGGTTACGACTATCCCGCGTTCGAAGCCGGTCCCCCGGGTAACACGCAGGTGAAGCCCGTCATCACAGGCGCAAACGGTCAAGCGGATCTCACCGCCTCGCCGATCGTCACGACGACTGAACCGTAAGTCGCAATTTGAAAAGCAAAAATGGGAGCGGATTTCCGCTCCCATTTTTTTGGTGCGCCCGGCATGGGCGTTGACTAGGAGGTGCAAGTCCTCTGTGGGGCCTGGTC
>CAZRQS010000258.1:0-3102 GCA_964602255.1 uncultured bacterium | reverse complement strand
CTAGGATGGCGAAGCGCTGCGAAGTCTGTGGTAAAGGGCCGATGGCCGGCAACAACGTCAGCCACGCAATGAACAAGACAAGGCGCCGCTGGCTGCCGAATTTGCAGGCGGTCAAAATCGACGATCGCGGCACGCATCGCACTGCGCGCGTCTGCACGTCTTGCCTGCGCGCGAAGAAAGTCACTCGCGCAGTTTAACACCTTACGCTACCAGCGAAAACAGCGGCCTAAGCGGCCGCTGTTTTTATTTCTTACTCCACCACCAGCACTGCACGGGCTTCCACTTCACCTGCTTTGAGCTGCGCGAGCGCTTCTTCAGCCTGCTCGAGCTTGAAGGTCTGAGCGACGACTTTGACCTTCCCCGCAGCAGCGATGCGCAACACTTCGTGCATTTGCTCGCGGTTGCCGATGACCGAACCAACGATCTGCTTTTCCTCGGCAAACGCAACCGCGCCGGCATTCGACGCCGCGCCATTGACGATAATGCCGCCCGGCTTTACCGCATCGATTGCTTGACGCAAAACTTCATCCGCCGGTGCAAACACAATGGCCGCATCGATGCCGCCGTCACCGCGCAGCTGTTGAACCGGATCGCCGGCCGACGGATCGACGGAACTCGAACCGAGTTTCTCGGCAAGTTCGCGATGCCGTTTACCACGAGCGACGGTAACGACGTCCGCACCGGCGAGCCGAGCGAACTGAATCACCATGTGGCCGACTCCGCCCATTCCGAAAAGCGCCACGCGGCTTCCAGGACCGAGCTGCGCTTTATGCACGGAACGGTACGCTGTAATGCCCGGACAGAATAGCGGCGCGGCTTCGACGTCACTGATCTCGTCCGGCACATGATATGCGTGCGCCGCTTTTGCGAGCATGTACTCAGCATATCCGCCGTCAACGGTCTCGCCGGTGATCTGCTTGAAAGGGCAAAGATTTTCGCGCGCCGTCAGGCACCATTCGCACCGTAAACAGCTGGTCCACAGCGGCTGAATGCCGACGCGATCGCCTACACTGAAGCCTTCAACGTTTTCGCCGAGCTTGGCAACGCGACCGCAGATTTCGTGGCCTGGTATGATCGGCAGCTTCGCCGGAACACCGTTCCCAAGCCAGTCGCCTTCTATCGTGTGCAGATTCGACCGGCACACGCCGCAGGTACTGATTTTTACCAGCAGTTCGCCCGAACCGGGATTTGGCACGGGCATATCTTGGAGCGCCAACGGGTGCTGTTCGATTGGCGCGGTTCGTAAAAGCGTCATGGCTCGCATGCGCCACAAAACCGTGCCGCCCCGCCGCGGGATGCATCAAATCTTTCGATATGGCTTACTTGCTTATCGGTGAAAGGCCGGAAGCGCCGGTTTGAGGATCATGAACGCAAACGCGATGAGCGGCGCAACCAGTGCGACGGTTCCCCAAAGATTCCACTGTCCTGAGAGCCGATGGTACCTCGCCAAGTCGCCGCCGGCGTGTGCCTGTTCCGCGGCAGCAAGCAGTTCGCGCTGAGCTCGCGAGAGCGGACCGAAAGCTATTCCCGAAATAACGAGCAGCACGATCGCCCACAAAATCCAGCCGGTTCCTAGGATCGAGATGCCTCCGATTAGTGCGGTTGCGATTCCGCCTACGAGAACGATCACCACTCCCGGAATCGTGAAGATCCGGTCCGCTGAAATGATGGAACGAATCGTGTACGCGATGACGGCGGGGTCTCCGGTTTTATCCGCAGCGTTTTTCCAAAACACGCCGACCGAGATGTTTCCCAAAAACATCACCACGCCGATCAAATGGACCAGCTTCAAAAACAGGTACATCGATCGTTTAGAAGCGCCCTGCAGCTAACGCTGAAAGCGCCGTACTCAGATCGCTGAAGCGCGCGTAATTACCGTACGTAATCGTCGCCGTTGCAGCGGCGCCGAAAATCGAGTAATGTCCTTTATATTGGTACAGCTCTTGCGTAAGCGCCCAATAGTTCGGCAACACTTGCGCGCGCGTATCGGTAACGTTACCGCTGGTCGTATACTGCGGATACACGTTAGGCGTGTACTGATACGACGTAACGTCGTCAGCGCTATCTATCGTAAACGTGCCGTCTCCGTGCGCTGCATCGTGAATTGAACTCGTAAAACGTACCGTGTTCGCATCGACGACTGTGTACGTGTAATCGTTTATGTAGCGAGCATCGAAGGGCCGGTCGAACAGATCGGCGGGCGCGGGATGTTCGTAACGATTGGCGGTCTGCGCTTTTGTGTTCGCATCCGTTTCCTTGCCGTTGGTCGTCTGCGTGACGATGCGCACTTTGACGATCGCGCCGTTTTCCTCGACGGCCGAGAACTGGAGATCGTCATGGCGATGATACGGGCCCGCATGCACGTCGAAGACTCGGTGCACGCGCACGCCCACGACACCGCGCTCGGTCTGCTGCGTGCGCTGCGCCACCCGCGTTACGATGGCCGGTACAGCGGCCGCCGCGAGGACGATCATCGTAAGGGTGGGTTTCTTGCCCTGTACTGCCTAAACCCTTATCCATGTCCTTGCGCGGTCAGGTCGCCATTGTGGCGGGGGCCTCCGGCGGCATCGGCTCGGTTACGGCTGCGGCGTTTGCCGAAGCCGGCGTTCAGTTGGTGCTCGCCGCCCCCGAAGACGACGCCTTAAGGGCGGTTGCAAAAGACGCACAACGTCACGGGGGTCGCGTGCTGTGCGTGCCGACCGATTTGCGCAATCGAAACGAGATAGACGCGCTCGTCGCCACCGCGGTGTCGACGTTTGGACGTGTGGATATTCTCGCAAACATCGCAGGCATCGGCTCGAGCCCTTCGCTGTGCGATAGCACCGACGAGGAGCTCGAGAGCGTCGTTATGGTGAACTTGCTCGGCGCCGCGCGTCTCATACACGCCGTGCTACCGATCATGAAACAGCAGCACAGCGGCTCCATCGTCAATATCGGTTCCATCGCCGGCGAGGTCGGCGTCATGGGAATGTACACCGCGTCGAAATTCGGCCTGCGCGGACTCACCGATTCCGTGCGGCGCGAAGTGCGCTCGTACAATATCTCCGTGACGCTCATCCAACCCGGATTCGTGCGCACGCAAATGAACGCGGCGATGGGCGA
>CAZRQS010000257.1:0-3141 GCA_964602255.1 uncultured bacterium | reverse complement strand
CGAACCCTCCTTATACCAAGTACGGGATCGTCGGCGCGAGACGCTTGAGGTCGCCCTTGAACACCGGCTGATCTTTGCGGAACTTGCGCTTACGCTTGCGCGATTTTTTGCTGAGAATGTGGCCGCAACCGCTGAATTGGTGGCGATGCAGCACTTTGCCGGTCGCACTCACCTTCACGCGTTTTGCAGTACCACGATGGGTACGAATCTTAGGCACTGGTTGGCTCCTTCGTCTTAACGTCGCTCTCGTGCGCCGTCTTAGTCTCGCGTTCTTTCTCGTGCAGCGACAAGAATTTCGGCGGGCCGCTCGGCACCGGGCGCGGCGCTAGGATCATGAACATGTTTTTTCCTTCGAGTTTGGGATCGCGCTCGACCGTGGCAATCGGCGCCATGTCGGCGGCCATGCGATCGAGAAGTTTGCGACCGAAGCTCGTATAGGTGATTTCGCGTCCGCGAAACATGATCGTGACTTTGATTTTGCTGCCGTCGAGCAGCAGACGTTCGGCCATGCGGGCCTTGGTCTCGTAATCATGCGTCTCGATCTTTGGACGCAGCTTCACTTCCTTTAATTCGAAGTTCTTCTGCTTTTTACGGGCGTCTTTGTCTTTTTTCGACTGCTCGTATTTGAGGCGTCCGTAATCACCGATTCTACACACGGGCGGTTGTGCCGTGGGCGAGACCTCGATCAAATCGAGGCCGGCGGTGCGTGCGCGCGCCAGAGCATCCTCCGTGGCCATGATTCCGAGCTGACTTCCGTCGTCATCGATCACGCGTACCTGACGAATGCGAATCTGGTCGTTTATTCTGAGCGGTCGAGCTATGGCAATTACTCCCTAAAATAAAAAATGGCGCCGCCGAAGCGACCCCATCGTCGGAACCTACCGGCGGTCCCTCAGAAGAAGACCGGATCGCCCGAAGGCATCCGGTGAGAGCCCACCCCGGGCTCTACTTCGGCTCAGGCATAGTACCACAAGCCCGGGGGTGGGAGTCAAGGACGTTGGCAAGCGAGCCCTCGCTAGGGGGATGATGCCGCCTTAACGGTGCTGGTTAGCGCCCAGTTCGCCTTCCGGATTGCCGCCGTAAGCCGGTCAATCGCAGATTGCTGTGCCTTTGGATCGCTGCCGGCAAACGTCACTTCGGGATAGCTCACGAACGCGCGATCCATCGTGTGCAGATACTTGTTGAACGATAGTCCGTCCGGCGCAAAGAATGCGGCGCGTGCCGATTGCTCTTGCGAGGCCAGTTTTTGCATCGTAGCGACGTCGCCGGCGGCTTCCG
This sequence comes from uncultured bacterium, assembly GCA_964602255.1. GTDB lineage: Bacteria > Vulcanimicrobiota > Vulcanimicrobiia > Vulcanimicrobiales > Vulcanimicrobiaceae > CAZRQS01. The sequence continues at coordinate 1,863 of CAZRQS010000257.1, read as the reverse complement.
CTTTTGCCATTGCCTTGTCCATCGCTTGGGCCGTTGTTTGGAATGCCGCGAGCGCGGTTGTGAGCTGCAACGCGTTTGCCTTGCCGGCTGTAGCGGTGACGAGCGATGGCGCGTCTTTCAAAAGTTGTCCCGGAATTTCCGCGATGCGTAGCGGCTGCACCGTTGCACCCGCGGCGCGCAGCGCTTGCAGTGCGGTTTGCTGCGCCGTCGCAACGGCTTCTTTGAATCCCGGATCGTACGTTTGCAAGCCGTCGAGATTGTCTTCGGCGGTGTGATGCGCGCCGAACGCGCCGTAAAAGCCGTTCGAAGAACTCGGTATGCCTAGCATGTACGCAAAGTTCTGATGATCCGAACCGCCGCCGGTCGGATTGATGAGCGGACGGCGTTTGGTATCGTGCGCGCTGAGCGGTTTGCCGTCGGGACCTTTCACCATGTCGGCGGTTTGCTTGACGAACGCGTACAACCCCGGCGTTGCGCTGATGACGAACGGCGTTCCGGTTGTGAGCTGGTCGGTATTGATGTACTGAAAGACGCTGCCCTTCAGCTGCGATCCATACTGATAGATGTAGGATGCCGAACCGAACAACCCCAGCTCGTGCCCGTCCCATGAAGCGATCTCGATCGTACGTTTGGGACGCCAGCCCGATTGCAGCAGTTTGTGAAAGGCGTCCGCATCTTGCATCATCACGGTCGTGCCGCTACCCGGATCGATCGCGCCGAACGTCATCGCGTCGCGGTGGCTGCCAATCATCACGATCGAACCGGGATCGCTCGAGCCGCGAATATCGCCGAAGACGTTCCAGATCGTCGTCAGGTGCCGCGTCATCTTTACGTGCACGTGCACGCGTTCATTTCCGCCGATGTGCTGCACGAATTCGAACATCGGATGCCAGTCTTGTGGAACGACGGTGCCGTTCATACCGGAAAGCAGCGTGCGCGCGATGTGCTGCGTGATGCTCATCTCCGGTATCGTCGAGTGCGCGATCGCTACATACGGCAGATGCGCGGCGCCGATCACCGGAGCTTGTCCCGGTAGCGTCGGATCGCCGGGTGCACGGCCTTGGAATGTGCCTGCGCCCGGTTCCAAACCACCCATGCGTTCGGCCATGTTGAGATTCTTGTAGTTGCCGCCAGGCCACGTTTGACCGCCGCCAAAACCTTGTGTCGCGGGATCCATGAATTCGAGAATGGCGGCGACGCCGCGTTTACGCAGCGCTTCGTACGCGTTGTATTTCGGATCGAAACCGTGCCCCAAACCGCCGCCGGGGGCGCTCAAACGAATGATGGCGACCGCGCCGCGCAGATTGACATGCATGGCGTCGAGGTCGTCCATATCGTCTTTTGAAGCAGTGTTGACGTAATACAGGGGACCGGTTACGTCGCCGTCACCCGACGCTTCGAGAAAGGCCGGTCCAGCCATGCGTTCCCACTTGGTGTGGCGGCCCGGCGTGCCTTCAAGGAGATCGAAACTCGTCTTGTGCGGTGAAACCAGATCGAGTTGTTGCTCGAGCGGAGCCGTAAACCACACGTTGTACTTGACGATGCGCGTTGCGAAGCCGTCCTTCGCCAACCGTTGCTGCACGAATTGCGCGGTGGCGAAATCTTCGGGCGAACCTGCGCGATGCGGACGAGAAGAGAGATGCAGTTCGATCTCGTGGGCATTCGCGGCGCTCGGAACGTGCATCATCGCGCGTTCATACTTCAACTCTTGCGCGACTGCCGGGCCTGATGCCCATCCGATAATGGAGTCTTGCTGCGCCGGTGACGGCGCAGGCAGCAAAAGAACGCAGGCGAAAAGGGCGCCGGCGACCCGGTGAAACGGCGTCATGAAACCTCCACGTACAAGAGCGCAGTACGCGCAGG
>CAZRQS010000256.1:0-3156 GCA_964602255.1 uncultured bacterium | reverse complement strand
ACGCATTCCCTTAAGTCAGAGTCAAGAATTGGAGCCGCTCCCGCAGCTCTCCACACGTGTGGACAACCTTGTGGAAAGTACGTCCCGAGCGCCCGGTTGACTTGCCCGGAAACCCTACATTTTTCGGGCTGTTTCGACGCTGTCAAGGCCCCTCTGAAGATGCCCTGAGATCGCCGGATTTGCCCGTAAAATGGGGGGTTTTACACCTGTGGATAAGTGGATAAAAAAGTGGCGTTTTTCCGCAGGATAGGCGCCTGATTAAGACAATAACCGTGCCTCCACAACCCGGGCTGGGCGCCGACTTTTGTAGCGCGCAGCCGGAATTCTATTGAACAAGAGGACGGACAAAGGATGGCTCTTGCGGTTGGCAACCCAGACATCTCAAATCAGCTCTGGCAATCCGCATTAACGGCCCTGGAGCGCAAGTTCTCCAAGCCGATCTTTGAGATGTGGATTAAGCCTCTTCGCCTGGTGTCACTCACCGGGGACGAGCTGCTACTGGCCGTGCAAAACAACTTTGCGCGTGATTGGGTTGAGAACCGCCTCAAGGGGCAGATCGCCGAAGTCCTGGCCGAGATTTTCGGGGCGGGCGTGCAGCTGCAATTTACCGTGCTGCCCGATTCCGCTGAAACGATGCCTGCGCCTGAGGCACCATTAGCCCAAACGGGTTCGGCGGCACGTCCCGCGGGCGAATTCCGCCCAGGGAACCTGAACTCGCGCTACACGTTTGAAGAGTTCGTCATCGGCAACTCCAACCGGTTCGCCCATGCGGCTGCGCAAGCGGTCGCCGCGGCGCCGGCACGAGCGTACAATCCGCTGTTCTTATACGGCGGCGTGGGTCTTGGCAAAACCCACCTCATGCACGCGATCGGTCATCGCGTTCTGCAAGACAATCCCGATGCGAACGTCGTGTACGTGTCCAGCGAAAAATTCACGAACGAATTCATCATCGCGGTGCAAAACAACAAAACCGTCGAGTTTCGCAACAAGTATCGTCAAGTCGACGTTCTGCTCATCGACGACATCCAGTTCTTGGAAGGCAAGGAAGGAACGCAAGAAGAGTTCTTCCACACTTTCAATGCACTGCACGAATCCGGACGGCAGTTGGTCATCTCCAGCGATCGTCCACCCAAGGAGATTCAAACGCTCGAGAACCGGCTGCGCTCGCGTTTTGAATGGGGACTACTCACCGATATCCAGCCACCGGATCTCGAAACGCGTGAAGCGATTCTGCGTAAAAAGGCCGAGTCTGAAAAGATTCCCGTGCCGGACGAAGTGACGTCGTTCATCGCGAAGGTCATTCCGTCGAACATCCGCGAGCTCGAAGGCGCACTCATTCGCGTAGTCGCGTTTTCGTCGCTCACCAAATCACCGATCACGGTCGATCTCGCAGCGGAAGTCCTCAAGAATGCCGTAGCACAAGCTCCGCTGCGTCGCGTAACCATAGCCTCGATCAAAGAGAAGATTTCCAAGGCCCACGGTCTGACAGTCAAAGAGCTCGATAATCACCGGCGCGATCAGCGTGTTGCAGCGCCGCGGCAAATCGCGATGTACGTCTGCACCGAACTGACGGACTGCTCGCTGCCGCATATCGCGCGTGAATTCAACAAGAAGGACCATACAACGGTCATGTACGCCCGCGACAAAGTCAAAGAACAGATGCAACGCGACGAGGCGTACCGCAACAAGATTCGTTCGCTTGTCGCGCTCTGCCAAAGCGATTAACGCAAAAAATTAGAGGAGGTCTGCGGCCCGGGGTGCATCCTCGGGCCGCTTTCATTTTGTGCAGCCGCAGTTTTCCATTGTTTGCACGCTCTGCTGCACAGGGCTGGTGCGTGCGCGTGGATAACTGCTCGGAGGCGCCGCGGCGTGGAGATGTGTACGACGCTCCAGGGCTCATGCACAACTTATTCCGGGCGCAAACCCGCGTAAAAACCAGAGAATCGGCGGTTGTTCGCAGAATACACCGCCTTACTACTAATACGGTTATCTTTATATAACTTAAAGAGTGACGACGCACGAAAGACGAAGTGGAGAACCGTGAAGTTCACCTGTAATACGAAGGACATCGCGGGCGCGGTCGGCGCCGCCAGCAAGGTCGTCAACGCCCACACCACCGTCCCCATCCTCTCGAACGTGCTGCTCAGCGCGGAAGAGGGCAAGATCGCGGTTCGTGCAACCGACCTCGAACTCACGTTGCAGCACGCGTTCCCCGCCGAAGTGAGCGAGGGCGGCAGCGTCACCGTCCCGGCCAAACTCTTCAGCAGTTATCTGGGCAATCTGCAGGCGGGTTTGCTCGAACTGACCGGCACGCCGACGCGCGCGAGCGTCAAGGTGGAACGCAGCAATTACGACTTCCACGCGCTGCCGGCCGACGAGTATCCGCCCTTGCCGAGCGCACAGCGCGGCCAGAATTTCAAAATCGCCGGCAAGCGGTTCCGTGACGGCGTCAATTCGACGATCTTCGCGGCTTCGAGTGAAGAAGCGCGGGGCGCGGTCCTTATGGGCACGCTGCTCGAACTCGAGGGCGATTCGCTGACGATGGTCGCGACCGACGGCTATCGCCTCGCGCGCTATCAAACAACGCTCGAGAGCGGCATCTCCGGCGCCGAGAAGTACATCGTGCCATCGCGTGCCCTCGCCGAGGCTGCGCGCAACTTAGGCGGCTCGGACAACGTGGAAGTGACGGCGCTCGGCGCGCAGAGCAACCAGCTCATGTTCAGCGCGGGCGATACGTCCATCGTCGTGCGTCTGGTCGACGGACAGTATCCGAACTACGGACAAGTCATCCCGGCAAAGTTCGATCGTTCGATCACGGTCAACACCGCAGCGTTCATCAGCAGCTTGCGGCGCGCGGAACTGGTCGCCGGCGATCGCGCCAGCATGGTAAAACTCGCCGTCGCAAATCAGACGCTCATCGTTACGGCAAGCTCCGACGTCTCGGGCAATGCGTACGAAGAGCTCGAAGTCGAGCAGCAGGGCGACGATCTGACCATCGCGTTCAACGCGCGTTATCTGGTCGAGATCCTGAACCACATCGACGCGGCGCAAACAGTCCTGGAATTTCTCGGGCCCCTCTCGCCGGCGGCAATCCGTCCGGTCGAACCGCCGGAAGGCGCACAGCAGCTGTACGTACTGATGCCGCTGCGGCAATAG
>CAZRQS010000255.1:0-3204 GCA_964602255.1 uncultured bacterium | reverse complement strand
ACCGGCTCGGTTTCTTCCCGCGACGCAGCAACGGCCATGTTGAGCGCGAACGACGTTTTGCCCATGCCGGGGCGCGCCGCCAAAATGATGAAATTGCCGGGCTGAAAACCGGTCGTCATCTCGTCAATGTCGCGGAAACCTGCAGTGAGGCCGGTGCGATCGCCGCGGCTATGAAACAGTTTGTCGATATGCTCGAAGGCCGGTTTGAGCAGACGGCTTACCGGCGTGAATTCGCTCGTGTTCTGCCGCATGCCGATTTCGTACACCATCTGCTCGCTCTGATCGAGCGCGCCTTCGACGTCCTCTTCGTGTTCGAAACCAAGCTGCGTAATGCGTGTGCCTGCATGAATGAGACTGCGCAGCACGGCTTTTTCGCGAACGATCTTCGCGTAGTACGCAGCGGACGCCGCCGTCTGTACGGTGTCCATGAGCGAACTCAAATACGAGAGGCCGCCAACTTTTTCAAGCTCGTTGCGGCGCCGCAATTCTTCCGCGACGGTGATCTTGTCGAGCGGTTCGCCGCGATCGTACAAGTGCAACAACACCGCATAGATCGACTCGTGCACGTGCGCGTAAAAATCATCAGAGCGAACGATCTCGCCGACGACGCCCATGATCTCACGATCGACGAGTATGGAACCGATGAGTGCCATCTCCGCCTCAAGATTTTGCGGCGGGATGCGGTCGACTACCGGAAGATTGGTGATACTCATGAGCGAGCGGAAGTACTCCTCCGCCCGCGTGTCACTCGCCTTGTGGATTTCTTGTGGAGAGCCAGCGCACGGAATGCCTGCTCGACCGACGCGATGGGAATGACGTCGATGCCGGCCAGCGACCGGTCAATTTCGCGCATATTTTCCTTCGGTATGAGGATCGCGCGCATACCGGCTTGTCGCGCTGCGTAAAGTTTTTCAACGATACCGCCGACCGGACGTACTTTGCCTTGGATTGACAATTCGCCGGTTATGGCAATGTCTTGCGGCAGCGGTGTTTTGGTTAACGCCGAGTAGAGCGCAAGGAATATCGCCAAGCCCGCAGACGGACCATCGATATTGCCGCCGCCGATCACGTTGATGTGCAGATCGTAGTTCGCGGTGTCAAGCCCTGTGACAGCGCGCAAAACGGCGGCGGCGTTGAACACGCTATCTTTGGCCATCGCTCCGGCGGCATCGTTGAAACGCACGCTGCCTTTACCTTGCGCTGCAGACGTAAACGCAACCGCTTCGATTTCGATGATGCTGCCTAAGTAATGCAGTACGCCTAGTCCAAAAGTCTTACCGATTTCACGCGTCGCGCGTCCTTTGACGATGGTGTGTTGCACCAAACGGCTCGACTGCACGACGTCGCGAACGTCGTCTTCAGCTATCGTGACCGGCTTTTTCTCTTCCACCGTCGCCCGCGTGCCGTGCAAACGATAGAGCGCATGGCCATACGCATCGGCGACAATCTGTACCGCTTTACGGCCTTCAATCGTGTACGAAGCAATGAGCGGAGCAACACCTCGCGCAGCTTTTGCACTTAGCCGCTTGATGGCCCCATTCACGATCGTAACGATCTGATGCTGCGTGAGCGGCTCGAAATACACTGCGGCGCAACGCGACCGAATGGCCGCATCGATGTCTTCGGGTTCGCGCGTCGTGGCGCCGATCAAAATGAAATCGGCGGGTGCGCCTTCCTTGAACAGCCGCCGGATATATTCGGGAACGTTTGGCGCGCTCTCGTCGTAGTACGAGGATTCGAACGTGACTTTCTTATCCTCGAGCACTTTGAGGAGCTTGGTCTGCAGCAGCGGATCCATCTCACCGATCTCGTCGATGAAGATCACACCGCCGTGCGCCCGCGTTACAAGGCCAAGCTTAGGCTCGGGGATTCCCAGATCGGCAAATTCCCGCCGGCTGCCCTGATAGATAGGGTCGTGCACGCTGCCGAGAAGTGGATTGGTGGTCTCGCGCGGATCCCACCGCAGCGTCGTGCCGCTGGCTTCGACGAACGGTGCGTCCTTGGGGAACGGCGTATAGGCCCGCGTCTTCGCGACTTCCAGCGCCAGACGCGCGACGGTCGTCTTGCCGACGCCCGGTGGTCCGTAAAGAATAACGTGCTGCGGATACGGCGATGAAATTTTGGCCAGCAAGGATCGAATGGCGGCCTCTTGGCCGACCACTTCCTTGAGCGACTGCGGGCGCAGCAAACGTAGCGCCGACGCGGCTAGACCGCGCGCGCTCAATTTATCCAGCTCCTCGAGTTTCTTCTGCGTCGCAGGCGTCTCGGGCCCCGCGTCTTCGCGCAGCGCTTCCATCTTCAGGTCTTTTAAATAATCCTGATGACGCTCGATCATTTTGGTGTTGATCTTGCGCTCGATGGAGTCTTCGACGTTCTTTTGCGCGATGAGATCGGCCAGACGCTCCTCGATTTCCGCAATCACGCGACGCGATTGCGCGCGGCCGCTGACACGCTCGAGCGTCGGATCTTCAAAGACCAGGCGTTGTAACGCGCAGATGCGATCGGGCAGCGCCTGCGATCGCATCATTTTGAGCGCGTTCATCTTGCCGGCTCTCAAAACCAGTTTATCCGCACCAATCGTGTTCGCGAAGACGTCGTAGAGCGCGGACACGTAACGGCTCATCTCGTCTTCGCTGCCGAATTTGCGGCGAAAACGGGTGATGTACGGATTCTGGCCGGTGGCGGCCACGTTAGGCAGCGACGACGCTTACGGTCGTCTTTGCAACGATGTTCTTTCCCAAACGGATCTCGACGGGATAGGTGCCCAACGCTTTGATATTGTTCTTCACTTCGATCTTGTGCTTGTCCACCGCCACCGAGAACGCTTCGGAAATCGCACTGGCGATATCCGCGTTCGTTACGGTGCCGAAAAGTTTACCGTTACCGCCCGCTTTGGCGCGAACGGCGACCGGCTTGCTCTCCAACAGTTTGGCAAGCTCCTGGGTTTCGGCGAGCGCTTGCGCATGACGCTTGTCTTGCGCTTTCTTCTGCTGCTCGAGCATTGTGAGGGCGCCCTTGCTCGCCTCGGTCGCAAGGTTACGCGGCAACAAAAAGTTGCGCGCGTAACCCTCGGCGACGTCGACTACTTGTCCCTTCTTGCCGAGCGCTTTGACATCGCTCAGAAGAATTAATTTCACTAAGGTTACTCCGTAACGAACGGAAGGAATGCAATAACTCGCGCGCGTTTAACGGCGATCGTCAGCA
>CAZRQS010000254.1:0-3206 GCA_964602255.1 uncultured bacterium | reverse complement strand
CTCTCGGCGAACAAGTTCGTTGCAGCCGGCGTAACGGATCTCTCGTGGGCGTTGAGCCGCTCCAACCTCGTCTCCATCGTGGAACAGACCTCGTTCTGGGGTTTCGGATTCGGAAGCGACCCGTGGCTGACGATCGGACGTTGGTATCTAACGCATCCGGTACCGCACACCGCGCTCGTTCTGACGCCGGTATTGGCGTTCTCCGCTCTATACTTCTTGCCGTTCGAACGCGTGCGGCACATTCGAATAGCCGCACTGACGGTGCTGTGCGTTCTCGCGGTTTTGCTTGCGAAAGGCGAACACGACCCGTTCGGTCAGCTCAGCGGTGCACTGTACTCCGCGGTTCCTGGGTTATTTTTGTTTCGTGAACCCGTCAAGTTCTTGTTTGTCCTTGCGTTCGTTTTGCCGCTACTGGCTGCAGTGGCGCATTACGAACTAACGTCGCGGGCGCCGACGCCTGTTGCGTATGCGCTGAGCGTGCTCTTCATTGCGGTGCCCATTATTACGGGGTGGTCGCTGCTGACGGGATGGGCTTTTGCGCTTCACCAGTCCCAGGCACGCATCGAAATTCCGCAGTACTGGTATCAAACAGCGGCATTCTTGAATGCGAACAATGTCGACCACGATCGTGTCCTGCTCTTGCCCGAGGACGGTTTTTATCAGTCCAGCTACAAATGGGGCTTGCAGGGTGTGGACCGTATCGCAGAGACGACGATCGATGCTCCGGTTCTTCGGTTGACCAGCAGGCAGTACACATATCTGCAGAACCAGTACGCTGGTCGAGCCTTGGAAATTTTCGACAGATCGTTGCGGACACAGCGCGCCGACTGGATCCGTAATGAAATGCAGCGCCTTTCCGTATCGTACATAATTGTGCGGGGCGACGTAGGAGTGGATGGCCGCAGGATGTCGCTGCCCGAGGTGCACGAGGACCTGAGTGCAATCGGTGCACGGCAAATTTCGCAATTCGGGCCGCTGGAGGTTTATCGCGTCGATTCCGGCGATGCGGTAAGCGTCCCTCACGAGATCTTACGATCGTGCGCGTCGCCTCGCGGAGAACTGCAAGCCGCGATGCGCCTCGCGCCGGCGATCAGCATCATTCGCAGCTCGACGCCGGAGTGCCGCAAGCACCGCAATTCGTTGCAGCATGTTGGCGCGGCCGGCGTGACCGCGCCTGCGGGATCTATCGTGCTATCGCTGAGTGCCGTTCAACCTGCCGACATCACGCTCAAGGCCGCACACGTATCGCTTCCGTCTCGCACGAGGGTTGCAGGCGACGTCGCGAACGGACCGCTGAACGCAATCAATGGAGCTCGAGTTAGTGCCCACTTTTGCGGACCGTGGCGGTTTGAACCAAGTCCCGACGGTTGGATTGCGCGCCGGTGTATTGCAACAGGAACCGCAGCCTTTATCAGGCTGAGCTCTACGAAGTACGACGCGACGCATTTTCCGGTCTCACTCGAATTTCGATGGCTGCCAGCCGGACAAAATGTTTCTGTTCCGCTCGGCGTCGCGCTTAGCGTTGCGACCGGCGCACACGAAGCCGAGATTTCGCTTGTACCTTGGCGAACCGCGGTTTCGTTGCAACTTTTGCAAAACGTCGTGCGCACGATGGCGTTGCAATCAGTGTATCCGTATGCGGCCGTTCGCGGCGGCCCAGGCGTTTTTTACGGTGTCAACCGCGTACTGCACGATGGAATAGTTGTGAACGGCGTTGACGAACCTGCGGAGTTTATTTTTCGGCTGCCTTCGGGCGACCGCATTTCCGCATTTATTCGGCCGGAAATCCCATCGTCGTTCGATGCTTTGGAACTATTTGAAGATGCGTATCAAGTGTACGCAAACGTTCGTCCGCAGCACTCCTTACGGCTCGATCGCGTTACGTTCGAAGGTGTCGCGTTGCCGTTCCCGAGGGGCACGCAGCCAACAATCACGTTGACCGTGAGCACAGATCCGTGGTCGGTCACGCGGCTACGCCATGCACAGGACGTAAAGTCAACGGATAGGACCGACGTGTATGTTGGACGCGCGGTACCGGTCGTGCAACCGCCGGTTTCGTTCCGCAAGAACGCCTCGTGGAACGATATCGCCGTCGCGGCCGCGGACCCTGGGTGGATACTCATGCGGCAATCGTACAGCGATTATTGGGCGTTCAGCGGGGCCGCGACCCACGCCGTACTTGACGGGTATGGGAACGCGTGGTTCGTTCCGAATCCAGGCGAACACAAGGCCTATCTCTCGCTTGCACCGGAGCAGACGATGCTTTACGCGCTCTGCACGACCGCGTTCTTATTGCTGTGCGGTGTTATTTTAAAAGTGAGGCGAGTGCCGAATGAAACGCCGTAGAATCATTCTCATCGTTGCGCTGCTGTTGTTTTTGGCTGCAGAAACCGCACTGGGAAGCAGTGGGGAGCAGGACGCGAATGTTTTAGCGTTCGCAGCACTTATTGCGCTGCTCTTTGCTATCTGAACGAAGCGGCGAGCATTTTGTTTATGGCAGCGACGATCGCTTCGACGGAAAAGTCTCCGCTCGGTGGCAGGTCGCTCCACGACATCATTGGGTCTATGCCTACGGGGTAATAATTGCTCTGCGGCGTGACTGCTTGTGAGGCCGTGTAGTACGGTCCCGCAACCGTAGGACTCGTGCGGACATAGAGGACGACCGACGGGGTGCCCACAGCGTCGGCTAAATTCATCATGCTCGAATCAACGCCGATAAATAGGCGCGATGATGCGAGCAGTTCTGCAACTTCGCGCAATGGCCGCCCGCAGCGAATCTCAACGTTGTATCCCCTGCAAATTTCGCGAAGTACTGCTTCCTCCGATCTTGCACCGATAGCGATAAGTTCTAGTCCCAACGGCTGCAAAGCCCCAAACAATTGCGCCCAAAGGCGCGGCTGCAGTGCTCGCGATGCGGCCGATGTCATCGGATGCAATACGAGCCGCGGTGCGACATCCGAGGTGCCATCGCGTAATGCCGGATCGAGTTCCGGCCGTTCATGCACCGGCATCGAGCCAAGAGCCTTTATGAAAAAGTTCTCATACGATGCGCGATAGCTTTGCGTGCCGAATTGTATTGCGCCGCGGTGGGGCGCCTTCGGATGGATGGTGGAGAAGAACGTCTCCGCGGCGACTGACTGAGACGCTGCCATTGCCAACGGCTGCGTGACAAACGGATGCGGTACAAATCCTCGACGATATAAAGC
>CAZRQS010000253.1:0-3225 GCA_964602255.1 uncultured bacterium | reverse complement strand
AGCAATCGCAGGCGCTCACGAACGAGCTGCAGAGCCAGCAAATGGAATTGCAGCAAACCAACGATGAGCTCGAAGAGAAGGCGCGTCTACTCCAGGAACGCAACGAAGAAATCGAGCGCCGTACGCGCGAGATCGACGAAGCGCGCCTCGAGCTTGAGAAGAAGGCCGAACAGCTCGCGCTTACCTCGAAATACAAATCGCAGTTCCTTGCGAACATGTCGCACGAGCTGCGCACGCCGCTCAACTCGCTGCTCATTCTCTCCAAGCAGCTTGCGGACAACCCCGAAGGCAACATGACGCCGAAGCAGATCGAGTTCGCGCAGACGATTCGCGCTGCCGGTACCGACCTGCTGACGCTCATCAACGACATTCTCGACCTCTCGAAGATCGAGTCGGGTACGACCTCCATCGATTTGCAAGACACGCCGTTCACGACGATCGAGGACGACGTCGTGCGGACGTTCGATCAAATCGCCAAGGACAAGGGCCTCGACTTCATCATTCGCCGCCACGAAGACGTTCCCGACTCTCTGCTTACCGATCCAACGCGCTTGCAGCAGATTCTCAAAAACCTGCTTTCAAACGCGTTCAAGTTCACGGGCGAAGGCAGCGTAACGCTGGACATCTCGCTGGTGCGCGACCATCATCTCTCGTCGGTACAAGGTCCGGCGATAGCCTTCTCCGTGTCGGATACCGGTATCGGTATCCCGCACGATAAGTTCAACGTCATCTTCGAAGCGTTCCAGCAAGCCGACATGGGAACGTCGCGTAAATTCGGCGGTACCGGACTCGGTTTGGCGATTTCCCGTGAAATCGCCGGCCTGCTGGGCGGCGAAATCGGCGTCGAATCATCGCTCGGACAAGGTAGTACGTTCACGCTGTACCATCCGCTCGAGCGCAACGTTGCCGCGGGCGCGGTCCGCATCGCCGTTCCGCCGGAAAAACCGCGCGAGCGCCGCGAACCGCCCATGTACGACTTCGAGAGGCCACCGGTGCTGCAAGCGATTCACGACGATCGCGACTCGATCGAGAGCACGGATCGCACGCTGCTCATCATCGAGGACGACGCGATCTTCGCGCGGATTCTTCTTGGGTTGGCGCGCGACCGCGGGTTTAAAGGCATCGTCGCGCTCAACGGTAAGGAAGGCGTGGAACTCGCGCGCAGGCATCTGCCCGACGCGATCACGCTGGACATCGGTTTGCCGGATTGCGATGGCTGGGGTTTGCTCGCCGAGATCAAAAACGATCCGAACACGGGCAACATCCCGGTCCACGTCATCTCCGGCGAGGAGCAATGGCAACGCGCGCTCGACGCGGGCGCGATTGCGCACCTTCGCAAGCCGGTGACGGAAGAAGCGCTCACGCAAACGTTCGACAATCTGCTCGGCTTTGCGGATCGCCGTACCAAACATCTGCTGGTTATCGAAGACGATCTCACGCAGCTCAACGCTATGGTGAATCTCATCGGTAGCGGTGAGGTAGCTATCACCGCGGTTCGTTCCGGCGGCGAGGCGCTCGAAGCATTGGAAACCAACAAGTTCGACTGCATCGTCGTCGATCTCGGCTTGCCGGATTACCCGGGCGACGAACTGATCGAGCAGATTCGCAAACAGCGTGAGCACACCCGAACGCCGGTCATCGTCTACACCGGACGCGAGCTGACCAAACCGGAGGAAACCAAACTCAACAAGCTCACCGAAGCGGTCATCATCAAGGATGCGATGTCGCCCGAGCGTCTGCTCGACGAAACGCGATTCTTCTTGCATCAAGTTGAAGCGCGCTTGCCGGCAAGCAAACGTACGTCCGAAATCCCGCCGCTCGGCACTGGCACGCTCGAGAACCGCAAAGTGCTGATCGTCGATGACGACGCCCGCAACATCTACGCGCTCTCAGCCGCGCTCGAAGGTCATCACATTAAGGTGGTGAGCGCCGAAAGCGGTCAGGACGGCATCGACCAGCTCATGCGCGACCCGGATATCGACCTGGTGCTCATGGACATCATGATGCCGGAGATGGACGGCTACGAGACGATCCGCCGTATCCGCGGGAACTCCCGCTTCAGAGATCTCCCCATCATCGCGCTCACGGCCAAAGCCATGAAAGGCGACCGTGAGAGCTGTATCGCTGCCGGCGCTTCCGAATATATCAGTAAGCCGGTCGACATCGACCAGCTCATCTCGCTGTTACGTGTATGGTTGAATCGATAATCAAGGAGCCCGCGGGAGACATCGGCATTCCCGATCGCGGCGAAGAGCGCGCTGCGGTCGAACTCTCGCTGCTCCTTGACGCCCTCGTGCGCTGGAGCGGCTACGACTTTCGTGAGTACGCTCAAAGCACGCTCAAGCGGCGAATCGCCGAGCGCATGCGCGCGGAGGACGTCCGCACAATCAGCGGGCTTCAGGAACGGCTCCTACACGATCAGGAAGCGCTGCGCCGGTTCGTCTTCTCCATGTCGACGAGCTCGAACCGGCTTTTCCGCTCGCCCGAATACTTCAAAGCGGTGCGCGAACGCGTCGTTCCGTTCTTGCGAACGTACTCGTTCGTGCGCCTATGGTTTCCGGGGTGCTCGACTGGCGAAGACGTCTACACTATGGCCGCCATTTTGCAAGAAGAAGGCCTGCTCGACCGGTGCATGATCTACGCCACCGACATGAGCGATCTCGCGCTGGCGCATGCGCGCGCGGCAACGTACGACATCGGCGCGCTCGAGGAATTCGCCAACGACTATCGCCTTAGCGGCGGCCGCGGCAACTTGAGCGACTTCTGCGAGCACGCCGACGGAAGGGCCAAATTCAGCGACGCGCTGCAACGGCAGATCATCTTCTCGACGCACAGCTTGGTTTCGGATGCCTCGCTGAACGAGTTCCACTTTATCTTGGCGCGAGGCGTGCTGCCGCAGTTCAATAAGTCGCTGCAGTATCGGGTGCACAACCTGTTCTTGCAGAGTTTGACGCGGTTTGGGTTTGTGTGCCTGAGTCCCGCCGAGTCGCTGCATGCGACGCCGCATGAGGGGGCGTTTCGGCGTGTGGATGAGGTGTTTCCGATCTATCGCCGGATGCGGTAGCTTGTAGCGATCTCGGTAGCCGGTAGACGGGAACGGGCCGCGGGGCTCGACCGGTCGGTGGGTCGTTGTCCGGGGACCGCGGGATTTTCACATCGTGTGAAAATCCCGCTTAGGACGGCCGAATTTCTAGTAGACAGGATGTCGTACATGCCGCGGGCACA
>CAZRQS010000252.1:0-3248 GCA_964602255.1 uncultured bacterium | reverse complement strand
TCGACTCGCTTGCTCGCTTAGAGTACCGGGGCTACGATAGCGCCGGCATCGCCGTTATCGATGCAGCCGGTTCGCTGACGGGGTCCAAGGCGGAAGGCAAACTCCAGCGCCTAGCCGAGCGGCTGCGCAATGGCGGGCGCATCTCGGGGCGCGTTGGAGTCGGACACACGCGCTGGGCCACGCACGGTCGCCCGTCGGATGCCAACGCGCACCCGCACATGGATTGCACCGGCAAGATCGCCGTGGTGCATAACGGGATCATCGAGAACTACGCGCCGCTGCGCGCGCGCCTGATCGAATCGGGTCACGTCTTCAAAAGTGAGACGGACACCGAAGTCCTCGCGCATCTGATCGAAGCGCATTACGACGGAGATCTCGAAGCCGCGCTGCGGCGCACGCTTGCGGAGGTCACCGGAGCGTACGCGCTTGGCGTGATCAGCTCCGACGATCCGGAGCATTTGATCTTTGCGCGGAACGGCGCAAGCCCGCTGGTCGTCGGCATCGGCGACGGCGAGATGTTCGTTGCTTCGGATACGCCGGCCATTCTGCAGTACACGCGCAAAGAGATCATCTTGCAGGAAGGCGAGATGGTCGTCGTCGGCCGCGACGGCTGGAAGCTGACGGACTACGAAGGCAAAGCCGTCGATCGCGACATCATCCAGGTGACGTGGGATGCCACATCCGCCGAGAAGAGCGGCTTCAAGCATTTCATGCTCAAGGAGATCTACGAGCAGCCCAACGTCATCAAAGAAACGCTCGCCGGTCGTGTCGACGAATGCAACGACGTGCATCTCGCCGCCGAGATTGGTCTGGACGAAGAGAAGCTGCGCAATATCTCCAAGATTGCGATTACGGGCTGTGGCACGGCGTATCACGCAGGCATGGTGGGCATGTATTTGCTGCGCTCGCTCGTGCACGTGCCGGTCGAAATGGAATTGGCCAGCGAATTCCGCTACGGCGATCCGGTCATCGATCCGACGGCGCTAACCATCGCGATGTCGCAATCGGGCGAAACGGCAGACACGATAGAAGCAGTACGCATTGCGAAAAAGGCCGGTTCGACGGTCCTGGGAATCTGCAACGTGCTCGGTTCGCATCTGACGCGCGTCGCCGACGGGACGCTCTTCACACGCGGAGGTCCTGAGATTGGCGTGGCCGCGACAAAGACATACGTCTCACAAGTAACGGCGATGACGCTGTTCGCGCTGTATCTCGCGCGTTTGCGCGGGAGCGCGCCGATCGAGCGCCTTCGTGAGGCCGCCGATAATACGAAGTTGCTTCCGGCTGCAGTCGACGTGGTTCTCAATACTTCCGACGACATCAAGAAGGTCGCGAAGAAGATCCGCAAATCGAAGTCCGTGCTCTTCCTCGGACGCTATGTCAATTTCCCAACGGCGCTGGAAGGCGCTCTCAAGCTCAAAGAGATCTCGTACATTCACGCTGAGGGCTATGCCGCAGGCGAGATGAAGCACGGCCCGATTGCGCTGCTCGATTCGAACGTGCCGGTGATCGGCGTCATGACCGACGGCCGCATTCGCGAGAAGATTCTTTCGAATCTGGCCGAGTCCAAGGCGCGTGAAGCACCGATCGTCGTGGTGGCGAACCACGGCGACGAAGACGCGAGGGCGATCGCGGACCATGTCTTCTGGGTCCCGAAGGTGGACGAACTGCTCTCGCCGATCGTGAACATCATTCCGCTGCAGCTGCTCGCGTACCACATCGCCGACATCGAAGGCAAGGACGTCGACCAGCCCCGAAATCTCGCGAAGACCGTTACGGTCGAATAACGGTTAGGACGTTCGACCCTAACCGAACGTCAATCTCCGGTGAGAGAACAGTGGCGTAGAGAAAGGAGCATTCTCATGCGCGCTGTTCTTGCATGTATAAGCCTTATTGCCGTCTCAGGGGCCGTTGCGTTCGGCCAGGCGACGGGCTCTGCAAACCTGACCGGGAAGATGGCGCCGTTCACATATTTGCTCGGATCGCCGTGGAAGTGCACAACGAACGTTCCCGCGATGATGGGCAAGCCTGCGCACACCGAGACGGCGACCGCAACCTTTGACACACAGCCGAACAACGTAATGCACCTGCATGTCGCGGGCGGCGATTACCTCTCCGATCAATATCTGGGATACTCAACGCAAGCAAACGCGTATTGGAGTTCTTCTTCGGATAGCGCCGGCATCGCCGTAAGCGAACAGTCAGCTGATGGAAAAGCCTATCGAGGAATCGCCGCGCTTGCGGGAATGAGCGGTACCGCACAAGACACGTACACGCGCGTAGGCGACAATCACGTCAAGGCGCACTCCGTAACGACCTTGGGCGGCCAAACGACGACGACGGATTCAGACTGCGTGAAGTAAACACCGCATTCCCAGCATTATCCGCCTGGATATGAAAAGTGACCAATCGTGCATCGATTGGTTAATGCTGTATTCACAGGCAGCGCCTATACTCAAGGCTTCATATCCAGGACGGAGCCTCAAATGCCGACCAATGTCCAAAGCCGCGATCGATTGAAGCTCGACTCGGAGGGAAGCGCGCTCATCGACCCTCATGCGTGGAATCCACCCGCGTTACGTGCGATCACCACAGCTCTGCGCCTCGCGGAACGCACGATTTTTGCAGCCGTAGCGTTGCTACTCTCCGCTGTCGCGCTGACGTTAACGTTTCGCTCGGTGCAAGTGTTGTATTTGCTCATCGTGGGTCCGAGCGATCGAGCAATTCCGTTGACCGCGAACATCTTGGATCTGGTACTCCTCATCCTCATGCTGGCCGAGATCATTTACACCGTCACGCTATCGTTGCGCGGCGCGGTGCTCAGTCCGCAGCCTTTCCTGATCGTTGGCCTCATTGCCGTAATCCGGAGGATATTGGTCATCACGGTCCAGGAAGTGCAGAACAACAGCCAAGGAATGCGGACCGGTTTGTTTGCGCAAAGCACACTCGACCTTGCGGTGCTCACGCTTGTCGTGATCGCATTTGTCGGCGCTATTTACATGCTCCAGCGGCGAGCGCCGCAATGATCGCGGCTTCTACGGCTGCGTCTGCGAGGTAGACACGCGAAATAGTGCCCTTTAGAGCGTAAACGGCGTCGATTGCCGCAAACGAGAACGCCGACAGCAGCGAGAGCGCAAGCGTCCCGCGCGCCGGCCGTTCATCGAACGTACCCATGGCGATCGCAATGCCGCTCGTCATCGCGAGAAGTCCGACCATTTGCACGAGCCACCAGTCGGTCTTCGGCCCCG
>CAZRQS010000251.1:0-3253 GCA_964602255.1 uncultured bacterium | reverse complement strand
CTTTATTGTAGCAGGCGGTCAACCGCAGTTTGAAGTTCCTCCCACGAGAGGCCGCCGACCGAGACATAGCTGACATTACCCGCGGCATCCAACACGACGGTGTCCGGCACCTCGGTGAGCGAGTAAGCGGCGTAGATCTGGCTTTGGCGGTCGCTTACGACGGGCAAGTCCAAATGCTGCGCACGCAAATACTGCGTCGCTGTCGACGGCTCTTCGTTCCAGTCCACGGTAATGACCGCAACGCGATCGCCGTACTGCGCCTTCAGGCGTTCAAAGTACGGCAGCTCGGTGGTGCACGGCGGACACCAGGATGCCCAAAAGTTGATCACAACCGGTCTGCCGCGAAGCGCGGAGAGCGGCTGGGAACCTTGGCGCGTGGGAACCTGGAAGTCCGGTGGCGGAGCGCCGTAATGGACGTTGGCAAGCCCGGTGCCGGTCGCGCCCTTCGACAGGCTCAGGATGACTGACAGGAGGAAGGGGACGAGAAACTTCACCCCGACTTTTTCGGCAGGCATGCGCATGAGTTCCCGGTAAATCGCCACGCCATGAACACCGCTGAGTCCATCGAAGCCCTTTCGCAAGAGAGCCGCCGTTTTGCGCCGCCGCCCGAGTTCGCCGCCCGCGCCAACGCGCAGCCGGACATTTATAAAGAAGCGGAGCGCGACTATCTCGAGTTTTGGGCATCCTGGGCGCGCAAGCTGGAATGGATGAAGCCGTTCACGCAGATTTTGGAGTGGAACGAGCCGTTCGCCCGGTGGTTCGCCGACGGTGAACTGAACGTTTCCATCAATTGCCTGGACCGTCACGTACGCAGCGGAAAGGGCGACAAGATCGCCTACTACTATGAAGGCGAACCCGGCGACCGCTGGACGATCACATATAAGGAGCTGCTCGACGATGTGAGCCGTTTTGCAAACGGCCTGCGCAAGCTTGGAATCAAGAAAGGCGATCGCGTCGCCGTCTACATGCCGATGATTCCGGAGCTGCCCGTCGCGATGCTGGCATGCGCGCGAATCGGTGCGGCGCACTCGGTGATCTTCGGCGGTTTCTCGCCCGATGCTATCGTCGATCGCGTGAACGACGCGCAGTGCGTTGCTATTATTACGGCCGATCACGGCTGGCGCCGCGGTAACAAAGTTCCGCTCAAGCGCAACTGCGATATCGCGATGGAACATACGCCGTCGGTACGACATTGTATCGTTGCAAAACGCACGGACGACGAAGTCCTCATGCATGAAAAGCGCGATCTCTGGTGGGATGAGGTCATCGCCGGGCAGTCGACCGAGTGCGAACCCGAGCGTATGAACGCCGAAGATTTGCTGTACCTTTTGTACACCAGTGGCACGACGGCGAAACCCAAGGGCATCAAACACACCACCGGCGGATATCTCACGCAGGCGACGATGACGCACAAACTGGTCTTCGATTTGAAAGAAGACGAGGACGTGTACTGGTGCAGCGCCGATATCGGTTGGGTTACCGGACATTCGTACATCGTTTACGGACCGCTCGCGAACGGCGCGACCAGCGTAATCTACGAAGGCACGCCCGATTTCCCCGACAAGGATCGCTTATGGGAGATCGTCGAGCGCTACAAAGTCACCATTCTCTACACTGCGCCGACCGCAATTCGCACGTTCATGAAGTGGGGCGACGAATACCCGCGCAAACACGATCTCACGTCTCTGCGTTTGCTGGGATCCGTTGGAGAGCCGATCAATCCTGAAGCGTGGATGTGGTACCGCGAACACATCGGCGGCAATCGCTGCCCGGTTGTCGATACGTGGTGGCAAACGGAGACGGGCGGCATCATGATCGCACCGTTACCGGGAATTACGTCGACGCCGCCGGGAAGCGCGACGTATCCGTTACCGGGCATCGCCGCCGACATCGTCAACGATCGAGGTGAGTCCGTTCCGCTCGGCGGCGGCGGGTACATCGTGCTTACGCGGCCGTGGCCCGGAATGCTGCGCGGCATTTACGGCGACGATGAGCGCTACAAGCAAACATACTGGTCGAAGTTCGAACACAAGTATCTTGCCGGCGACGGCTGCCGGCGCGACACTGACGGCAATTACTGGTTCATGGGCCGCATCGACGACGTCATGAATGTCAGCGGTCATCGCATTTCAACGACGGAAGTTGAAAGCGCGCTGGTCGACCACCCGCGCGTCGCGGAAGCTGCGGTCTGCGGAAAGAACGACGACGTAACGGGCCAAGCGATCTATGCGTTCGTCTCGCTGCGCGGTGGCGACAAAGGCTCGCAAGACCTTGCTGAAGATCTGCGCGAGCACGTCGCAAGCAAACTCGGCAAGTTTACGCGGCCGAAATACATCACGTTCACGCAAGAGCTTCCGAAGACGCGCAGCGGCAAAATCATGCGCCGCTTACTGCGCGACGTTGCCGAAGGCCGTCAACTCGGCGACACGACAACGCTTGCCGATTCGACAGTGGTTGAAGAGCTGAAAGAACGAGCGAAAGTCGAAGTCACAAGCGAAGAATAGGTTTCATTTGAGTAATCGTGCGCTCGCCGTTCTATAAAGCGGGCGTACGTATTGCACACTTGTCACCAATGCTTATGCGCAGTAAGCTGAGATCGACCTCGCAACGTGCGCGGCCAGGTAGGTGTGGCTGCAATGGATGGTATAACGGTGCTGGCGATCGTCTTTATGGGGGCGATTGCGCTTAATTCCGCCTTTGATCTGAGTTGGTCGGTGCTCCATAGCCGGCATGAACCGCTCTCGGAAGATGACCGCAAGCGCATTTGGAAAGGGGCAACTATTGCTCTTCTTGCAGTGGCGGTTGTTTTCGCGGCTCATGGAGGCATCTTAACCGCGCTAAGCTTGTTGGCGAAAGTGCCGCTAGGCATACAACTGCCGCTTGACGCATTGGCGACCGCAATAATCATCGCCGCTGGAGCCGACAAGCTCTCGCAATTCGCTGATTTTATTAGCGCTCACGAGCCGGCGGCGGCGCCCACGCAATCGGTGCATCTCGTTACAACGGATCAAGTCTCATACTCGCTCAGCGGCGAGATGACCGTACTGAACGAGTAGTAAGATGAAACGCACCGTGATGAATGCCGCGATCGTGATGATCGCCGGCTGTCTGTGTTTTCCAGGCTCATCCTTTGCACAGACGGTTACTGAGCCTGTGCCCACCACACCCGCGCCGCCCGTTGCAGCTCCTCCCGCGCTGCGCTTTCTTCGTTGTTCGGCGCCGGCCGGAGTCGTGGTGACCGATCTCGTCACCG
>CAZRQS010000250.1:0-3297 GCA_964602255.1 uncultured bacterium | reverse complement strand
CCATGCAATTCCAAGCCGACGTGCTCGGCGTTCCGGTCGTTCGTCCGCGCGTAAGCGAAACGACCGCGCTCGGCGCAGCGTATCTTGCGGGCTTGCAAAGCGGGTACTGGTCCGGCGTAGACGCGCTCGAGCGCCACTGGCAAGAAGACGCGAAATTTATGCCTTCCATGGACGCGCAGCAGCGCAGCCGCCTTATCGAGGAGTGGCATCGCGCAGTCGAGCGCAGCCGAAACTGGGTGCAATGAATCGCGAGGGCGCGGTGCAGCGCTTACAACACGAGCAATTCGATGTGCTTGTCGTGGGCGGCGGCGCCACCGGGCTCGGATGCGCAGTCGACGCCGCATCGCGCGGGTACACGACCGCACTCATTGAAGGCCACGATTTTGCGAAAGCAACGTCGAGCCGATCCACCAAACTGATTCATGGGGGCGTGCGGTATCTGCAGCAGGGTGATATCCCGCTGGTGCGCGAGGCGCTCCACGAACGCGCGCACTTGCTTCGCAATGCTCCGGAACTCGTTCATGCGTTGCCGTTCCTCGTTCCGGCCGATGCGTGGTGGCAACTTCCGTATTACGCAACCGGCCTTCGGATCTACGACATCCTTGCCGGCGGTGGCGACGTGCCGCATAGCCGGATGCTTTCGGCACGCCGCGCACGCGAATATTTCCCCTCACTGCGCAACCGCGACGTGCGCGGCGCGCTGGTGTACTGGGATGCACAGTTCGACGATGCGCGTTTGGCCATTGCGCTCGCGCAGACGGCCGTCGATTGTGGAGCGGCCGTTGCGAATTACGTGCGCGCTGAATCGTTGCTCTACCACGGACCACGTGTGGCCGGCGTTCGCGCAATCGACTGCGAGTTCGACCAGCGTTTCGACGTGCGTGCTCGCGTCGTCGTGAATGCGACGGGCATTTTCGCCGATGAGCTGCGACTGCAAGACAACCAAAACGCCTCACCACTCTTGCGCTTCAGCCGCGGCTCGCACATCGTAGTTTCCGCTGCGGCGTTGCCGGTCGCGCAGGCCGCGCTGCTCGTACCGCGCACGACCGACGGCCGGGTGCTTTTCGCGATACCTTGGCACGGAAATGTGCTCGTCGGCACGACCGACATAGCAACGGAGAGCGCGCAGCTCGAACCCGCGCCGTCCAGCGAAGAAGTCGAGTATATCCTCGCAACGGTGAACCGCTACATCGACCGCCCTTTGGAACGGCGCGATGTCCGCACTGCATTTGCCGGTTTACGTCCGCTGGTAAACCGTGCCGCCGTCGGCACAGCGCGCCTTTCACGCGAACACGTCGTCGAGATCGCGCATTCGGGACTGATAACGATTGCCGGTGGAAAATGGACGACGTACCGAAAGATGGCTCAGGATACCATCGACGCCGCGCGCGACCGCGGCTGGCTTTCACCGGCTGTTTGCCGCACGGAAGATCTGCGCTTGCACGATGTTCCGTTCGTGCCGGACGTCGAGCATGCCGTGCGGCACGAGATGGCACGCACGCTCGAGGACCTGCTCGCGCGGCGCAGACGCACACTTTTTATCGACGCAAACGCAGCACTTGCGGAGGCGCCGGCAGCGGCCGATGTACTCGCTCGGGAGCGTGGGCAGAATACTGCATGGCAAAACGAACAACTGCGCAGGTTCCGGGAACTCGCGCAACGGTATATGGGAACATGAAGTCTCGCATCCTAGGATCCTCGGGAATCGTCGTCTCCGAGATCAGTTACGGTTGCATGGGCCTAACGTGGGCGTATGGTCAACCCGTTGACGATCGGCACGAGCATGAAGCGATCGCGCTACTCAACCGTGCGGTAGATTTGGGTGTAACGCTCTTCGACACCGCCGACATGTACGGTCCGTTCACGAACGAAGAGTTGGCCGGCAAAGCGCTGCGGGGCCGCCGCGGCGAGATATCGTTCGCAACGAAGTGCGGCATCGTCATACACGGCGATCCGAAGAACTACGACATGCGGCGGGACGGATCTCCGGCGCACATTCGCGAGGCGTGCGATGCATCGCTGCAGCGCTTAGGCATCGACGTCATCGATCTGTATCAGCTGCACCGCGTCGATCCCAACGTACCCGTTGAAGAGAGCGTCGGCGCGATGGCGGAGCTCGTGAAAAGCGGAAAGGTGCGCGCGATTGGCCTATCCGAGGTCGATGTTCCGACGCTCGAACGCGCGATGCGGATTCATCCCATCGCGACGCTGCAATCGGAATACTCGCTTTTCGAGCGCAACGTCGAGGGTGAGATTTTGCCGTGGTGCGAACAGCACAACGTCGCCCTGCTTGCGTACTCGCCGCTCGGCCGCGGTATGCTCACCGGCCGGCTTCAGCAGTCGGACATCGGCTCCGGCGATTTTCGCGCAACGCTTCCACGCTTTCAATCCCAGACGTTCGAACACAACCGGCGCATCGTCGATCGCGTACAAGCCGTGGCAACGGGCGTAGGAGCCACCGCCGGCCAAGTCGCGCTCGCGTGGCTCTTGGCAAAAAGCAAGAACGTGATCCCAATTCCGGGCACGAAGCACGCCGAGTATCTCAAGGAGAACGTCGGCGCTTCGAGCGTGAGTTTAAGGCCGGATGACATCGCGGAACTCGACTCGCTTCCAGCGCCGATGGGAGATCGGTACGCACAGGTGAAACCTTCCACTCCATGATCGCCCGCGAACCGATTTCGAACCTAGCCCAGAGCCTGCGGCGTGTACGAAGCGGCGAAGGGACGAATCTCGAGGTCATCCAGTGGCTTCGAGCGGTAAACAGCATCGCTTCGACTGTACCTGTTCCGCAAACGCGTAACCCGGGCCGCGGATACACGCGCACGCTCTTGCATAAAAGCGATCTGTTCGAGATTCTCGTGCTTCACTGGATGCCCGGCTGCGCGACCTCGATTCACGACCACGGCGGGGCAAACTGCTGGCTGGCCGTTTCGAGTGGAACGATGCGTGTGGAAAATTATCTTCGTTACGATGCGGGCGAAGCACCCGGATACGCGCGCATCGCTCTCGAGGGCCGCGAAGAACTTGCTCCGGGCGCCATCGACTACCGCCAAGACGACGTGCATTTGCACCGCTGTATCGCACGTGACTCGTGCGTCACCTTACACGTTTACGCGCGCCCTATCGAACGGTTTCATGCGTTCGACGAGCGCGCGTTCACGTGCAGCATCGTTACCTCCACGTACGATGCGGTTCTTACCTCAAATTAAGGGTTCCTGAGCGATCCCCAGCGGCGCTCGAAGGTGACGTTGATAGAATGCGGATACGACGGATGCGTGTTCGTTGCAAAATCGCCTG
>CAZRQS010000249.1:0-3346 GCA_964602255.1 uncultured bacterium | reverse complement strand
CAAGTCCGATACCGGCCCACCCGCCGACGCCGGAGAGAATTGCGACGTATTGCTTCCCGTCATGCATGTACGTAATCGGATTGGCGATGATGCCGGACGGCATCTTCATCTGCCACAGATCGGATCCGTCCTTGGTGCTGACAGCCTTGAAATACCCATCCATGGTTCCGTAGAACGCGATGCCGCTCTTGGTCGTGAGCACGCCGCCCCACGCAGGGAAGCGCTCGCGATGCGTCCAGACGATATGTCCGTCGTTAGGATCCCATGCGATCACCGCGCCGCGGTTTCCGCCCGGTCCAGGATACATCTTCACGATTGCACCAACGAACGGGAATCCCGATTTGTATTTCACCGAGAAAGCCTTATAGTCCATGCAATTGTGATTGGTCGGAACGATGAAGTAGCCGGTGGTCGTATCGAACGACGCCGGCTGTTCATCTTTGTTACCCATTGCCGCCGGGCAAATGCCGCTCACGTTGCGTCCGGCTACGGTCATGTAGCGCGGGTTCACACGCGGACGGCCCGTTGCGAGATCGATGCCGTTCGCCCAGTTCACGGACGGATCGAATTTCTCGGCGAGCAGCAGTTTGCCGCTGCGCCGATCGACGACATATCCGTAACCGTTGCGGTCGAAGTGCACGAGTGCCGGCACGTTATTGCCCTTGACTTTGATGTCGGCGAGAATCATCTCGTTCACGCCGTCGTAGTCCCACGCGTCGTGTGGCGTCATCTGATACGCCCACACGGCTTGGCCGCTTTCCGGACGGCGAGCGAAAATGGTCATCGACCACTTGTTGTCACCGGGACGCTGCGTGGGGTTCCACGTGCCCGGATTTCCAGTTCCGTAATAGAGCAGATTGAGTTTGGGATCGTATGAATACCATCCCCACGTCGTGCCGCCGCCGACTTTCCATTGATCGCCGTGCCATGTCGAAACACCGGCGTTGTGCGGTCCATTGAAACGGCTAGGAATCAGGACATCACTGTCGGGACCTTCGCTATACGCGCGCCACACGCGATGTCCGGTGCTCAGATCGAACGCGCTCAAATAGCCGCGCACGCCGAATTCACCGCCGGAAACACCGACGAGCACGCGGTTCTTGACGATTAGCGGAGCATCGGTAACTGTTTGGCCCGCTTCGGGATCCGCGTTCTTGGCGTTCCAGAGCACTCTGCCTGTTGAAGCGCTAAGCGCATACACCGTGCCGTCGAGTGCGTTGGAGATAATCTTGCCGTCGGCGTAGGCCACGCCCCGGTTCACGAGGTCGCAGCATGCAACCGAGGTTGCAAACGTATCTTGCTTCGGCGTGAACGTCCATTTGATCGTGTTGTTACTCAGATCGATGGCGTACACGTGATTCGGATACGCGCTTTGGAAGTACATTGTGTTGCCGATGACAAGCGGTTGCCCTTCGTGGCCCCGCGTGGCACCGGTGGACATCATCCAAGCCACCTTCAGGTTCTTGACGTTGTCCGCGGTAATTTGGTCGAGCTCGCTATGCCGCAGATTCGCATAGTTTTGACTGGGCATGACCCATTGGTTCGAATCCGCCGTCATGTCGGCGAGCGAGACCTGCTGTTGAGCGCCCACTTGCTTATGAAAGAAAAGAAGTGTCGCTGCAATGGCAGCAGCAAACACCAGAGTGAGCGCGAGAAGACGGTTTGTCATTGCCTCATCCTCCGATGTTGTAAGCGTACGCTTTTAAGCGAGCTTGCGACATTCGGCCGTGGTGATGATCAGCAGGTTGGATGATGTTCTGCTATAATTTTCACCTATGGCCGCACCAGTGGGAGTCGGCATCGTCGCCGACCGCGCCACCACCGCCGGAGCGCTCGCCGAAATTATTCAGAGCGACCCAGACCTGTTTTTGGTGGGCTCGACCAGCTCGGGGCATGACGACGCATCGCTAATGAACAGCGCGGCTCTTCAGGTTTTGGTCGTTAACTTGAGTTTGACCGATCACAAAGGCGACGCGCCGGCGGGCGTTTCGTTTATCCGGTGGGCCAAGTCGCGCCGTCCGGACGTGGGTATCGTTTCACTGAAGCGCCGTGTCGACGAGCATCAATTGCGCGCGGCACTCGACGCGGGCGCAGACGCGTGCTGTCTGGCAACGACGCCGGCCGCGCGTGTGCGTAAGGCCATCAAGGTCGTCGCCGAAGGCGCAACCTGGCTCGATGCGGAGATTACGCACGCGCTCTTCCACCATGAGGAGCGCGCCCCGGACGCGCTGTCACAACTGCCTCGTCTTTCGCCTCGGGAAGCCGACATTCTGCGGCTCATCGTCGAGGGATATACGAACGACGAGATTGCGATCTCGCTGCAGCGCTCGAACCCCACGATTCGTACGCACCTGGCGCATCTCTATAAGAAGCTCGGAGTGAACGATCGCGTGTCTGCCGCGGTGAGCGCGCTTCGCCATGGCCTCGTGTAGCCGTACGGCCGCTCGCCAGCTTTACAAGCGCAGGGTTATCACAACCTTACTTCTGGGGAACATCCGCAGTACAGGTTGCGTTGTACGCCATTAGGAGGGACTGCAAAGTACACATGGATTTAAAACGCGTAATCGCCGGAACGACGCTCACCGCGATGCTGGGCCTCATGGTTCCCGCCGCACCGGCACTAGCCGACGGCGCAGCAAGCACCCGCAATATTCTGCTCGGCGTGGGAGCCGCGACGTACCTCATCATTCAGCACAACCGCAAGGTGCACGAGCGCTATGCGGAAGATGCGCGCCGTCAGGCAGAGCTGCAATCCGAAAATCACGACGCCTGGGCAGCGTACAGCGCTGAGAAAAATGCTTACAGCAACTCGCTTGCTGAAATCGTCGACCTCAAGCGCGAGGTGGCGTACCAGCACAACATCATCGTGCAGCAGCGTCATCAGCTCGCAATGACCCAGCGCAACGGGTTCGCTCGTCCGCAACAGGCCGCGTACGCTGCGCCGCAACGCCGTAACGATCAGGGACGCCGCGTCGCAGCGGCATC
Source organism: uncultured bacterium (assembly GCA_964602255.1). Classification (GTDB taxonomy): domain Bacteria; phylum Vulcanimicrobiota; class Vulcanimicrobiia; order Vulcanimicrobiales; family Vulcanimicrobiaceae; genus CAZRQS01. The sequence goes on along the minus strand of CAZRQS010000249.1, from coordinate 361 downwards.
GCGCCCGCCTTCGAACGACGTCGCGATGGTCTCGTATGGCTGGGGCAACCTCTAACGCTTCGCCGTCACGAACGATCGCCGTCACACTCGCCGGCATGAGCTTGATGCTCATGCTGGCGGCGTGTAACGGCGGCAATTCGGGCGGCGCCGCACAAAACTCAGCCGACACGACAACCAAAGCCGTGTACAACGACGACCTGGGCGGAGTCACGCAGAATTTCGACGACGGTTTGAAAACACAAGTGACGCGCTCCGAAGTCGGCATACTATCGGATCAAATGCACAAACTGGGCGACTATCAGGGTCTCACGTTTGTGAGTAGCGATCCCAACAAGAGCGAGTACACCTATCGCGCCGGATT
>CAZRQS010000248.1:0-3346 GCA_964602255.1 uncultured bacterium | reverse complement strand
GGGGTCTTATCGCTGTTCGGCATCATCGCCATACAGTCGGCGAATTTGCATAACGCGTACGCCGCGTCGGAGTTCAAGAAGCAAATTTTTTACGCGATCGTCGGCGTTGCCGTGATGTATGTCTTCTCGCGCATCGACTACCGGAATTTTCAGCGATGGGCGCCGTGGCTGTACGGTGCGAATCTGCTCATCCTGGCGTTTGTACTCAAAGGCGGACATCACGCGCTCGGTGCACAGCGTTGGATCGCGCTCGGTCCGCTTGGAACATTTCAACCTTCGGAACCTGCAAAACTCATTTTAGCAATCTTCATTGCGTGGGGATTGTGTAAGTGGCCTTTTCATCGCATCGAAGATCTCGCGCGGCCGCTCATGGCGGTTGGCGTTCCGGCGCTGCTCATCGTCAAGCAGCCGGACCTCGGCACGACGCTCGTTCTGCTCTCAATTCTGTCGACGCAGCTCTTCTTTGGTTTGGAAAAACTGAAATATTTCGTGCTATACGCACTGGGTGTCGTCGCGACGGCGGCGTTCACGGTCGGCACGAACTTCATTCTCAAGCCGTTCCAAAAATCGCGCCTGTTAGTGTTCGTTAACCCGAAGGCTGACCCGCAAGGCGCCGGTTACAATCTCAATCAGTCGAAGATTGCGGTCGGCAGCGGAGAATGGTTCGGGCGAGGGTTGCATCACGGGACGCAGACGCAACTCAACTTCGTACCCGAACATTCGCGCGATTTCATATTCACGGTGGTAGCTGAAGAGATCGGTTTTCTCGGCGCGATGGCATTGGTCGCTTGCTATGTTGTGCTCATCTACGGCGGCATTCAGGCGATGCTCGCAGCCCGCGATCGCTTCGGGTTCTTATTGGCGGCAGGCATTGTCGGCATGTTCGCCTTCCACGTGATCGTCAACATCGGCATGACGATTGGCATCATGCCGATCACGGGCATCCCGCTGCCGTTCATGTCCTACGGCGGCTCGGCGATTATCACGAACTTTGCGGCGCTCGGCGTACTGATGAACATCTACGCGCAAAAAGATCGCGGCATGCTGGGCAACGCTTAAGCGTTTTTTCGATAGATCCGCCCGAAGCCCAAGTGGGCTACGACTTCAAAATTGGGATGTTGGTCCAGCACGGCCCGATGCAACGGCGTGTGGTACATGATGTACAGATCTGCGTTGCACTCCTGCGCGATGCGATCGACGAGCTTTCGCAGGGTGGACTCGCCGAACGGGTTGTAGAGATAAAAGACGAGATCTCCAGACGGAAATTTGAACGAGGCAGCATCTTTACAAACGATGCGCGCGTCCTTGCATGCGAGATTCGGATGTCCGCGCCGCCAGCGCACGACATTGTCGCGCGCGGTTTCGCACAGCGCCGGAGAAACTTCGACGCCGACGACTTGTTTGAAAGGCTTCGTGCTCGCCAACAGGACGACGCGGCCCATGCCGGCGCCGATATCGACGAACGTGTAGCCGGCATGCGCGATGGGAAGGGCCGTCAGCATTTCATCGAATTGAGCGAGCGGTGTCGGCTCGTAATGCGTGGCGTCTTCGAGCGCTTCTCCGATTGCATCCGGATCCAATTCGCCCAGAAAGATCAGCGCTTCCGTGACCACGCCGTGCTGCGCATCAAAACGCTGCCCGCTGCGCCGGCCCGAACTCACTCGGATCGATGGATTACGCATTGGGGGACCCCGCGCGCTTTGCGTGCGGTGGGCGCGCAGACTTTGGCGGAGCGCCGGTTAAAATGAAGCGCAGATATAAAGAAGGCGATTGGTTTCGTATTTCGCTCGATGCGCAGTACGATGCTCTCGGCGTCATAGCGCGTGCGTGCCGTTCGCGGCTCTTCGGATATTTTTTCGCCGTCCCGGCGCACGCTGTAGTGACGCACGGCGAGCTGAAAGCTTTGCAGGCAGCCGACGCAGCAGCTTGCGCGCTCTTCGGTGGTGCCGCGCTCGAAGATCTGCGCTGGAACATGATCGCCACGTCGGTGCCGTTCGACCGCCAGGCATGGCCGTTCCCGCAGTTTGCTTCACGCGGGGCGTTCGGGCGGACATGGACGCGCCGTACCTACGATCCGCAAACCATGCAAGTCGTGAAGACCGAAAGTATCGATGAACGGGACGCCGCGCTCTTGCCGGACGCGCGGTTCGGCACGCCGCCCGAGCTCGAAGCATACTTGCGCGAGCGCATCTGCGGCATTCCGCCGCGCGAACCGCTCGCCATTTACGAGCTGCAGCCCCGGTTCGATCCGGCGTCCTTGCAACTGCTCTCTCGCGGCGGACGCGTTCAATTCAGCGAAATGCTCGCTGCGGACGAACTCCGGTTGCTGGCGGCGTTTATCGCCGAACATCCCCGGGTCGAGCTGCGCGTGCACGGATTTTCGACGCACGCCTTTGACCTGCGTACACTGAGCGACTTCAGCGCTCTCCATTCGATCACGCTTGATGTGCGAAATCTTGCGCATCCGGAGGCGGTTACGTACTTGCAGGGATTGCAACGCTTGCGGATCGGCCGGCTCGATCACGCGATCGACCTGCAGTCGCTGGCCTCGCTGCCTGCGCTGCGTGCGCTCGAGATGTCCGGTCAATTCGCGGATGTAGCACACGCTTCTGCATGCGAGAGACTCGAGGAACTCACGCTCATCGACACTCTGCCAATCGCTATTGCGGGCCTCGCATCTGCCTCGGTATTGCGCGAACTGACAATTGCTCACGCTGCGGCGCCCGTTGTTGATGTACAAGCGTTGCCCGCGCTGGCGCGGCTGGATCTGCGCGACATGCCGCTCGCGGCGCTTCCCAATCTTTCACGCAATACCGCATTGTCGTCGATTGTTTTGCGAAACATCACGCATCTTCGCGATCTCTCGCCGCTTGCATCCGCGCCCGCGCTGCGGGAACTGGAAATCGCAGGAATGCCGCAGCTCGAAGTGTGGGATTTCAAGCCGCTCGAGTCGTGCGCTCGCCTTGCGAGCGTGACCGTCGATCTCGGAAGCCGCGCGAAAAGCCGCGAGGTCTACCGCATGCTGCACGTGGGAAGAAAGCAACATGAAGTTTTCCGTGATCGATACGAGCCAGGCGTCTCAGACCGCGTGGATGACACTTGCTCCGGGTGAGTCGAGCGGACCCAAGGAAAACGAACACCCCCGCAGCGAGCAGGTTTTGTATCTGGTCGAGGGCGAGCTTCGTGCCGAGCTGGGAGATCGCACGTTCACGATGAAGGCGGGTGATTCGGTCATCGTCGGCAAGAACGTTCCGCACCGGTTTGAAAACCGTGGCCAGCGTCCGGCGGTGACGTTCAACGTCTACACCCCTCCCGCATATTAGCCTCCTCGCTCATGTCATGTCCC
>CAZRQS010000247.1:0-3382 GCA_964602255.1 uncultured bacterium | reverse complement strand
TGCAAGCGCAGCTCATTAAATGAGCGAGCGGGATGCGAGCCATTGCGGCGCCACACGATGTGGCCGGCCGGCGATGCCGGACGTACCGCGAAGCGGTGCCGGATGAGCGAGCGGGATGCGAGCCATTGCGGCGCCACACGATGTGGCCGGCCGGCGATGCCGGACGTACCGCGAAGCGGTGCCGGATGAAAGTTGCGCTCGATATGCAGCTGGCGCTGGGAACGGCGACCGGCATAGGGGAGTATGTCCGCGGCCTTGCAGCGGCATTGCGCGCGCGCGGCGTTGACGTCATCGAGCTCGACGAGCCGAAACTCGATCCGTGGCGTTTCGACCGCCGCGTCGCTTGGGATCAGGTGATCTTGCCGCAGCGCGCCCGTGCGAGTGGAGCGGATCTGCTGCACTGTGCGTCGGGCACGGTGCCGCTGCGGCTTTCATTGCCGACGGTCGTCACCGTTCACGACGTCGCGTGGCTGAAAGTTCAGCGCCACACCCGCCCGTACGCGCGCTATTACTTTGGCGCGTTCGCGCTGCAACGGTACAAACAAGCTGCAGCGATCGCGGTGGATTCGGCATTTTCTCGCATGGAACTGCTCGAGGTACTCGACGTCGACGCGCGGCTGGTGCACGTCGTGTATCCGGGCGTTGCCGGCGATTTCTGCCGCATCATGCGCGCGCCGGCGAACGACAACACCATTCTCGTTCCTGGCACGGTGGAACGCCGTAAGAATTTGGAAGTCCTCATCCGCGCGTTGCCGGCTCTGAAGGACGCGCGCATCATTTCCGTCGGACCCTTTACGCCATATCGCGAAGAATGTGCGCGTCTTGCTGAAGAACTCGGCGCCGGCGATCGCGTCGAATTTCGCGGTTATGTCGATCGCAGCGAGCTGGTGCGTCTGTACGCGACGTGTTCGCTCATTGCGGTTCCATCGCGGTATGAAGGCTTTGGCTATGCTGCGGCGCAGGCACTGTGTGCGGCCGTGCCGCTGATCGTCTCAGACAAATCATCGTTGCCGGAAGTCGTCGATGGAAGCGCTCCCGTGGCCGGGGCCGACGATCCAAAAGCGTGGGTCGATGCGATCCGTAAGATTTTGGACGAACCCGGACGCGCGCACGCGCATGCAGCCGGAGAACGCGATCGCGCCATTACGCGGTTTTCGTGGAACACGAGCGCTACTGCGATGCTGCGCGTATACGAGGATGCGCTGCGCCGGCCGGGATCTGGACTAGAAAATCGGTGAGCCCGGCGCGCCTGGCGCGACGCTTCCGTCGTCCGGCGCAAACACGAGCCGAACCGGATAACTCGATCCGCTATCGGGGATCGTCGCAATGGTGATGCGCACGAAACCGCGCGCCGGAACGACGTACTGCCGCACTTTGTAGCGTGAGAATGCGGGCACTTGATGCGACTGAATGAGCACGCCGTCGATCAAATACGTTCCGGTAGCGCGTCCGCCGCGCGGATTCTCGTAAATGGCAATCGCTTGCGGCTGTGACGTTGGATTCTGCACTTTGATCACGAACGATTGCAGAACGCCGTAATCACCGGCCAACGCTTGACCGACGAGTGAATTGGGTACCGGAATCTGTCCGATGGGTAATTCCAAAAACTGATCGTTCACGTTCCAGAGCCGGTTGTCGTGAAACTCCGGAATCTTGTAGATGCCGCGCGCGTGCGGATGATCGCCGGAAAGCAGCACGGTGCTTGCGAGCGATTCATCCGGCGGGTCGCTCGCGTTCTGCGCAAACAGCGTTAAGTGCACGGTGCTTCCGTTGAGCACGCGCAGTTGCAGCAAGTTGCAGACGACCGATTTCGCCGGCAGCGACTGCTCTACCAGATTCAGCGTTCCGTTGCCCGGAATGACGATGACTTGCCCCTGGTTCTGCACGAGGTTGCGTAGGAAGTTATAGGTGGCAACGTGGCCGGTCAGCATTTCATTCGGATCGGGACCGCCGGCGCCGCTGATGAATTGCACGACGGCCGGTTCGGGCGAATTGTTCTGCGCGCGCAGCACGACGCGGCGGTCTGGTTCACCTGGCGGGTTGTAATGAAAGTAGAGAAAGCGCGAAGGCTGCGTGCGTTTGAGATCGGACGTGAAGAGTACCCCGTTTTCGGTCAGCCGCTCCGGAAAATCGCTTACCATGAGCGAGTCCGGCATGATCTTGGGTGCGGCGACATTTTCGACCCGCACGCGCGTGCTGCTGTCCACCGTAAAGTACTGCTCGCCCTGAATCAATACCGGCACTGTCACGTTCGCGATATCGTCTTGCTGAAGCGGCGCGTTATACGAAATTTGATCGGCCGTTGCGACGACTTGCGAGCCTGTGCGAGCTTGTACCACTTGCAGCGCTGCCGACAGCGCAGCGCGTTTGACGAACTCCGGACTTGCCGGATCGCCGGTAATACGGATCGATGCCGTCGGCGCGACGGTTCCCGCATAGTACGCGACGCGCACCGGAACGCTCGCGCTCATTCCGCGCTGATCGGTGACCGTCAGCACCGTCGCTCCGGGCGACTTACCCGCGAGCGTGATCGTTTGCGCGCCCTGGTCGATGCCGACGTCGACGATCGCCGGATTAGCAGCAGTCACAGTGAATTGCCCGTAAACCGAACCGACGTGCAGCGTTTGCGTCGTACCGACCGGCACTTGCGCGGCCTGCGGCTGCACCGTGATGGGCGGCGGAGTCGGCGTGGGCGTGGGTAACGGTGACGGCGACCCCGACGGTAGCGCGCTCGACGGCGGCGTAGGGGCGGTGATCGGCGTCGGCAGTGGACCGGGCAGCGGCGTAGCCGTCGCGCCCGGCGAATTGGTAACGACGGGCGCAGGCGGATTGACCTGCGCGGGCGTGCTCGCGAAAGACGCAAGCAAACAACCGGCCACGAAGGCCGCACCCAGGAGCGAAGCCCGCTTCACTCTTTATGCAATTTTGGCTTCGTTGCGACTCACGGCGGAGGCGAGCAACGTTTTATAGCCGACACTCGGAAACAGCACGGTAACCAAGTCTTTTTCGGCCCGCTCGACGGTGCCCTGTCCGAACTTGGGGTGAAAGACGATATCGGAGATGCGGTAACCCGAAACGCCGGGCTCTCGCCGCACCACCGTGCTCGCCGCAGCGCGCAGGCAGTTGTCGCAAGCGCCGCAGTTCGTGCGGTCGTAATCCTCGCCGAAATAATTCAAGATGAAGCGCCGCCGGCAAGAGTTGGTCTCGGCGTACTGCAGCATCATCGCGAGTTTGCTCTGGTCGTACGATTTCTTGGTCTCGTAGCTGGCCAGATTCAACACCAGATCGCGGTTCTTTCGCGCTTCGTCCGTCAGGCGGTATTTCGAACGGCCGGCCATCTCGATGAAGCGGCCTTTTTTGAGCAGCGCGAGGATGACTTTGA
>CAZRQS010000246.1:0-3401 GCA_964602255.1 uncultured bacterium | reverse complement strand
CGTCCTCGCGCCGTCTACAACGAGATGATGGCGCTGCTCGAAGAGGGATTGGACGACCTCTCGATCTCGCGCACGAACTTGGAATGGGGCATTCCGGTTCCGCGATCTTCGGCGGATGCCAATGGATCCGAAGGTGTGATCTACGTGTGGTTCGACGCGCTGTTGAATTATATTTCGGCGCTCGGATGGCCGGACGGCGAGAGATTCAAAACGTTTTGGCCCGCTAACGTGCAATTGGTCGGCAAAGAGATCGCGCGCTTCCACACGCTCATTTGGCCCGCGATTCTGTGGGGCATTGGCGAGGCCGAACCGCAAATGGTCTTCGCGCACGGCTGGATCACGATCGAAGGCCAGAAAATGGGCAAGAGCCTGGGCAATGCGGTCGATCCCTTTGCTCTGGCGGAACGCTTCACGCCGGACGCGATGCGCTATTTCTTGTTGCGCGAAGCGCCGTTCGGCAGCGACTTCTCCTATTCGGAAGAGAAGATCGTGCAGCGCTACAACAGCGATCTCGGTAACGATCTGGGGAACTTGCTGCGCCGTTCGCTTGCGATGCTGGAAAAATACCGCGAAGGCCTAGTACCGCAGCCAGGAGACAGCACAACGTTCGGTACCCAGTTTACCGAATTGCCGGAGCGCGTGCGCTCGCTCATCTTCAATCTGCAGTTCCGCGATGCGCTCGAAGCGATTTGGGAATTGGTCACCGCGCTGAACCGCACGATCGAAGAACGTACGCCATGGGCGCTGTATAAGGAGGGCCGCGCGAGAGAGCTCGATGCGCTGCTCTACGACCTATGCGAGGGATTGCGCTGGCTGGCAATACTGCTGGCGCCGTTCATGCCGCAGCGCGCGCGTACGATCTGGCAACAGCTCGGCATGACTCAGCGCATCGACGCAAACTGGGACGAGGCCCTCGTATGGGGCGGCATCGCGCCCGGAACGCAAACATTTCCAGGTGAGGCGCTCTTTCCGCGTATTGAAGCTGCACTGACGTAACGGATGAACGAGCGGAGGCGCGCGGTATTCGTCGGTCTGCGTTTCGGCATGCTTGCTGCTGCCACGATTGCGACCGTCTACGCGGGCCCACGCACGTTCACGCCGCTGCACACGAGTGATGACATTGCGCTCGCCTTGGCGTTTGCAATGTTCGTGCTGTTGCTGCGGATCAATGTACCGGCGATGTCGTCGCTATATGGTAGACGGCGGTATCTCGAACCAGGCCGGCTCACACTCGAAACGCCCGTAGTCGTGGCAATTTTTACGATCTACGGACCGTTTGCCGCAGCAGCGATGCAGCTCGCGGGATACCCGCTCGCGATTCCTAGTGAGGGGCGTTCTCGTTTCATGCGGCGTATCTTGGACGGCGGTTCGGACGCATTCGTGTGGATCTGCTTTGGGTTGCTGCAGCCGCTCTTTCTCTCGCGCATTCCGGAATTTTCCGCACGCGGCTATGGCACGTTCGTGCTCTTTTTCACTGCGGGCATCTTCGCGTTTCTCGCGTTCTTATGGATGCCGCTCAAGACGCTCACCGAACGCGTCACGATTCTTCGTTTATGGGGCAACGTCGCGCGAGACACTCGGCTCCTTACGTACACGATGCTGATGCTCTCGTGGGGATACGTCTGCACGATGATCTGGATGCGTGCCGGCAGCGTGCTCGGTTTGGTGTGTTTTGCACCGCTGCCGTTCATCGCATCGGCAATGCGCGCGATTCACCGGCAGCATGCCGAATTGCACCGTTTGCGCTTGGCGCGCGACGCTGTGCAAGCCATGCTTCGCACGAACGATCCGTTGCCGCAAATGAATTCGCTACTCGCGAGCTTGCATACGCCCGCGGCAGAAGAAACGCTGCAGATCTACGCGTCACTCACGCCCGACGAGCATTTAACGCCGCTCGCGACAATCGGTCCGATTCCGGACGCAAATCAACTGGAAAGTGTGCGGCGCGCGCTTGCCGAGTTGCAGCACGCAAGCAGTCCTTCCGTTTCATTGCGCGGTAACCGGCAAGCAGTGACCGCTTATCCCGTACGCAGTTCAGACGAGCAACTGCTTGGAGCACTGGTGGTACACCGTACCGCTCGCACCTCGTCGGTCCACAGCGCGCGGCGCTTTTCGCGTGCCGCAGCGGAACTCGCGCCGCTTTTACGCGATTTTCGCGCAATTGCCGCAACGCAAAACGCTGCCCGTGTAGATGCGCTCACGGGGCTGCCGAACCGCCGCACGATCCTGGAGATGTTGCGGGAGCGCGTTGAAAGCGTCTCGCTCGACAATCCGTGCGCGGTATTGCTGCTCGACATCGATCATTTCAAGAACGTCAACGACACGCTCGGACATCAAGCTGGAGATAACTGCCTGCGCACGGTGAGCGCGATTATCGCGCGCAACATTCGTAGCGTAGACCGCGCGGGACGCATCGGCGGTGAAGAGTTCGTTATCCTCATGCCTGACACGACCAGCGAAATGGCGCGCAACGTCGGCGAGCGTCTTCGCGCAGCCATTGAAAATGCCGACGTGCGCCACGCCAACGGCGACCCGGTAACGGCAAGCATCGGTGTCGCGGTCGCGGCGATCAGCGATACCGTCGACTCTCTGCTTGCGCGAGCGGATCGCGCGCTCTATCAAGCCAAACGGCAGGGACGCAACCGCGTTATCGAAATCGGCGCCTAATGTTCATCGATACCCACGCACACATTCACGACAAAGCTTTCAACGACGATCGCGACGCCGTCGTCGAACGAATGAGGGCGGCCGGCGTCACAGCAGCCGTCACCGTTGGCTGCGACCTCGCCGATTCCGCGCGAGCGCTCGACGCCGCAGTCCAGTACGGTCTCTCGGCGTCGGTCGGAATCCATCCGCATGAGGCCAAAGACGCGCCGGCCGACATCGCAGCGGCTTTCGAACCGTTTCTACGCGATCCGCGAATCGTTGCCGTGGGTGAGACGGGACTCGATTACTATTACGATCATAGTCCGCGCGATGCACAGCAACGCGTTCTTCGCGAACAGATTCGCGTTGCGCGCAGCGCCGGCAAACCCGTCATCTTTCACCATCGCGACGCGTTCGACGATTTCGTAGCGATCCTCCGTGAAGAATGGTCCCCGGAAATGCGCGGCGTCATTCACTGCTTTACCGGCGATCCCGCTCAAGCGAAAACGTACGTCGACGAATTCGGCATGTACTTGGGTATCGGCGGCGTCATTACGTTCAAGTCGGCGCAGCAAGTTGGTAACGCTGTGCTGGCAGTCGGATTGAATCGTCTCGTGCTCGAAACCGACTGCCCGTATCTCGCACCCGTTCCACATCGCGGGCAACGCAACGAACCCGCGTATGTCACGGCGACGGCACGGAAAATTGCCGAACTATTGTCCGTTTCGCACGATGAGATCGCCGCAGTGACGACG
>CAZRQS010000245.1:0-3402 GCA_964602255.1 uncultured bacterium | reverse complement strand
TTCTTATCGTACTGAAGTTCGTAGTCGACGCCGCGCGATGCCCAGTGCAGAATGTCGTTGATGTGCGCGCTCGAGTTCGAGCTGAAGAATCCGCCGTACTGCGATTCACTATGGCCCAGGGTAAAGCTCGACGTGTTCGAGAGTACTTGCGAAAACGTGTGCGTGTCGGTAAAGCCGTAGTTGTCGCTCTTCGACTGGCCGGTGATTTGGCTTCGTGAGAACGAGTACGACTGGCTTTCTTGCTGGCCGGCGTGCTGCACGCCGACGGTGTATGAGGTATTCGGCGGCAGTTGCGTGAGCGGACCGAAGTTGCTATTAAACGTATAACCCAGCTGCGCTCGCAGCGTGCGCGAAATGTTCTCGGTTTCGTCGAACTTCACGTTGTACAGCGTACTGAGCGTACGCCGGTCGGTCTTGCGGAAAAAATCGACGTCGGCTTGGCGCCGTCCGTTGCGCTTGCCGAAGAACGCGACGTAGCCTAAGCCCAAACCGACTTTCGTGTAATACTCGAAGCGATAGTAGCCGTAGTAATACTGATCCTTGCCGAATCCCAGACGCGCCTTGACGTAGTAGCCTTCATCGGCGTTGTAACCGATGTCGGGAAAGAGCGTGGGGCGTTGCCGCTCGTCCGCAACGCTCCGTAGCGGGATGATGACCCGCGGCAAAAAGAACACGGCTGCAGCACCGAGCCACAGAATCGCCTTCGTAATAACGATCTTGTCGCCCGGCGTGACGTCGATCGTCTTGCCGGTGATGTGGTAGCCCCCGCGAGCGTGTTCGCACGTCGTGACCCACGCATTCGTGCCGTGCGCGACGCCGGTGTTCTTGGAATTCAAGCCTGTCGCGGCGTAGTACACGAGGCCCTTTTCAACGCCTTGCGAGCTTTTGCCACGGCCATTCGTCAATGTTGCGGTTTCTGCAATCGTGTCGAACGTGATCTTGTCGGCGTAAAGAATCGTATCTTTGGATTTATTGATTATGTAGGTATTGCCGGTGAGCGTAATCGTTCGCGTACCGTCGTAGTGCGCGCGATCGCCGACGATCACTTCGTCTTGATAGAAGATGTTCACGTTGCCGAGCGCATCGCCGGGTTGCCCCGGATTTGCGTTGCCGACCACTTTGTCGGCCAACACCGCTACGTACCCGGGACGCAGCGTCGGTTCGGCGCTCGGCGCGGGTGAAGGCGAGGGCGTTCCACCCGGACCCGCAGGCGAAATCGACGGCGGTGCACCGGTGGGACGCGTCAGAAAAACCGGCCCCGGCGATCCGCTGGCCTGCGGTGTGGGCGTTGGAACGGGCGGCGGCGTTTCACCCGCGGGCGTCGGCGATGAAAACGGCGTGGCATAGATGTGTCCCGGACCATAGTTGATCGGCTCGAAACTTGGTGAGGGGGAAGGCGACGGCGACGCCGCTGCTTGTGCGACGACGTACGGCTGCGACGCAGGCGCCTGCGCGTATTGCGCGGCGCAGGGCGTAGAGTTAAAGAGGGCGAGAACTTTGTCGTCGTCGCTCGTTTGTGCGGCAAAAGCCTGCGGCTGCGGAATTGCACCGCACGCAATGACAAAAGCGCAAACTAGCGCGCCGATCGCGCGTGAGGACTTCCAACGCCGATTCACTAGTGTTCTTCGTACCACAACAACGCAAGCCCGACCGAACCAAAGATAATGTTCGGCAACCAGGTTGCGAGATACGGATTCATTCGTCCTGTGCTGCCGAAGACGGAGGCAGCTTGGAAGAGCAAGACATAGACGATGAACATCATGATCGCGAGCGCGAATGCGAGCATGCGGCCTTTACGGCCAAAGCGGATCGCCGTCGGCAGCGCGAGCAGCACGCCGATGACGCAGCCGAACGGGAACGCCGTCTTCGAGCCGAGATTCACTTGTAAGTTGCCGAGCGCTTCGCCCCCGACGCCTTGATTTTTCAGTGCGTCGACTTGTTGCTTGAGTTGTTTGCTGTTCATGGTCCACGCGTCGTTGTTGACGCTGCTCATGAACTGCGCGGCGCTTTCACCCAGCGGCAGTCCGATGCGTACTTCCGGCGATTGGACTTGCGAGGTCATCCAGCCTGACACGTTGTAGCGCGTCTCGACGACGTCCGAAAGCACGAGCGTCGCGCCTTCGACGTGTGCCTGTTTCGCTTGGAACGTTTCGCTCCAGTAGCCGTTGCGACCGGGCTTGTATACTTGCACGCCGACCATCGTCTTTTCATCGGGCAAAACGTTGGTGACGTAAAAGACGTTCCCGGTGTCGGGATCTTTGCGGAAGAACTGCGCTTCGACGGGAAGCGCCGCGGTGTTATAGATGATCTGGTAAAACGTGCGCGTCGATAGCTCGGTGGAACGCGGTGCGATCCACTCGTTCGCGGCGTAGGTAATAAAGAACGCCGTGAGGCCGAAGAGGATCGGCGTTAAGCAGATCCGCCAGAGCGAGACGCCGGCGGTGCGGACGGCGATGATCTCATTGTCGCCGACGAGCCGCCCCATGCCGAGCATTGCGGCGAACAGCGTGGCGAACGGGAACGCCATCGGAATCGATTGCGGCAAGCGGAAGAGCAAGAACCGCATGACCAGATAGAACGGCGCGTTTTGCTCGATGAGATACTTCGCCGCCAAGAAGAAAATGTTGAATCCCCAAAACAAAAAGAACGCCGCGAACGCAAAAACGAACGGCCAGACGAACTCATTGAGGATATAGGCGTCGAGAATCGGCAATCGCAGGCGGGCGAGCCATGGGAGCGGTGCGGTGCGTGCTCCGGAGATCGACGCCATGCGTTACCGGGGTTGGCTAATAGTCGCGATACGCGGCAAGAACGCGGCTTACATAGGCGCGCGTTTCCGCGAACGGCGGAACGCCGTGGTAGCGCTCGACGGCGCCCGGACCGGCGTTATATGCGGCGACGGCCAGTTCCACGTTATCGTTGTAACGCGAGAGGAGTGAATGGAGATAGCGCGTGCCGCACTCGACGTTGTCGGAAGCGACAAACGGATTGGCAACGCCGCAGGATGCCGCCGTCTCGGGCATCAGCTGCATCAGGCCTTGGGCTCCGACTGGACTCACGGCACTGGGATTACCCGCCGATTCCGCCATGATAACGGCGTTGACGAGGCCTGGCGGCACGCCGTTGCGCGACGACGCGTCGGCTACGAGCGCGTGAATCTGCTCGGGATTGAGGGCATGGGGTGCATACGGAAGATAACCGGCTCCACTACATCCGTAGAGCAAGCTTAGAAGTGCCCCAAGTCCAAGCAGCTTCTTCATTCAGGGTGGGTCCTTTTCTGACGGCTTCCCGCCGCGGCCTTCCGCGACGGTATCGTACTGGTAACCCATAAGGTATCGGCTCTGGTTCCGCGCGCGAACGGGTCTTTACGCACCTTTAAAAAGGACCTTCATTCAAGCAAGC
>CAZRQS010000244.1:0-3419 GCA_964602255.1 uncultured bacterium | reverse complement strand
CCCGCGGTGATGAGCAAACCGATAGCGGTTATGCCGAGCACCTGCCCGAGCAGGGCTTGAACCGGGACGGCCGGCGCGTATCCGAAGGAACGCGGCGGCGATTGGAAACGCATTGCCATGACGATCTTTATAACCTCGCCTTCGATCCGAAGTTTCAGGGCTTTACATCGAACATGTGTTCGATTATGCTATCCGCATGCGCCCTTCGTCAGGCTCAGGACAGGCTGGGGTCGAGGTTATTGAATTGCCGGCGAAATCGGTTCTGAACCGCGTCACAGGCATGCCCTTTCCTTGGTCCATCAACCCGTATCGCGGGTGCTATCACGGGTGTGTCTTCTGCTACGCGCGCCGGACGCACACGTATCTCGACGACGACGGCGTCGGCCGATGGGGCAGCCGCATCTACGTAAAGACGAACGCGCCGGCCGTGCTGCGCAGCGAGCTTGCAAAACGCTCGTGGAAGCACGAACTGGTCACCATCGGCACCGTCACCGATCCGTATCAGCCGCTCGAAGGCCGCTATCGGCTCACTCGCGGCATTCTCGAGGCCTTGCGCGATTACCAGACGCCCGCGGGCATCATCACGCGTTCGCCACTGATTATTCGTGACGTCGACGTGCTCGCGCAGCTTGCGCGCGTGGCGGGCGTTACGGTCTCAATAAGCGTAGCGACGATGGACGCGAAGCTCGCACGCGAGATTGAACCGACCGTCGCTCCTCCGGTGAAGCGGATTCTTGCAGTAACAAAACTCGCGCAAGCCGGGATCACGGTCAACGTCGCGCTCGCTCCGATACTTCCGCACGTGACGGATTCGCCGGAAAACATCGAAAGCGTGGTGCGAGCCGCGCGACAAGCCGGCGCGCACGCTATTTGGCACAACACGCTGCATCTGCATGAAGTCACGCGCGATGCGTTCTTCGGTTACTTACGCTCCAACCGTCCGGAGCTCATCGCCGAATACGCCACGATGTATCGCGGCAAATATGCACCACGCGAAGTGCACGATCGCATCGAGACGCGCGTTCACGAAGCGCTGCGGTTAGTTCCAAAATCAAAGCATGCTGTCATAGAACCGCGCGTTCCGATGCAGCTGAGTCTTATCTAAGCATTAGAAGGCGGCAGCTTGCCCGGTGGGCTATTAATAGCAATTACTCCACTTGTACTCGGTTTCGGGTATACAGGCCGACAGTGCGGCGGCGTACGCTTGACGCATGATGAAAGGCGCGCAGCCGTCCGAGCGCATCTGGAAAGCGTTGAAGCAGACCGCTTCGACCGAGAAAGGCACGATCACGTACCAGCAAGCGGTCAAGCGCGTGCGAAAGATTGCGTCCCGGGAAGGCGCCGGCGACCTCCCCGAGCCGGCGATGCGCTTCTATGCCGACGAGTACGTTCGAATGGTGCGCGAACGCTGCTAACCACCGGTGAACGGCATTGTTGAGGGTGTAGCGATGAACAAACTCATTTCGCTTGTACTCGTCGCCGCTCTGTTGGATGGATGCGGCACAGGGAACCAGTACGGGCGGTCAGCGCCGAATCTGTCACACGGCGTCCAAGGTCCGACCATGGCGCCGCCTTCATCACCCGTTCCACGCAGGTCCGTGATGCGTAAACCACATCTCTCCGACGATTGCGAATGGCCAAAGGATTCAGGCCTTCTTGAATGCCTCCTTAAACATCATTTGAAGCAGCTGTGGTTTTACGGAAGTTGTGGTCACCGCGACATTCTTACGTACGAACCGGCCGTCGTCGAGCTGCGCGAGCATGCACGCCGCAAGATCGGTTCTTGAAGTGAACACGCCCGGTGCTTCATCCTCATCAACGCGGTAATCCGTCACTTCCGGAAGATCGAAGAGTCCTGACGGCCGCACGATCGTCCAATCGAGATCGCTGGCGCGAACCAGCTCCTCCATCCGCCGCATATCCGCGTACGTCGTGCGGCCAATGGTTGCCGTGATCAGCGGCTGCATGACCCGGTTCAGGAGAAAGCCGCCGTCGGCGTGGTAGTGCGGATACGTAGCGCTGGAACTGACCACGACAAGCCGTCGAAGGTCATGCTGCTGCATCGCCGCGATAATATTTCTGACGCCCTGCGAATAGACTGTAATAGGATCCCGAGTGAAGCCCACGCCAAGCGTCGAGAGCACTACATCGCAGCCGGCAATAACCTCGCTCACACGCATAGCATCAAGGACGTCTGCTTGTGCAATGCGCAGGCCATCGTGCTTAAAGGGGAATGTCGTGGGGTTTCGTGTCACCGCGACGACCTCGTGCCCCGCATCGAGTGCCTGCGCGACCAAGAGCCGGCCGGTCGCGCCATTTGCACCAAAAATTGCAATTGTCATATTCGGGAGACCGCGCAGTCGCCAAGGATGTGACACGTGGCGCCACCAATCGCTGCGCGAACGGTTCTAAGGCCTGTATGAACGGGTCTATGAAAGAGTTTGGCGTCATCGAGTTGCGGCGGTACGTGCTGCGCCCAGGAATGCGGGAGCAATTGATCTCGCTTTTCGAACGCGAGTTCATCGAAACGCAAGAAGAATGCGGAATGGTGCCCATCGGGCACTACCGCGATCTCGACGATCCCAATAGCTTCGTGTGGCTGCGCGGCTTTGAAAATATGAACGTGCGGCGCCAAGCGCTGGAGGCGTTCTACGTTCACTCCGAGGCGTGGCGCAGCAATCGCGATGCGGCGAACGCGACGATGCTCGATTCGGACGACGTGCTGCTTTTGAAAAACGCGCGACCGGACAGCGGTTTCGACTTGCGCGATCTGGCGCGCGATACTGCTGGAGCGGATGCCGCGCATGTCGTTGCATCAATACACATGCTCGATGCACCGGCCGGCGAGCATTTTATTGAAACGCTTGAAGAACGGTTGTTGCCGCAACTACGCCGGCACGCCGATCGCGTGGCCTATTTCATAACGGACGATAGCCCCAACGATTTTCCACGGCTGCCGGTGCGAGAAGGCGAATGGGCAGTTGTCATCGTGGGCCGGTGTCCGAACGTATCCGCTCTCGAGGAATGGTCGCGCATCGCTGACCATCCGTGGGAAACGCTTCGGCTTGCTCCGGCGGAGCGTTCGCTGTTTCGCTAGCCGAAATGCATGCGCAGCAACGTGCGTCCGCCGACGATGCCCGTTTGGAGGCGTTTGACGAACATCGATCGCTTTTATTTTCTATCGCGTACGACTAAACACTTAGCGTGCTACACTTTGTCACACTGAGCTTGTCGAAGTGTGGAGTTACCGAAACGCGTGCGTTGGTTGGAATTTAGAAATCACGCCAAGCGACGGTAGCGAAATCACCCTTCGACAAGCTCACCCTTCGACACCCTTCGACAAGCTCAGGGTGACAACGACGACCACGGCGCACGCATGCGCGCGGCGCGGGCATTAGTCTCGTTCCTCGCGCGCGCGT
>CAZRQS010000243.1:0-3531 GCA_964602255.1 uncultured bacterium | reverse complement strand
AAGCGTGCGAATTTATAACTGCACCGCCGGCTACGGATAGCCGAAACCGTTGAAGCCTGATGGGATTAGGGAGCCGCGGTTTGTTAGGCCGAAGGTTGCGGCGCGGGATGGGAATGCTAGTAGGTTGATCGTGGCGTTCAGTTCGCGTGAGTTTTGATTGTAGCTTAACTGGATTTGGTAGCAGTCGCCGATTATGCGGCTGTAGTAGATGCTCTTGTTGATGATGCGGGCTTTGTTTTTCCAGTCGATGTCGCCCTGGAATTGGAGGAAGGCGCCGCGGCCGAATGGTGTGGAGAACTGAGCGTTGGTCGAATTGAAGCCTTGGCCCGGGCCCGGGATGAACGCACCGGTGAACATCATGTAGGATCGTGGCGATGGGCGCGTCGTTAATTGATATGACACCGGCTGCGCCATGCGGTTGAAGAGCGTTGAGAAGCTGAGGCTCAGGTTATAGATGTCGCCGTTGTAAAAACGCAGCGTGTCTTGTGCGTTCTTGAAGTTTGAGCTGTTCTGCAGGTCGAGTGTGGCGAACGGTAGGGCAGCCGGGCCGTTGTAGTTTTGTTCGTTGTATGAAATGACGTTGTTGAAGTGTTGGCCGGCTTGTGTCGTGAGCGACATGGTTTGCTGAATGCTCGCCTTCAAATCGCCCGTGCCGTATGCATATTGGTGGACGTTGAGGTTGGCGTTGAATTGACTGCCGAAAAAGTTATAGAGCGCCGGACCCATATTGAGCGCGAGATCGGCGCGCGAGGTTGTTACGCTGGGGATGCCGGCCGTTTGCGAGGGCTCGTTGTATTGGCCGACGGTGAGGGTCGGCGCAATCGGGAAAATGAAGTGCTGAGCAAAGAGCATCGGGCGTACCTCGAGCTCGGGCTCTTTGTTGATTCCGAACGGGTTTTGCGCGTACGTCTTTTGATACGTCAGCTGATAATCGGCGGCGTGCGAGCTCCAGTGCAGTAAGTCTTCGACGGTGCCCGTAGCGTTCGAAATAAACGTGCCGTAGCTGGTTTGCGAGCGGCTTATGCTGCTGGTAAACGTGTTCTGCAGCACGGTGCTGAACTGGCGTGTGTCCGAGAAGCCGTAGCTGTCGGAGCTGGCTTGTGAACCGGTCGATTGGCGCGTGTACGTGTAGGATTGCGACTCGGTGAGGCCGCTGTGCACGACTTGTGCATTGAGGCCTTGTGTCGGTGGAAATTGGGTGTACGGACCGAACGCGCTCTGATAGTTGTATTGCAGTTGTCCGTGCAATGTTTGCGAGATATTCTCTTGGTCTTGCAGGCTGCCGTTATAGCGCGTCGTTTGCGCGATGCGGTCCTGAACGCGCTGAATGGCGATGTTGGTCGAACGCCTGCCGTTCTTTTTATTGATCGAGCCGTTGTAGCCCAACGTGACGCCCTGCTTGCTGTAAAATTCGATCGTGTAGTAGCCGTAGTAATATTGATCTTTCCCGAAGCTCAGACGCGTCCTGATGTAATAGCCTTGATACTGGTTGTATCCGATTTCGGGGAAAAACTGCGGGCGTTGGCGTTCGTCGCTGACCGAGCGCAGCGGTATAACGACGCGCGGTAGGAAAAAGACTGCGACTGCGCCCAGCCAGAGTACGGCTTTTGAAATGACGATTTTGTCGCCGGGCGTGACGTCGATTTTTTTACCGGTGATGTGATAACCCGCGCGTGGCCGGTCGCACGTGGATACCGTGGCGTTGTTGCCGTGCGCTACGCCATGCTGATCGGTCTGTAAATCCTGTGCGCCGAAATAGACCAGACCGCGTTCAACGCCTTGCGAGCTTTGACCGCGCCCTTTGTAGAGCGCCGCCTTTTGCGCGACCGTATCGAACGTGATCCTGTCGGCATACAACACCGAGTCTTTGGAGCGGTTCACGATATATGGATTGCCCGTGACCGTGATCGTGCGGATGCCGTCAAAATGCGCGCGGTCGCCAACCAGAATCTCGTCTTGGTAAAAGATGTGCACGTTGCCGGTCGCATCGCCCGGAACGCCGGGCTTGGTGCTGCCGGTAATCTTGTCGGCCATCACGGCGACCATTCCCGGTGCAAGTGTCGGCAGGCCGGTCGGCGTCGGTGAGGGCTGCGGCGTGGCTTCCGGTTTGGGCGCGATGGACGGCGTGCCGGACGGCCGCACGAGATAGACCGGTCCCGCACTGCTGGTCGAGGCCGGCGTGGGCGTCGGAACCGGTGGCGGCGTTACCGGCGATGAGGTCGGAAACGGAGTCGCGTATAGTGGTCCCGCGCCGCCGTTCGAGGGTGGTACGTTCGAGGGCAGCGGCGAGGGGGAAGCGGATGGAGACGGCGAGGCACTCGGCGTGACCTGCGCGATTTGCACGGCCTGCGTGAACTGTCCGTCCAATCGCGCTGCGCAACTTTGACCGTTCAGCAACGCCATTGCACGCTGCGATTGAGGGTCGTCGAAGGATTCCGAAGACGCCGCCGGTTGCGGCAGCCCTATGCTTCCCACGAAAGCGAGCAAGCATGCGAGCGCGCGCCAAGCACGCGGGCGTCGAGCTGCCTTCACGCGGTTAGTGCTCTTCGCTCCAGAGTAGCGCGATGCCGGCAACCCCGAAGATCACGTTCGGGAGCCATGATGCCAAAAACGGATTCACACGATCCGTACCGCCGAACGCCGATGCTGCTACTGTCATGACGTAATAGATAAAGAACGCAACGATAGCCAAAGCCATTCCCATCGCGCGTCCTTTTTTGCCGAAACGGATTGCTACGGGCAGCGCGATCAAAACGCTCACGATGCAGGCGAACGGCCACGCGAGTTTATTCGCGAGATTCACCTCCAAGTTTCCGAGCGCTTCACCGCCGACTCCTTGCGCGCGCAGTGCGTTCACTTGAGCGGACAGCTGTTTGGAGTTCATCGTCCACGCGTCGCTATTTTGCGTGCTCATGAATTGCGCAGCGCTCTCAGCAAGCGGCAAGCCTATACGAAACTCGGGCGTGGTCGTTTGTGACGTCTCATAACCTTGCTGGTTGTAGAACGTCATTACGGCATTGGTCAGGACGAGCGTCGCGCCTTCCACATGCGCGGTCTGCGCCTGAATGGTTTGATTCCAGTAGCCTGTGCGTCCCGGCTTAAAGATCTGCACGCCCGCCATTGTTTTTCCGTCCGGCAGCACTTGCGTGACGAAAAAGACGTTCCCCGTGTCGGGATCTCTGCGGAAGAACTGCGGCTCAACCGGCAACGCCGCGGTGTGATAGATGATTTGGTAGAACGTCCGGGTGGACAGATCCACCGATTTCGGCGCGATATACTCGTTCATGCTGTACGCGAGTAAGAACGCGCAAATACCGAAGATGGCCGGCGTAACCGCGAAGCGCCACAGCGAAACGCCCGACGTGCGAATCGCATTGAGCTCGTTGTCCGCCATGAGCCGGCCTACGCCAAGCAGCGTCGCAAAAAGCGTCGCAAAGGGGAACGCCATCGGAATCGACTGCGGAACGCGGAACATGACGAACCGCATCACCAAAAAGAACGGCGCGTTCTGCGTGATGATGTACTTGAACG
>CAZRQS010000242.1:2037-3575 GCA_964602255.1 uncultured bacterium | reverse complement strand
AACCCGCGCTGTCTGCTTGGAAGGCAGAAGCACTACCACTATGCAACGCCCGCAATGATACTGGTGGGCAGGGCTGGATTCGAACCAGCGTACAGCGTTAGCTGGACAGATTTACAGTCTGTTGCCTTTAACCACTCGGCCACCTACCCACGCGGTTGGCGCCCGTCCCGGATTATACGGGCTCTGGGCACGGCTGACCAGGGTACGATGCGCCCGGGCCCGAGTCCTGTACCTTGCGTGCAAAGCTTCTAATCCAATTCTGACGCTTCTCTCAGAACTCACTCATGAAGCGCCCCCTTGGCTGCCGCTATAAACGAGTTACGGCACCCTCACACAAGGATTGGAGCTTCGCAATGAATGCACGTCATCTTCTCGTCATTACGGCCTTTACGGCCAGTACAATGCTCACGGCTTGCGGCGGAGGCGGCGGCGCCGCGTCCGGTTCGCTGCCTTCACCCGGCGGCAGCAGCGGCGCCGGCACGCAGTCGCTGCAACAACAAACCGAAGATTCGGTCAACACCGCAAACGCGGTCGGCACTCCGGTCAAAGATTTCTCGAGTTACAACAACGACGCGACGGGGTCTCCGGCGCAAGGCACCTTCCTTCGCACGCAGTCGGTTTCCCAACAAGCCGTCAACGGCACTTGCAACAACGGCGTGGAGTTTTTCGCGCCGGATAAAAACGGCGATGCGAATTCAACCGAGCGCATCGAGTTCTACGATAACGGATGCACGGCAATGGCACGCGACGCAGTGCGCATCTGGACGTCGAGCGGCTCGAATTCCGAAACGGTAGCGCGCACAATCAAACACTACGCAATGAACAGCTCGACGCCCAGCGCGGTGCGCACGGAAACCGTCAACTATATCAACGCGACCTTCGACCAATACGGCTACCCGATTCTCAAGAACGGCTTCGACCGCACCCACACCGGCGAACTGGATATCAACGGTCAAAAGACGATCGATGCGGACGGCGAGCTTGTCGTCGCGGCAAGCAACGGCAACAGCACGACGTTCTGTTCCGACTCGGCAGGCTTCAACGCTACGGGCGATCAGTCGCTCAACGAGACGTTCGGATGGGCCGGTCTTACGCCCAGCGGTACGCGCACAGTGAACAATGACGGCAGCGTAACGTGGCAGAGCACGCATACGGGCACGGTCTACACCGGCGCTATCGGCGGTCTCTCCATCCAAGCCGGCGTGCAAAACACCGCGTGCCCGATATCGACGCCGATGTACACGCTCGCGGGTGGAACGCCGAAAGGCCAATACAGCATCCCGGTGTCGGCTACCTACACGCATGGCATCCTGACCAATCTCACCGTAACCAACGCAACGCTCGTGAACGGCGACACGCTGAACGTACAAACCAATAGCGGCGTATCGCCGGGCGACCAACACTTCATCTCCGGAACGCTGACCAAGAATGGAAACGCCGTTTCGAACTTCAACGTCGACGCGTTCGGTGATGGTGTGCTCGTCGTGGTCTCCAGCGGCAAACAATACCAGATGGAAGATTGGCACGTCGTCAAATAG
>CAZRQS010000242.1:0-1937 GCA_964602255.1 uncultured bacterium | reverse complement strand
CCCAATCGTTCATCTTCGCAATCTTGTCGCGCTCGGGACGTACGTAATCGCGGATCCACTCGAGCATCGCATCATCGTCGCCGGCGGTGCGTACGGAATCCAAAAACTCATCTTCGGTTACGCCCAGCGTATTGAACAGCTTGAGATTGAACCGGCAGCCGTAATAGGCGTAGTCGCCGAGTTTACCTTCGATTTGCGCGCGAGCTTTGTCGATGGCTCGCGGCAGAAGCATCATCCCATCGAGCTGCTCGCGCGGACTGCGCGGATAATCCTTCGTCAGATCCATGGGCGCAGTTTTCCCACTCGGCGAGCGCGCCAACACCGCAGTGCACCGGGTCAGGGCTTAGGCGGCGCTCCTCCCGTCACGTGAAAATTCATCATCATGCCTACGGGTCCGCTCATTGCGACGCGCAGTAAGATGCGGCCCGCGTCGGGCTCCCGCCCCGCGCCGGGCTCTTGGAAACTGACAACTCCCCGCTCGTGAAAGCGTCCCGAACCGGGCGGCGCGGGTATCTGCTTTCTCATATTTTCCACGATGCTGCGCGCTTGAGCCTGTGCGCTTCGCTCTGCGCTAATGATGGATTGCGCCTCGCTACCGGTGAGCGTGGAATCCAACTGCTTTGCTGCAGCGTCGTAGTCGGGCGTGATGCTGGTCGCGAGCTGCCCGGCGATGTTTGCAAGAAGCGCGCGATGCGCCGCGGTTAGTGCGCCCAGAATCTGTGCGCGCTCCGTACGGGTAACGCTTTCCATGCGCGCGCGCGTTTGATCCATCGCCTGGCGCGTCGCGGCGTCCGGAGTAGGCATCGGCGGAACTTGGGCCTGCGCCGGAGCGCTGCTTAGCGCCGCCGCCGCAATGAGAGAAATAGCCGCTTTTTTCATACCATAAGCGTGGAGCTGCTTTCTGGGACTAGCCTTGGAGGTCGTGCAAGGGGGCGTTGTATTTGTAAAAGTGGCCTTCACGCGTCCACCCCGCTCGCTCGTAGACTCGCTGTGCGGTAGGGTTGTCGTGCGCGGTCTCCAGGAACATCCCACTTGCTCCGCTCTCGCGCGCCACCTGTAACGCGCGATCGAGCAGCGCGCTGGCCACGCCCCGGCCGCGCGATGCGGGCGTTACAAAGAGATCTTCGAGAATCCACGCGTTGGCTAAGTGCACGGTCGAATACGTTCGGAAGAGTTGCATGAATCCGACCGGCTCTCCGTCGAGTTCAGCAATGAATATGGTCGAGGTTCCATATCGCAAGTGCTGTTGAATGAAGGCGCGCTCGCCCTCCGGATCGGCCGTTTGTTTGTAAAAGACACGATACGCTTGAACGAGCGGAAGCAATGCATTGAGATCCGCCATCTCCGCAGAGCGGATAGTTACGTCTCCGGCTTTTCTCATCGAAGCTCCATAATCGTGTAGATGTGATCGTCATCGTGAAGCCGCTCACCTGTGTCGACGAATCCGGCACGTTCGAACAGGGCTATCGCCGCACTGTTTTCAACGCGCGGATCGACGGTTGTGCGCTTCCATCCACGCTCATCGCGCAAATATTTCGCCAATAAGGGTAGCGCGCGCAAAGCGATGCCTTTACGCCGGTGCTCCGGTGCGATGAAGAGATCGAGACCGCCCGTCATATCAGTGCTAAGCCATGCTTGAATGAAACCGGCCGGTTCACCACTGTAGACGATGATGAACGGCCAACATGTATCGTCCGTAATTTCAACGGTGCAACGCGCCCTAATATAGTCTTCCGACGGCGGTTTGCCTTCCCAATACTTGAATACGTCAGGATCGTTGAACCATTTTGTCAGCATCGCTTCATCGCTAGCATGTGCGCTGCGGATTACGACGTCGCCGTCGCTCAACACCAAATGTTCGAGTACAAAATCTCGTATCATGCGCAATCACTAAGCCATACGTATGGCATAACGAAATTGTAGCATGGATGCATGAA
>CAZRQS010000241.1:0-3586 GCA_964602255.1 uncultured bacterium | reverse complement strand
AGTTCTTCCGGGCGTTGGCCGTTGCGTAGTGGTGGCAAGTCCACCAGAATTTTGCCTTCGGCGAAGCGGAAGCGGTTTTTCGTGAGCGATTGGAATTTCGGAATCGCACTGGGTTGCAGTTCGAAGCCGGTCCCGACGCCAAGCGTGAGACGCTTCTCGTCCACGACGACGCGTGTAACGTGCTTGTATAGCGCAATCGTACGAAGTTTCGTAAGCTGCACCAAGTTTTCGAGCGGCGTGGGCAACGGACCGAAGCGGTCGCGTACGCCCGCAGCGATCTCTTCGACTTCCGCTTCGCTGCGCGACTTTGCGAGCTGCTGATACACCGCAATCTTCTGCGAGACTTGCGGAATGTAATCGTTCGGAACGTACGCGTCGATCTTGACGTCGATGACCGCCTCGCGTTGCTCCTCGAGCGCCGCCTGCTGGCCTCTGCGTTCTGCGATTGCATCTGCAAGCAGCTGACAATACGTGTCGAAACCAACCGACGCGATAAAGCCCGACTGCGCCGAACCCAGCAAATTGCCGGCGCCGCGGATTTCCAAATCCCGCATCGCGATTTGCAAGCCGCTTCCCAAATGCGTAAACTCGCGAATGGCTTCCAGGCGCGCTTTGGCCTCCTCGGAGAGCGCTTTGTGCGCCTGATACATCAGGTACGCGTACGCCTGATGGTTTGAACGGCCGACGCGTCCGCGCAACTGATACAGCTGCGCAAGACCGAACTTGTCCGCGTCGTTCACGATGATCGTGTTCACGTTCGGTATGTCGATGCCGTTCTCGATGATCGTTGTCGCAACCAGCACGTCGAGATCGCCGTCGATGAACGACTGCATGATCGGCTCGATCTCGTTCTCGTGCATCTGCCCGTGACCGATCGCGATGCGCGCGCGCGGCACGAGCTGCTCGAGCGCGTTCTTCACCGCATAGATCGATTCGATGCGGTTGTGCAGATAATAGACTTGACCACCGCGATCGAGTTCGGCCGTAATCGCCCGCTGCACGACGGCATCGCTCGCCGGCACGACCACCGTTTTGATCGACATGCGGTTCTTCGGCGCGGTTTGAATCAGCGAGAGATCGCGAACGCCCATGAGCGACATGTGAAGCGTGCGCGGAATCGGCGTCGCGGACAGCGTGAGAACGTCGACGCTCGCGCGCAGTTGCTTGAGCCGCTCTTTGTGCATCACGCCGAAGCGCTGCTCTTCATCGACGATAATCAGTCCGAGATCGGCGAACGCGATATCTTTCTGCAATAGGCGATGCGTGCCGATGACGATATCGATTTTCCCCTCGGCCAGATCGCGCACGATCTCGCGCTGATCTTTCTTGCTCTTGAAGCGCGAAAGCTCTTCGATGCGCATAGGGAAGCCCGCAAAGCGCGCGCTGAAATTCCGGAAATGCTGATCGGCAAGCAGCGTGGTCGGCACCAGCACGGCGACTTGCTTTTTGTCTGCAACCGCTTTGAACGCTGCGCGTATCGCCACTTCGGTTTTGCCGTAACCAACGTCGCCGCAAACGACGCGGTCCATCGGGCGCGCGCGCTCCATGTCGCCCTTTGATTCAACGATCGCTTTAAGCTGGTCCGGCGTTTCGTCGTACGGAAACGCTTCTTCCAGTTCAGCCTGCCACGGTGTATCCGGCGCAAAGGCATGGCCTTTCGCCAGTTCGCGCTCGGCGTACAGCTGCACGAGCCCTTCGGCAATCTTCGCGAGCGATTCGGAGACGCGCGATTTGGTGCGTGCCCAATCCGCGCCACCCATTTTGGAAAGCCGCGGCGAGCCGCCTTCGCTCGCGCTGTACTTGGTGACCTGATGCATCTGCGTCACCGGCACCAGCATGCGATCCGTACCGGCGTACTTCAGATCGAGATAGTCTTGCGTTGCACCGAGAATCGTCTCGGTGCGCAGTCCCAGATATTGCCCTATCCCGTGTACCGCGTGCACGACGTAATCGCCGACTTTGAGATCCGCGAGCGTGACGGGCACGCCTTCCTTGACGGCACGAATCTTGACGCGCTTGGGCGGCTGTCCATAAATCTCTCGATCGCCAAGCACCCGCAGGCGTAAACTCGGAATGGAAAATCCGGCTTCGATGTTGCCGTGATCGATGAGAACGCGGCCGTCACGTCCGCCGATATGCAAATGGGCCGGCGCGGCGCGTTGCGCTTCCAGACCCGCAGCGCGGACGACATCCGTGGTGCGGCCCGCGCCCGATGTCACCAGCAGCACTGTGTCGCCTGCGTTCACCCACTCGCGCAGCGACTGCGTGAACATTTCGATTTGCCGGTTGAAGTGATCCGCGGGATGCGTTTCGAGCACCGCGTTTTCCAAAACGCGCGGCATCCAATCGAGTGCGTGCGCGCTTTCAATTCCGCCAGGAAAAACGAGCGCTGCATGACGTGCGAACGCCGGCGCAAGATCGTTCAAACGCGGATACGGCGCGGAGACTTCCGCCAACAGTGCTTCGCCGACATCGGAATCGTCAACCGAAAGCTCGCCCGACGCTACGCCCGCAAGCAGTACGCTTTCTTCACGCGAGCGTTCTTCGTCCAGCGCGCGCTCGATCGTCGCGAGCATTCCCGGCTCGTCGATGACGACGGTGGCATGCTCCGAAAGATAATCGAGCACGCTCTCGCGCTCGTCGAATGCGAGCGAAAGCCACGGTTCAGGAATATCCGCTCCCGAATCGAGATACGCGCCCAGTGCCGTTGCAACATTTTGCGGCCCGTTGAAGCGTTCGATGACCCGCGAGCGCAACTCATCGTCGCGTGGGATCTCCGTCCACGGCACGATCTCGATAGACTCGAGCGCACCTTCGCTGCGCTGCGACTCTAAATGAAAGGGCCGGATGCTCTCGACGGTGTCACCGAAAAATTCGATGCGCGTCGGCATGTCCGCGGACGACGAAAACACGTCGAGGATACCGCCGCGAACGGCGTATTCGCCCGCAGCGCTTACGACGTCGCATCGACGATATCCCAAACGGTAGAGGCGTTCGAGCGTTGCATCCCAACCGGCGTCGTCGTTGACGCGCAGCGTAAACCGTTCGCGCCGGAATGCTTCGCGCGGTATGACGTACTGTCGCAGCGCGCCAAGCGGCGCGAGAATGATCCCCGGCGTATCGTCCGCGAGCTCCGCAAGCAGCGCCATGCGCGCGCTACGCTCCGACGGTGATTCGATTGCGCCGACCGTCTCTTCACGCGAGCGCAGAAGGCGCACGGTGCGCGGCTCGTCCTCTTCAAGGTAGTAGAGTAGATCCGCGAACATGCGCTCCGCGGCATCCGCCGTCGGCGTGATGACGAACAACTGACCGCCAATAGCGCGATAGATCGAAGCGAGGAGCGCCGGACGTGCCGCCGGGATCGTTTCGTGTAGCGCGTATGCGCCCGCGCCCTGACGCAGGCGCTCCAATAACGTCGCAAGAGCACGGCTGGACGACGGGAGCGCGCGCATGAGCGGTCCGGCGAATGCCGGCCGCCGGCCTTTGTCGTCCTGAACTTGTCGAAGCGCGCCCGCGTTGGATGGGGCCTCGCCCGTCGCGATTGTCGTCACAGCCATCTGATAATACCGCCACATGCAACCCCCGG
>CAZRQS010000240.1:0-3624 GCA_964602255.1 uncultured bacterium | reverse complement strand
CTTTGCGCCGAGATAACGACTCGCCGGGTTACGTTTCATCGATAGCCGTCGAGTGCTGACAACGTAGCATGAGCTTCATGCCGCCAATATAGGACGTTTGGGACCGGATGCGAGGGCTTGTGCCAGCCGCTTAGGACCTGGTCCTAAGGCGCAATGCCTATCATGATTGTTTGCTGTGCGGGTAATTCAACCGTGTAAGCCGGCAGAAGGAAAACGCAATGAAGCTCGCACGTATAATGTTGGCCTCGCTGCTGTGCGTGTCACTACCTCTCGAAGCGATTGCGGCTCCGCACGTTATCGCGCGTCTGGGTAGCGCGCCGCTACTGGGGCAACTCTCTTCTACCCCGCGGCTGCAAGCTGAGGTGGGCCGGCAGCGGCGCACCTTTGAAGCAGCGGGAGCCCTTTTGGGTCTCACACCAAAAGAATTTATGCAAGTTGAAGCCCGGATCGAGGCTAAACAACTTACATACGTTACCATTCCCCGCCATCTGGACGCGATGACCGGTTCGCGAAACGGACAGGTGTTCGTCGTTCGCGATGTGGTCATTCCGGCACAAAGCAAAGGCTGGGAGATCGATCTTCAAGAGAACCATCAAACCTTGGCGGTGTTTATCCCGGCGCGCTGCGGCAATGTCTCGCTGCTGCGTAGGCCGATGCCGCTACTGGCTCAAACAAAGCCGGTGACGCGACCGGTGACCCGCGTACTCGCCGAATCCACCTCGCCGCCGGCACCGCAACCTGTACCGACTGCTGTTGCAGCCGCGCCGGCAGTCGTTATGCCGGCACCGTCCGAGCCGACGCCTGCGCCATTCACAACAGTTGCGGTTTCGTCTCCGACGACGCACCGCTTTAACTGGTGGCCGTTGTTACTGATTCCGATCATCGGTTTCATCGCGGGAGGCGGGCACAGCGGTTTCAATTCACCTCCGGTTACTGCCGGCGGTCCGCCGCCCGGCGGTGGTGGTGGACTACCGCCGCCGGTACCGACGCCGTCGCCTGTGATCGGCTGCACGCCCCCGCCACCGCACTGACGCACACAAAGAAAGGGAGTCGCTGTTACGCGGCTCCCATTTTTTCTTTGGCTTCCATCAGCCGTTCGCCGATTTCTTCGAGCTCATCTTTTTCGAAGATTTCGCGCGCCATTTTGAACATGGCGCCTTCTTCTTCTTTGACGTGGTGGTCGACGAGATCTTTCAGCACTTTCAGCTTCGGCTTATACGTTTCGTCCTTTGGATCCAAATTCTCGAGTTCGCGAATCAGACTCTTGACGATGCTGTGCTCCTCGTACGCTTCGAGCACTTCTTCTTTTTCTTCCGAATTTTCAGCGTGACGGCGGAATTCCGGATAGAAAATCGTCTCTTCGATTTTCGCGTGAACCGTGAGCTCCTCGTCGATCTGCGCAAACAGCTTCTTGCGCTGCGAACTTGCGCGATCGCCTAAGCCTTCGACTTCCTCGAAAAGCGCCTTTACTTTTTGGTGATCTTGTTTAAGGACTTTGATTGCGTCCACGCGTTCCTCCGTTGCAAGAATTGGTCGCACTCCAATCTACCCGGCCGCAGCTTTTTGACACACGCCAGGTGCCTGCTCGCTGTTGACTATGTTGATGCGACTTGCTCGTTCAGAACGCGCTCGATGGCCGACTCGATCCGGTCGTAACCTTTGTCTCCGGCTTGGAAATGCCGTAGTTGGTGCGATCCATCGAAGATGTAATATGCGGGGACGAACTGATTTTCGAACCGGTCCACGATGGTGTGCTCGTTATCGATAGCGACCGGCTGCGTCAGCTTCATTACTTCCAGCGCATCTTTTTTGACCGCTTCGACGTCGAGCTCTTCCGCGGAACGCGGCTGGTGCACGCTGATGAAGACTACACCGTCCTTCGCATATTTGTCGCGCCACGCATTCACTTGATCGACCACGTTGTGGCAGATATAACACGTGATCGACCAAAAATGCACGAACACCGGCCGCCCTTCGAGATCTTCGGGTTTCGGCTGGCCGTTGATCCACGTGGCAACCCCCTCCAGCGACGGGAGGGGGCTGCGCATACGTAACGCCATTTATGCTTTTTGCAGAAGCGCCTTGCCGGGCTTCCATTCCGCCGGGCAGAGACCGCCGGTCTGCAGCGCCTGCAATACGCGAATCGTTTCGTCGACGCTGCGGCCGACATTGTCGTCGGTCACGACTGCGTATTTGAGGATGCCGTCCGGATCGATGATGAACAGGCCGCGTTGAGCGACGCCGGTGCGCTCGTCAAGCACGCCATACGCGCGCGCGACTTCCTTGGTGTAATCGGAAACGAGCGGAAACTTCAGGCCTGCGATGCCGTTTTGCTCGCGAGGCACCTTCATCCACGCCCAGTGACTGTGCTCGGAGTCGCACGAACCGCCGACGATCTCGGTGTCAAATTCTTTGAATTCATCGTAGCGATCGGAAAGCGCCGTGATTTCCGTGGGACAGACGAACGTGAAGTCCAGCGGATAGAAGAAAAAGATCAGCCACTTGCCGCGATAATCGGCAAGTTTGATTTTCTTGCCAAGGTCTTTGGCGCTCGTTGCGCCTTTGGTGCTCGGCAGCTCGAAATCGGGTGCCGGTTTTCCAACCTGTGCCAACATGAACGACGTCCACTTTCTACTGTAGCGATAAAGTGATCAGCCCCGCCGTCGATGGGGCGGGACGCTCCTGAGTTTACCCCAATTTCCCAAAAGTGAAAATGACTTTCACCTCAGATTTCCGGGTGTCGGCCGCAGGTGGTACGCTGCGGTTCCCGCCCTACGGACAGGGCGCTGAGATCAACGGGCTGTTTAAGCGTCCGCGACACGAGGTTCGTATGGCCAAGCCGGCTACGGCCGATATCCTGCTCTGCGCCACGATTTTTGCTCTGCTCGCGGAGCAATTACTCGTCAGTGTAACGTCCGCCGGACACACTTTCTATCGCTACAATTGCGGCTGCGTAGCGAAGCGCAAAGGCGATTCGGCGAGCTGCCACATCCGCTGATGCGGCGATCACGTTTCGTTGGGTGCTACATCGCAGAGGGCGGAGTAGTCGACGACAAGCGTATCGCACACACTCGGTCACCGCCGGCATGCATCGATTGCTACTATAGCCTGGAACGCCGCGCTATCGCCCAAACTACGATCATCAGTGCAATAAGCGCTGCTGCCGCGAGAGCTTCTATCTCGGTATTTGTATACGAAATAGAAAAGTGGTACCCCGGCGCGCTCATAGAAAAGACGATAACATTTCGGATGCGCCCACGCTCATCCCCGGCGCGTAAAGCGCGCTCAGAGAAAAGGAAAGCGAAAGAAAAAGAACCGCTAGAGGTCTAGCAACGCAGCGATCCGAGCTAGAACTTCGTCGAGTAGTCGCTGGTCAACAGTTTCTTCAAATTGAGCACGGCGCGCTCTCCAATCGAAGTTTCTTCCTTGGTCGGATATAACAACACCACTCGTATTAAGCGTATCAGGGAGCGGCACTTCGAAGCGGTAGCCCTTTTCCTTAGATGAAATCGGCACTAAAAGCGCGAGCCCAGAAACCGCGTTGTAGGCGCGCGGAGACAAAACAAGGGCGGGACGCCGATTTGCTTGTTCGTGTCCCGCCTGCGGACTGAAATCGATCCAAAT
>CAZRQS010000239.1:0-3625 GCA_964602255.1 uncultured bacterium | reverse complement strand
GTTATTCGAAGAAAATTAGGCCGATTTTGCCGTCCGGGTCGATGGCGAAGTCCATTTGAATGGTGCCCTTGGCGCACACCATTTGATAGACGTAGAGACTCGCGCCCTTGGCGGGGCTGATTCCGCGGAACTGTACGCTCTGTAACGGTCCCAAATTCGCCAGCGTCTTGGTTCCCTTGTCCAGCAACTCTTCCGTCAGTTCGCCGTTCACACGCTCCGAGTAGAGGTCGCGATTGATGGCGCCGGTCTGCCACGACAAGAACTGCTGGACGGCCAGTTTATGGATTTTCGGGTCGTCGGCAGTCGGCTTCGGCGAGGGGATGGGTGGGTTCGTAACCGATGGGGTCGGAGAACTCGATGCCTGTTGCGCATGAGCCCCACCCCCAAAGGACGCAGCAGCGCCCGCAAAAAGCGCAATCGAAAAAGCAAAACGATGTAGTCGCATGGCGCCCGTTCCCTGTGGCGATCCTAGTATTTGATGAACGTAGTAACGTCGACGCCTTGCAAAGCGTCGCGCCCGTTCAGCGCTTCGAGTTCGATCAGGAACGCGAACCCGTCGACGTTGGCTCCTAGACGCTCGAGCAATCGCCGCGTTGCTGAGGCAGTACCGCCCGTTGCAAGCAAGTCGTCGACGACGAGCACGCGATCACCGTTGCCGAGCGCGTCATCATGAATTTCGAGCGAATTGGTGCCGTACTCGAGCGCGTATGTTTCGCTGAGTTTATTGTACGGAAGTTTTCCGGGTTTGCGCACCGGAACGAAACCGGCCCCGATTTCATATGCAAGCGGTGCGCCCAGCATGTAACCACGCGCCTCGATTCCAACGACGTAATCGATCTTGCGGTCTTTGAACTTGGCCACGAAGAGATCGATTGCCGCCCTGAAGCCTTGCTTGTCCTTCAGAAGTGGGGTAATGTCACGGAAAAGGATCCCGGGAATCGGAAAATCCGGGATTGCTCGTATATAGCTCTGAACGTCCACGGGGCTCATGGATTCGTGGAACGGCCGATGCGGCCTTTTCGTTCTCTGTGGGAAGGATTCGGAGTAGAGAAAGGACGGCTATGAAGCAGAAAGCCCTGGCTGCCGTGCTCGCAGCGGCAATGGGCCTCGGCGCGGTTACACCGGCCCTGGCGGATGGGAAAGCCAGTACAAGAAACATCATTCTGTTCGGCACCGCCGCCGGCATCTTCGTTACGAATTACAACCACAAACTACGCGAGAAGCGTGCGCAGCAACAAGAAGTCAATCGCCGGCAATCTGCGTATCGCGACTGGTACTACAAGAAATACGGCTACTATCCGACGCAAGTGCAATTCGAACAATGGTACAAGCAGACATACGGAGTAAGCCCGCAACAACAATAACGTGCGGGTGAACGCAGCAAAACATGCTTCCCGCCGAGAGCCATCCGCGCCGAGCGGGTGGCTCTCGTCCTTCTTCTCCGGCAACGACCGACGCCGGCTGATTATTGCATTTGCGATCGCGATCGCGTTACATGAAATAGCAGCCGGACTTGTGCCGTGGCATCGCCAGACTATTCCGGAAGTGATTCCGGAAAAGATCACGATCGCGAAACTCACGCGCATCGAACATCGCGTACCGCCCACGCCAAAACCGAAGCCCACGCCAACTCCACAGCCGGTCGTGCACACGAAGGTCATCGCACCTACGCACGTGACGCCGCGCATCGTCAATCCCGGCAAACCTTCGCAGCACCATCACGTAAAGCGCATCGCCTCGGCAAGGCCGCTGGTGCGCACGCGCTATCATAGCCGACCGGCACCCGTGCACATTCCGATGGGCGGACACGGAGCCGGAACGAGCACTACCGCAAAAGCGGAGACGGGCGGCATCGGCCCGGGCGGAACGGGCACGGGCGAGAGCGGCAACGGCACCGGCACGGGTGGCGCGCCGGCAGCGCACGAGCCCTGCGGTTACGTCGATTTCGAACCGACGCAAGAAGCGCGTGTCGACCGGCCGACGGGACGCGTATGGGAGTACGTTTCGGTCGTCGTGCACTTCCCCGACGGAACCGTGCAGAGTCTGCCGTTGGATTACGCCTTCTACTATCCTAGTGAAGCTCAGGACCCGTTCCTGAAAGGCCATGAAGATATCCCGGCCACCTTCCAATTCCCGCCGCAGAATCAGCGTGCGAACGAACCGCCGCTCGTGCAATACGTCATCGACCACACGAATCAGGACGGGTACACGCTGCTCAAGGAGTGCCCGAAGACGCCCTGAAACCCGGCAGTATGAAAAATGGCGCGGCACTCATCATTCCGCTGGCGCTTTTATTGCCGGCGTGCTCGGAGAGTTACGGCGGAGACCGCGTTCACGAGCATTCGCGTCAGAATATTCCGGCGGCAAACGTGCTGTCAATTCGCGTCGCAAATGTGTCCGGCCATGTCGTGATTACGGCCGCAAAGACGAATGCGATAAGCGTGGATGCCATGAAAAACGCCAACGATCTCGACGCCATTAGCCGCACGCATATCGATGTAAGCCGCGATGTAGATCAAGTGAGAATCGAGACGCGGTATGACGAACAAGGCGGATTGTTTTCGCACCGCAACGGCGCCTCGGTTGATTACGATATTCGCGTGCCGGCGAACGTCGACGTCGGCGTTGACAACGTGAGCGGCCCTATCCGGTTGGCCGGCATGACGGGCAATGTACGCGCTAACGACGTCAGCGGATCCGTGCAAGCGATGGTAGGCCGCGTGTCGGGCACGCGCTCGATTCAATTGAACGACGTGAGTGGCGGCATCGATGCCGTCATTGCCAAAGACAGCGACGCTCGCATTGAAGCGCGCACTGTCAGCGGCGCGATCCACGCGTTCTTTCCGGCTTCCGTTCGAAAGGGCTTCGTCGGTGAGGTGCTCGATGGGCGCCTCGGGCGGGGCACGGCCTTCGTGCGACTGAGCGCCGTCAGCGGCGGAATTACCATCTCCTCACCGTAGTTCGTAGGCCCCATCTTCGCGACGACTTCCTAATTAGTGGGAAAAATCGCGAAGTAAGGGAGCGCCATGGTACTGCACCATACGCCGGGGGTCGCTCACCGCCGGCTGGTTTTAGGCGCCGCGTACGTGGCGCTGATCGCGGTCGCGATCGTCAACTGGGCCGCGTGGCACGTTCATATGGGCGTGATTGCCGCTATTCCGCTCTTGTTCATCGCGTACTACGCGCGCCTGTCCGTTGCACTGGCTACGGCAGCCGGTGCGGGCATCGTTCTGGCCATCTTGGACCGGGACGAGGTTCACAAACCTGCAGACGTCTTTACGGCCGGAACGATATCGGACGCGTTTATGCTCTCCGTCGCGCTTTGCGCCGTGGTTCTCGTCGCCGAGCGCTTGCAGCGCGCGCATATGGAAGCGCAGCGCGATAGCCTTACCGGCGTACCAAACCGCGCGTATTTTCTGGATCGCCTTCGTGCGTGCATCCGCTCCATGCGCCGTCACGAACACATCGGCGTGCTCTTTGCGGATCTCGACGGCTTCAAAACCGTCAACGACACTGCGGGTCACGTCGTCGGCGATCGCGTCCTCGTGCTTGCCGCCGAACGGCTACGACATGCAATCCGCGCAAACGACGTGCTGGCGCGCATAGGCGGTGACGAGTTTGCGAT
>CAZRQS010000238.1:0-3701 GCA_964602255.1 uncultured bacterium | reverse complement strand
GTCTTGACGAAGGCGACTACATCGTCTTCCTCTTGCGGGGTCAAGTGCAAATTCCCGATCGCCTTATTCTCGTTCGCTGAAACCTCCGGAGCAGGCCAGCACGTCACTTTCTCGCCGCGCGAGCCTTGTATACAGCGAGGTAGGGCATCGCGCGTGTTGTAGAAGTGGACGACTTCTTTCAGGCTCTTCAAGTAGCCGTTGTGCATGTAGGCCCTCACGAAGTCCGGCCGCGGCCGCTTGTCTGCGTTGCGGATCGTCGGCGTTTGGAACGTACCGCGGAACCCAGGCGCAAGCGATCTCCACTGTGGATTCGGGTTGTTGACGGAGGTAAGGAAGTCGAAAAGACCCGTGTCCGTGTAGCTACTTCCTAGCGAGTTAGCGACATATCCGAACTGATCTGGCTTATTCTCGTACAGATACGGGACCATAAGGTTCTTCGGAATGCCCAGGTTGACCGCTTCTTGATTGGTGAATAGCGGTGCATCCGACTGAACGACGATCGCGCCGCGGAACCTAATCTCTACGTGCGGCCCTCCGACGAGAATGCCGCCAATCATTCGGCCTGCATTTACGCGCAAGCCCGTACCGGTAGCGGTAACGGCGTCTTCGTGACACGTTGCGCATATGGCTTTTCCGTTGAAGAGTTTAAAACCGCGCATTTCCTGGGCAGTGAGCGTTGCAGTGCCCTGAAGTACGTGATCGAACTTCGACGAAAACGCGCTCACTTCCGGCGACGCCTCGTATGACGCCATAGCCTCCGCCATATAGTCAAAGCTTGCGCCTACCTGACCACGGTCGCGCGCACTGAGTTTGAGGATGACAGGATTGTTGCCCGGTTTGTACACGGTGGAGCTCGACGCGTTTGGGGGAATCCCTCCGGGCTTACTGCAGACTGTCTGAACGTCGCTGGGGAAATGGATATCGAATACTTGCGCGCCAAAGACGGTCTTGAACAACCCCGCATATTTGCTCAGCGATAATTCGTAGACGACACATCCCTCGTCGGGGTTCGCCATCTCGAGGGGATTGAGCGGTGGTCCCTCCGCCTGTTCTGCGGCAGGATTGCCGAGGCGGTCCCCAGTTGCACGCATATCCCAGAAGTTGCCGCCGATGAATTGGTGCGCGACCGCATCGAACTGCAGGGGCCGCATGAACGGCGCGTACGAATAGCTCTGCGGATTTCGCTGACTTATGCGTTCATCGGGATGCCGTTCTCCAAAGGTGCGCCCGTTGTTAAAGCCGACGTTCGTTATCGGCACCGAGCCGGCTAGCGAGACGGTCGTCCTATTGAACAGCGAAGAGGCGTCGTGGAAGCCCGTTTCCGGCATATGGCATGTCGCACAGGCCACGTTTTTGTTGACGGAGAGATTCACGTCGTAGATCTCCGCCTTGCCGAGCATCGTGAGTTGTTGATACAGAGTTTTTGGAGGCGACCGGAGAATCTGAGCAACCGTTGTGGCTTCGGTCGAGCTGATTTCCGAATTTATTCGAATCACGTCGGGGTCTACATGCGTCCCACCGGGCAGATAGCACCCGATGTCAAACGGAAGCGCACACGGCTGTTGTCGCGGGTTCCAAAACTGCGCCAGCGCTTTGCCGTGATTAAGAAAAGACACCATTAAGGCCAACACTAAAAGGGCCGGCAGAAATATCAGGAGCCTCTGTTTCATTTGGCACACCCCATGTATTTGGTCAGTTGGTTGTTCCATCGTGATAGACGGCGGCAGTCTGTTGATGGTAACGGGGTGTGCTGTCAGCCGATCCGGGAAAATTTACCCGGAGCACTCAAAGCTGGCGCGAAGGAGCCTGCTGAGTTCTTTGTTCGTATGCTACAGTACGCGCTAAACGCGAATGATTGCTCACGATCGAATGATGCTACGCGCTCCGAATGACGTTCGGATGCGTAGAAACGTAATACACAATTCTACGCACGTACTGCTAAGAAATTCAAGTAAGAAAGCGCTGTATTTGACGAGCTGTTGGAGCTTGCGAAGACGCAAAAACGCGCGCGGTTCGCTGACCGGTGCGTTACTGCTTGGGCAGTCAAGCGTTTCTTGAAACTTCATCGCGTGTAACACATGGTATACTAAGTCCCCATGAACGCGGCTCGTTCGTACTACGCCGAGTTGACGCGTACGTTCAGCAACGTCCTGTTTGCCGTTTGTTTATTTCTCATATGGGGACTGATGACGCTCGCGGGCGTTATCGTGCAGCAAGGCAGCGATCCCAGCAACTATTTTTCGATGTACCCGCCTCCGCTTGCGCGGCTGATCGTGCGTCTGAACATCGATAACATCTATCACACGCCGTACTACGTCGGCATGATTGGATTGATTTTGACGTCGCTTGCCGTCTGCACGTTCAAGCGCGTCATCCCTGCACGATTACCGGCACTTCGGCCGGTAACGATCGACAAGATTCCGCTGAACGCTGCAATCGACGTTCACGGAAGCGAATCAGATGTGCGTGCACGAGTGGAGGCGTTTCTTCGAAAACGCGGATGGCAAGTGCGCAAGCGAGATTTCAACGGAGCCGAATGGACATTCGCCGACCGGCACAATTGGGCGCGGCGCGGCGTGCTCGTCGCGCACATCGGCTTTACGATCATCGCTGCGGGAACGTGCGTGTATTGGGCTAAAGGCTTTTCCGGCGACATGGACGTGGCCACCGGTCAAACGATGAACGTGCCGCATTCGAACTCGACGATTCGACTAGATGGGTTCAACTACAGAATTCAGCCCATCATGACCAAGAGCGGTATGGTGTACCAGCCGATCGATTACGTTTCGAACGTAACAGTTGTCGGGAACGACGGCATTCCAAAAACGCAAACGATTCGCGTCAATCATCCGATCGACGTTGACGGAACGCTCTTCTATCAAAATAATTACGGATTTGCGATGCAGTTTTTGGTTTCGCACGACGGTACGCGCGATTCCGGACTCTCAGACAAGATGTACATGCCCGGAACTGTCATGACGCTCCCTGGTTCCCAGCGGCAAATTGCGTTCACGCAGTTCGTGCCGACAGTGGATCGCCAGACTGGACAAGCCTCCTCAGATCCCCGCGTGAACGATCCGGCAGTTGGGCTGCAAGTTGCCGAAGGCGGCCAAATGGCGGGGGGTGCGCTCGTTCCGCTCAAAACGTGGGTAGACGTGGGCGACGGTTGGCGCATTACGCCGCTGCAATACGTCATGGTCAGCGGCTTGCAGTACCGTTACGATCCCGGCGTTGCGCTCGTCGGTACCGGCGCGTTCGTTCTGCTCGCAGGGCTGGTGGTCTCGTTCTATTTCTTACCTGCGCGCCTGTACGTGCGCATCGATCCTGCGGGTTCGAAGGCGTGGAGCGTCGGTCTGGCAGCAACGACCGTCAAAGGCTACGATATGTTTGAAACGCAGTTCAAGGAACTGGTCTCCGAATTCGAAGACGCTTTCAATTCCAAGGGTACTGCTCGAAAGCTAGAACTGGCGGAGGTGAGATAACATGCAAGGCCACATGCCGCTCGACGAAGCGCTCATGATCGTCGCGCTCGGCGCGTATGTCGTCAGTGCGCTCGCCCTGCTCGTTTATTTTTTCTCCCGTGAGGAGTGGTTGCTGCATTTAGGCGTGCCGCTCGCGATAGCCGGCTGCGTCGCGCAATTTGCGCAGCTCGTGACGCGGTTCGAGATCACGCATATCTGGCCGCTGCTCAATCTGTACGG
>CAZRQS010000237.1:0-3760 GCA_964602255.1 uncultured bacterium | reverse complement strand
GCGAGTTGCCAGAGTTCTTCCAGTTCGTCCAGGCTCATATCCGACAACGATTTGCCATCCTTTGCTGCGTGCCGCTCCATGAAGCTGAAGCGTTTATAGAATTTCTCATTTGCTTCGCGCATCGCGGTTTCCGCGTCGATCCCCATTGCGCGCGACAGATTGACGAGCGTGAAAAAGACGTCTCCGAGCTCTTCGCGCACGTGCGGATCGTCTTGCTTTTCGCGCTGCGCATCCGCGAGTTCGGTAAGTTCCTCGTGCAGTTTGTCGAGGATGTCGCGCACGCCGGGCCAGTCGAATCCGACGCGCGCCGCCTTCTCTTGCATGCGCTGCCCGCGTTGAAGTGCGCCGAGATGTTTCGGAATACCGTCAAGCCGGCTTTTACGCTTTTGACCCGTCGCCTCGAGCGCTTTGAGCTGCTCCCAGTTGCGCCACTGCGCGTCGACGTCTTCGATCACGGCGTCGCCGAAAACGTGCGGATGCCGCCGCACCATTTTATTTGAAAGCGCGTCGACGACGTCGGCAACGGTAAACTTTCCGGTCTCCGTACCGAGTTGGGAGTGAAAGACGATCTGCAATAACAGGTCGCCGAGTTCTTCGGAGAGCGCGGTCTCATCGTCGTTCTCGATCGCTTCGACGACTTCGTACGTTTCTTCGATGAGATACGGCACGAGCGTGCGATGCGTTTGCTCGCGATCCCACGGACACGAACTGCGCAGGCGCGCCATAATCTCGATCAAATCTTCCCATGTGTAATGCGCGGACGCGGGCGGCAGCGGTACGAGCGGCATGTTAATCGATGCGGCGAGCGCCGCTTTCGGCATTCCGGGAACGATTTCGGTTTTGGCGCCGCGCGCTTCGATCGCGCGCAGCAACAGCGGCAATCCGGGAAAATCCGAGAGGGGATTGCCCAGCACACCCACTCCCAAATCCGCTCCATCGAGACGATCGGAAAACTTTGAAATCGCTTCGATGCTGCCGCGCACCAGCAGTGCCGGATCATCGACGAGATTGCGCTCGATGGTAATGCCTTGCGCGTTTAAATACTTCAATAAATCCGGCGGCGCAAGAAGCGCGACGGCCCGTTTACTCTTACGCAACGCCTCGACGCTGCCGAGCGTGAGCAGCTCCGGGTCGCCCGGCCCTAATCCCACGATACGCACGACCATGCCGCCCTGTTCGTTCGTGAAAATAAAAACGCCCGCAAAAAGCGGGCGTTTTTTGGAACGGTGCGCTGACCGTGAGAGGTTACTTGGTGGCGCTCGGTGCAGGCGGCGCTGCAGTCGGAGCGGCTGCGGGCGCGATGCTCGGCGCGGGCGTCGGGAAGATGCCTGCGAAGCGCTGATCGTTCACCTGGATGTTCGCTTGCGATTGCAGGCTCTGCAAGAACTGCGGAATCAGCGGCGACTCTTGCTGCGAGCGAAGTTGCTGCGCGATCTGATCTTTCGCACTTGCGAGCGTCGCGGTCGATCCCGGTTTACGCTCTTCGA
Organism: uncultured bacterium; assembly: GCA_964602255.1. Classification (GTDB taxonomy): domain Bacteria; phylum Vulcanimicrobiota; class Vulcanimicrobiia; order Vulcanimicrobiales; family Vulcanimicrobiaceae; genus CAZRQS01. Next base: position 2,273 of record CAZRQS010000237.1, on the reverse strand, counting down.
CTTGAATGACGTGATAGCCGAACGGCGATTTCACCGGCGGGCTGATCTTGCCGATCGGCGCGCTGAATGCATACTGCTCGAACGCCGGAACCATTTGGCCTTTGCGGAACCAGCCGAGTTCGCCGCCTTTGTCGCGGCTGCCCGGATCCGTCGAATACTGCTTGGCTTCCGCGGCGAAGTCTTTGCCGCTCTTCAGATCGGCTTCAACCTTTTGCGCGGTCTTCAAATCCGGAACCAGAATGTGGCGCGCGCGCGTCATGGCCGGCTTGTCGAACTGCGCGTGATTCTTATTGAAGTACGCTTTGATCTGCGCGTCCGTCACTTTGACGTTGCCGCCGACGGCCTTATCGAGAATGATCTGCCGGCGCAGGATGTCCTGAACGTCTTGCTCGGTCATGCCGCGAGCCTTCAGCAGTTCGTCCCACTGTCCGCCCGGGTATTGCGACTTGTACTGATCCTCGATCTTCGCAATCTCTGCCGGCGTCACGGTGATGTTGTGCTGTTTTGCGTACTGATCGATCAGATCGTTCGTAACCATCTGCTGCAGCACGCCGCGCGAGGCGGGGCTGGATTCGAGCTTCTGGTCGAGATCAGCATGCGATATTGCTTGTCCGTTCACCGTGACGACGCTTCCGCCACCGCCGCCGCTGCCGCAAGCAGCGAGGCTTATGGTCAGTAGTGCCGTCGCAAGACCCGCGACAAGCCGTTGGGCTTTCGACATTCTACGCTCCAAAACGAAGGGAAATAACCGCCGCCGAGTTCGAGGCGAGCGCTCGCGGTCCTTGTGAGAGCAGGGTTAGAACGGCGTAGGAGGATCAACCTTGCCCGCCCAAGGGCCCGCGATGCTCGTACGGCTTACCGGTGAACTCGACATCGCGGTCCAGGACGAATTGCGCGCGCAGCTCGACGCTGCGGCGGCCGCTTCGGATCTCGTGGAAATCGACCTGTCGGCCGTTACGTACGCCGATTCAACGGCACTCGGCATCTTTATCGCGCTGCGTAATACGCTGCGCGAACGCGGCGGGACGTTGCGATTGGTCGCGCCGAGCGCGCGGGTTCTCAAGCTTTTGAACTACGCCGGATTGGATCGTCTCTTCGAAATCAGCGAGCAGGCTAGCTGATTACATCGCTTCGAGCAGACTGCGTAGCAGCGGCATCCAAATCTCTTCCGCGCGCTGACCGTTTCGCAGCGGCGGGAGATCGACGAGAACTTTGCCTTCCGCAAACCGGAAGCGGTTTTTCGTCAGCGATTGAAACTTCGGTATCGCGCTGGGCTGGAGTTCGAATCCGGAACCGACGCCGAGCGTGAGCCGCTTCTCGTCGACGACGACGCGCGTCACATGTTTCTGCAGCGCGATCGTGCGCAGCTTCGTGAGTTCGACCAAATTGTGCAGCGGCAACGGCAGCGGTCCGAAACGATCGCGAACGCCTGCGGAGATCTCTTCGACTTGCGATTCCGTGCGCGATTTCGCAAGCTGTTGATAGACCGCGATCTTCTGCGAGACTTGCGGAATGTAATCGTTCGGAACGAACGCATCGATCTTGACGTCGATCACCGCTTCGCGCTGCTCTTCCAGCGCGGCTTGCTGGCCTCTGCGTTCCGCAATCGCTTCGGCCAGAAGTTGACAGTACGTGTCGAACCCGACCGACGCAATGAAGCCGGACTGTGCCGAACCCAGCAAATTTCCGGCCCCGCGGATCTCGAGGTCGCGCATCGCGATCTGCAAACCGCTGCCCAAATGCGTGAACTCGCGAATCGCTTCGAGCCGCGCTTTGGCCTCTTCGGTCAGCGCTTTATGCGCTTGATACAGCAGATACGCGTAGGCTTGGTGGTTCGAGCGCCCGACGCGTCCGCGTAATTGATAAAGCTGCGCGAGGCCGAAGCGATCGGCGTCGTTCACGATGATCGTGTTGACGTTCGGAATATCGATGCCGTTTTCGATAATCGTCGTTGCGATCAGCACGTCGATCTCGCGTTCGATGAACGCCTGCATGATCGGCTCCAACTCATGCTCGTGCATCTGCCCGTGACCGACGGCGACGCGCGCACGCGGCACAAGCTTTTCGATCGCGTTCTTGACGGCATAGATCGATTCGATACGGTTGTGCAAGTAGTAGACCTGACCGCCGCGATCGAGTTCCGCCGTAATCGCGCGCTGGACCACCGCGTCGCTCGCCGGTACGACGACCGTTTTAATCGACATACGGTTCTTCGGCGCCGTTTGAATCAGCGAGAGGTCGCGCACGCCCATGAGCGACATGTGCAGCGTGCG
>CAZRQS010000236.1:0-3789 GCA_964602255.1 uncultured bacterium | reverse complement strand
CGCAATTTTATCGTCACGGAACGTCACGACTTCAATGGTTGGAATCGAACCGGACGCGGTGTTCGTGACGAAGTCATAAACGACGCAAGCGCGAGCCTCATCGGCAAAGACATACCGTATCTCGTTGCGCTCGAGAATCGGCGCCAGCCGCGAGAGCGCTTCGATAAATTCTGCGGAAGATCCAAGCTGCATGAACGGACCTTTAAAGGCAACGTCGGGCGTAAGCATTGCATCAACGCTTGCGAAATCTTTTTTACCGACGGCGTCGATATAGGCGGCGGCGATGGATTTGCGGTCGATGGTCGTCTCCATGATTCACCTCGTGCGGCGTGCGATGTCGTTTCATAGTAGCGCGCTTGGTTTAAAAAATCAACCGACTTGACAAATTATTCAACCTGATGAAAGAATGGGGTATGCGCTCTTACGGTCAGTACTGTGCTTTGGCCAAGGCGCTCGACGTTATCGGCGACCGGTGGACGCTGCTGATCGTGCGCGAGCTGATGACGCGCAAGCGCGCGCGATACACCGATCTTCGCTCCGGTCTGCCTGGTATCGCATCGAACCTGCTCTCGGAGCGTTTGCGCGATTTGGAAAACGCCGGAATCGTTATGCGAGAAGAGGCGCCCGCGCCCATCGCGACGACGCTCTACCGGCTTACGGCACGCGGCGAAGATTTGCGTCCGGTTATCCGCGAGCTCGGCCGCTGGGGAACGCCGCTGCTGGCTTCCGCTCGCGAGTCCGACGAAGTTCGCGGGCACTGGATTGGATTGCCGGCCGAAATTTATTTGACCGACGGTGAGCCGCGAAAACCACCCGTCACGCTGGAAGTGCGCGCGGGAGACGAACCGATCACGCTCACGACCTCGGCGGGAAGTATTGAATCGCACATGGGCACCGTTCCAAATCCGGACGCGGTTTTAAGCGGCCCTGGTCGCGTAGTTGCCGCCATCCTCCTCGGCGGCGCGCCGGTGGCCGCCGCACGCAAACACGGCGTGCGTTACACGGGCGATCCCAAAGTGCTGGAACGAATCCGAACCCGTCGCCAAAGCTAACCAAGCGGGTAAATGCGGTTTTATGAACCGCTATATCGTGCTGCTCATTGCGCTGTCGCTCGGTCTTTGCGCCGGTTGCTCTGCGTCGGCGCAAAGATCGCCGTCGCCCTCGCCGGTTCCGGACGTGCTCGCAAACGGCCGCTCGATTTTTCAAACCGGCCGTGACCGCGACGGCGTGCAAATCAACGCGCAGCGGCGTCCCCTTCGTCAAAGTTGCGCGGCGTGTCATCACCCTACGGGAGCGGGAGGCGTGCATTTTCCTGATGGCGCTGTGAGCGCGGATCTTCGTCATCGGGCGCTCGTGACCGGCCAGAAGCATCCGTACACCCTCGCATTACTGGAGCGTGCGATCTCCACCGGCACGGACAACGAGGGCAAGCGGCTCGACCCCGTTATGCCGCACTGGAAGCTCTCCCACCGTGATCTACACGACGTGGCCTTTTACGTCCTCACCCAGCTGAAATAGGTACCAAGTTTTAGGTATGTCGGGACTTCGCGGCGCGAGCGTACGCTGTGAGCATGAAAAGTATGCATCGCATCGCGGGTGTTCTGACCATTGCATTCATCGCCGCCGGTTGCGGCGGCCACAATGTGGGCGGGGTACCGCCGACGGCGCAGTCGTTGCAGCCTGCGCAAACCGGGCAATCGGTTGCGCGCGTTACGTCGCCTGCCGCGGTAACCGTAGGCCCTCAAGGAAACGAACCGATCATCACCGGCGCGCCGGACGGTACGCTCTATATTGCCGCGCTCGCGCACGTCTATCGTTCAACGAACGCAGGCGCAACGTGGACGCAAGTGGCAAATCCGACGCTCGGCACTGCGGTGCTCGCATCGGATAGTTCGATTGCCGTCGATCCCGGCGGGAGGTTGTATTACACGTTCGATTATCCGTACGCCGGTAATACCGCCGTGTGCACGAGCGACGATCGCGGCAACACGTGGAATTGCAATCCCGCCGTAGCTCCGGGCGGAACGGATCGTATGTGGATCACTGCTCCGGCAACGAGCGCCGCATACGAAACGACGAATGAAGGGCTCTATCAAACCACGTTCTTGACGAGCAGCGATCGCGGTCAAACGTGGACGCCGCAGCAGTTTGCAAATGAAGTGACGCAGCCGGCGACCGGACCCCTCAACGCGATTAATGCCGGCTCGTACATCTTGCAGCCGGTCAATCAAAACGGATATTTGTATGTATACCGCTTCTTGCCGGTGCAAACGGTCAATCCACTTGCCGACGTGCAGCCTACGACAATTCCGGGCGGCGTCGCATTGCCGATGGCCTCTTTAGGTAAAGACGGATCGTATTGGGTTGTCGGCGAGGCACCGAACTCCGCGGGCGGACGTGAAGTCGTCATTGGACGTTCGCTCAATCAAGGCGCTTCGTTCAAGCAGCTGCCGCCGATTCCGCAAACGACAAAAGGCACGGCGACGTTCACCGCGATCGCTGCCGGATCGGCCGGACATGTCGGTGTCTTGTATTACTACACCGTAACAAGCGCTGCCGATCCCACAACGCTGAATGCGACGTGGAATGCCGTGTACGCGGAAACGTATAACGCGAATACGGTCACGCCGGTGTGGAAGGTAACGACGGTCGACACCGCGATTCACTCCGGTCCTATTTGTTCCACGCTCGGATGCAGCGGCGATCATCGCTTCTCCGGTGATTTCATCAGCGGGTACATCGACGCGCATGAGAATTCAAATCTAACTTGGGTCAAAGAACTGAGCGGAGGAGCGACAGTGGTGCGTTTCATTAGAATTCCGCACACGTAGCTTCGTTCCCAGGAAGCTCTCAGCGGGCGTCCGTACCGTAGCGGAACGAAGGGGGAGCACTTTTGTTCAAAGGAGTCATCGCCGGAGCCGTGCTGGCCGTGGTCGTATTTGCAATCGCCGCCTACGCCATTATCCTGAGCGGATCGATCCCCGCTAATGCAGACGACCGTCCTCCGAAGCTGGAAGCTTGGGCAGCGCGGACGTCACTGCACGCGGCGCTCGACCGGAACGCGTCGAACCTCACCTCGCCGCTTGCGCCGACCGATCAAAATCTCAGCGCCGGAATAAAACTGTACTCACAAAACTGCGCCGTCTGTCACGGCGGTCCCGATGCCAAAGCAACGAATGTCGCGCGCGGTCTCTATCAAAAACCGCCGCAGCTTGCAAAGGACGGCGTTGAAGACGACCCTGTCGGTGTGACGTATTGGAAAGTTGCTCACGGCATTCGCTGGACGGGGATGCCTGCTTACGACCAGACGCTCAACGACTCACAGCTCTGGCAAATCGCGCTCTTTTTAAGAACGATGGATCACCTGCCGCCGGCTGCCCATAAAGCCTGGCAGCAGGTGAAGGCAGAAGCTAACGCCCCGCTGCCGGCTTCGCCACGAACGTGAACTGATTGTTTGTTCCGGAGAAGGCCGTTCCCACGATTACGCCATTCTGTAGCCGGCCATTGACGTGCGTGAGCTGCGTTGAACCGATGTCGAACCAAATGTTGTCGCCGGTACGGCCGCCGACGACCGGCACGAACATCGAACTATAATCCGCCGGAAAGTAATACCCGCTGACGATGCCGTCCGCGTCGACCCGCAGGTCAAGCGAGCCAGAGAATGGGACGGCGGAGCCGTACATCTCGGTCATCGCCGTCGCATAATGGGTAACGGCCGGTTCCTGAGCCGCCGTTACGGCGGCCGGTACCGACGAGGTAAGGAAGGTGAGTCCTGCCACGAGGCTGAGG
>CAZRQS010000235.1:0-3799 GCA_964602255.1 uncultured bacterium | reverse complement strand
TTTTCGACCCCTCCCGTTGTTCGGGAACGTATTGTGCGCTAAGACAGTAGAAATTTACGGGGGCGCCCGCCCCCGCTTCCGTGAAGGCGCCTCATTAGGCCACCTCCACGGAAAGTCCTCGTACTTACAATACCCGCTCTACTGCAGGTTCTGTTTAATAAAGTTGTCGATACTCAAGGCCAGCGAGACGTTGCCTGAAGCCTGAGCCGCCGACTTGGCCTTGTTCAGCGCAGCGAGCGCTTGACTCTTGAGCGACGAATCACTCTTGCCACCAACGATGTATTCTCCGCCAAGCGCTACCCCTTCGGCGAAGTTGGCTTGCGGGTCGTTCGGATTCGCGGCGAGCGCCTTGTCGGCGTAGCCCTTCATCTTCGCGTAGTCCGCAACCGTCGGCGGGTTTTTCTGCGCTTGGAGCATTTTACTCACAGCAAACGCCGCGAGCGTGTACGCTGTGACCTGGGCCTGTGTGCCACCTTGCTTACCCGCCTGCTCGTAGGCCGCGAGTGCCGCCTGGTAGTTGCCGGCTTTTTCGGCGGTCTGGCCCTGATTGATATACGTGTTCACCATGATGGTGCCCACGGCCGGATTGTTGGGATCGAGCTTCTTGATCTCGTCCATTGTCGCTTGTGCCTGCGCCGTGTCACCCGCCTTCGTATAAGCGCTGAACAGCTCAGCATCCACGTTCACGCGCGACTTCACGTCGGTGTGCGGATCCGCAAACACCATGTCGCGCGCTTTCTTCAGATCAGTGACGGCCTGTGCATAGTTACCGGCATTCAGCTCGGCTGCGCCAAGCGCGTAATACGCGCCGCCGTTCGGCGACATCTGTACAGCTTTTTGCGCATACGCCAGCGCCTGTTGCGGATTCGTGGTTGCCAGACGCTGAGCTGCCTGCACGTACGAATTCGCCGCTACTTGCGCGAACTCGTGAGAAACGGTCGGCACTTTGGAGAATGCATCGGCGGCAGCTGGGTAATCGGCGAGGAAATAATTCGCCGCGCCGAGCTCCGAATTTAGGACCGGATCGTTGGGATTCGCGCCCAGCGCATCTTGCGCTTTTGCTTTTGCACCGGCGTAATTGCCCGCGCGGATCATGCGATCGACCTGCGCCGCAACGCCCGATCCGCCGGCAGCGGTATCCGACGACGCTGCAGATGATACGGATTTGCCCGTAAACTTGAGCGTGAAGTCGTAGAACGCCGGTACGGCACTCGTTCCGCGATGCGCCGGACGATACGTCGACGACTGAGCGATCTCGAGCGCCGCGGCGTTGTCGCCGGGATTACTCGAACGGATCACTTTCATGGCTTTGTGCGTGCCGTTTGGATTCACTTGAACCTGGACGACCACGGTGCCGGTGCCCGCGATAGGCTTACTGGTCGTTCCACGGTGCAGCAATTTTGGCGGCGTATACTCGTTGGCGTACTGGGCGAATGCGGGAAGTGCGAATACCCCAATCGCGGCCACCGCGCTTGCTGCGGCCGCCACGCGAGAAATGCGAATCATCGTTTCTATCTACCTCGACGTAGTATCTAAATGAAGGCGGATAAGGCGCCTACCCTTCTACCGCTGTTCAACGTAACTCAAACGGCTAGTGTTGGCCGAATACCCCAAGAGGCAACCTTCTTGGGTCAGAGCCCGAAGCCATCGACCACGGTTTTGTATGAGGCGCTGCGCCCCTGCTTCTTTTGCTAAGCTGCTAGGCTTGCTTGGGGAATCCGGCGGCCCAGTGCCTGCGCTACGACTTCAACCTGCGGCATCAACGCGTCGAACTGCTCGAACGTGAGCGACTGCGGACCATCCGAGGCGGCAGCCGGCGGGTCGGGATGAACCTCGATGAGCAAGCCGTCGGCTCCCGCGGCCACGGCGGCGAGCGCCATGGGACCAACCAGCTTGGCAACACCCGTGCCATGCGACGGATCTACCATGACCGGTAGATGCGTCAAAGTGTGCAACAGCGGGACGGCGGCGATGTCGAGTAGATTGCGTGTCGCGTTATCGAACGAACGAATGCCGCGCTCGCACAACACGATGTCGGCATTGCCGGCGACCAAGAGATATTCCGCTGCCATCAGCCACTCTTCGATCGTGGCTGAGAGTCCACGCTTGAGCAGCACCGGTTTATGCGACTCTCCAGCTTCGCGAAGCAAGCTGAAATTCTGCATATTGCGCGCGCCGATTTGCAGCATGTCGGCGTAACGCGCGACGAGCTCGACTTCGCGCGGATCGAGGACTTCCGTTACAACGGCCATACCGAAGCGATCCGCCGCTTCGCGCAACATTTTTAGACCTTCAGCACCGAGCCCCTGAAACGCGTACGGAGATGTACGCGGCTTGAACGCACCACCGCGCAGCACATTTGCTCCACGCGCGCCGACCGCTTTCGCCGTCGCTTCGATTTGTTCGCGCGATTCAACGCTACACGGGCCGGCACAGATCGCAACGACGTCGCCGCCAAAAGAGGCGCCGTTCGGTAAACGCACAATCGTGCGCGACGAGCGTGCGTCGCGGCGAGCGAGCTTGTAAGCGTGTGGCAGAGCGGTAAGACGATCCATTGAGTTCCTATGTTAACAGATGACGCAACTGCGCGAGTTCCTTATCCGTCAGTTGCCGGCTATGTCCCGGCGGCAAGTCACCGAGTTTGAGCGGACCGAAGCGCAAGCGCGCCAGTTCCACCACTGGGTGTCCTACGGCTTCGAACATGCGCCGCACCTGCCGGTTTTTGCCTTCGTGGATAGTGATATCCAGCACGGATGAATCCCGGCGGCTGCCGACAACCCGTATGCGAGCGCTCGCCGCGCGAAACTCCTCGAGCCACACGCCGCTCTGCAAATGATGGATCTCGTCAGGCGTCAGCCTTCCTTTTACGACAGCGCGATAGGTTTTTTCTACGCCGAAACGCGGATGCGTCAGAATGTTCGCAAGTTCGCCATCGTTCGTGAGCAATAGCACACCGGACGTATCGTAATCGAGCCTCCCGACCGGAACGACGCGCGGCAATCCTTTTGGTACGAGATCCGCGACTGTGCGCCGCCCTTGCGGATCGCGCATGGTTGTTACGACGTTTGCCGGTTTGTTCATGAGCAAATAGGTGGGCTGTGCTTCTAGAACGACGCGCGTGCCGCTCACGTCGACGCGGTCGTCGGTGCTGACGATGGTTCCGAGCTCTCGAACAACCTTTCCGTTCACGCGAACTTTGCCGCGCACGATCAGCTCTTCGGCGGCGCGGCGCGACGCGACGCCCGCGTGCGCCAGCAACTTTTGCAAGCGCATTTGCTCGGCCACTACCGCACCTTCGCGTAAAGGAATGCATCCAACATGTGGCCGTCCTTTGCGATCGCGCTGCGCATCACCGCTTCCCGCAGGTATCCGCACTTTTCGGCGACACGAACAGAGGCAGCGTTCGGCGCGTAAATCGTCGCGAAGATGCGGCGAAGGCCATGGCGTTCGAAGACGTATTCGGTAAGCGTACTCAGCACGGCGCTTGCAATTCCGCGTCCCCAGTACGCTTCACCAAGCCAGTACCCGATCTCCGCGGAATGGCTTCGTTCGTACAATCCGAGCTCGTAGCCCGTTCCACCGGCGACTTCACCTTCAACTTCAATAGCGAAATTGGTCGCGTTCTCCCCCAGGTTTCGTCCAATCCAATCGCGCGCATCGTCAAGCGTGTACGGCGAAGGAAACTGCGCGGTCATGTAGCGGCTCACGTTGGGGTTGTCCGCAATCTGTGAGAGCCGTTCAACGTCGTCGAGGGTCCAATTACGGATCGTGCAGATGCCGCAGTCAAGTCGCATGAGTA
>CAZRQS010000234.1:0-3839 GCA_964602255.1 uncultured bacterium | reverse complement strand
AGAGCGGACAGCTGCTTGGTAAGCCGCCCGCCCTTCACAGTCTCGGGCCCCATCCTTGAAAGAGTCCGGTCCGAAGATCTGGGACGAGACGTTCCAGGAGGCTTAGACGCGTCTCTTCGTGGTGCAGCGCGGGTTTGGGAAATCTCGCTCGTTGTTCGTTCGTCACCTTCGGGTCCTCCGCGCCGTATCGCGCAATTGATATGTGCTTGATATTGGAGGTGTAAACCCGGCTCAAAAACTCAGCGTAAAAGAGAAGAATGAGGCGTGTCCCCGCGCTCGTTGCGGCACGCTCGACGCGGCGTTTTTGCGATCCGTTTTTGCGGTGGCGCTATTCACTCTCATATCAACCGCCTGGGTGTGGCGGAAGGAGAGAGGTAGTCCAGATGAAGTTGTTGCTCGCCATAGCCGCCGTCGCCCTTGCTCTCGTGACTCAGCCTAGGCCGGCTCTAGCACTCACGAAAACATCCCCGTCAATCAGCCTGATTCCACTCTCGCCCTCGTATGTATCGGTGAATGCACCGGCAAGGTGTTACGCCCCAGCTTCCGTCGATGGACCACCATTCTTCGAGATGCCGGCGATCGCCGAAGGGCAAGGTGTACAGGGAACGGCCGACGTGAAAATCGCTCTCACGTCGAGCGGTAGCCTGGCGAGGGCCGAGCTGTTTTCGAGCAGCGGGAATCCATGGCTTGATGACGCGGCGATGCTTTCCGCCCGAATGACGCACTTTACGTCGGAAGTTGCCAATTGTAACCACGTTTCCGGCACATACCTTTACGAAGTCACGTTTTAGGGCAAGCCGTCGGGCGTCCCGGACCGCTCCTAACCGGGGCGCCCAAGGCCGGCGTATAATGGCAAACGGTACATTCGACGCTCGGCCGAGGTGAGGTGCTTGCGATGGTTGAGGCTCGAAGCGCTCCACGGATTTCGCGATCGACAGCACGTGTGATCGCCGTTGCGGCGGTTACACTTTTGGCGTTCATAGCATACCTGCCGAATATCGCCACGTATTTTTATCCGGTTGCCGGCGAGTTTTGTTTTAGCTCGGGCTTCGGAGGGCGAGTAACGAAGGCGGAGCCTTCATGTACTCAGGCCGGCATCGCCGTCGGTGACCGGATCGAGTACGAAAAAATGCCGCTCGGAAAGCGTTACGTAGTAGGGGCGCCGGCCGGAACCGGCGTTGTTTTCCCTGTGCTTCACAACGGAAGTGAGCGTAGCGTCGCGCTGGTCGCGACGTGGAACAAGCCCGCCCTGCAGGACAGGATACTCATCATCGCGCGGAAGCTCACTTGGATGTTCTTCGTCATCGTGGCGGCTGTGATTTTGTTGTTGCGTCCGAGCCGCATGACGTGGGGTTTTTACCTGTACTCGCTCAACCACACCTTTGCCGCGCTCTTCTCGTACATCTTCTTGCCGGAAATTGCGTGGTGGACGCTGCAGTACATCTCGAACACGGTCGGTTACATCGGGCAGATAGGCTTCGTCGTCTTTGCGTTGCGTTTTCCGGAAGACAGCGCCACGGGTTGGCGCGCTCGTGCCGAGCGAATTCTGCCGTACGCATTCGTAGCGCTGTGTCTCTTCTACGCGATTTTGCTATTCGCGACGATATCAGGAGAGATCGGCAGATACTCCCACGATCAACTCGAGTGCGTGCCGTTGCTGCTGCTGTACGCGCTTGCCTGGTATGCACTCATCAGCTCCTACCGGTGTTCGCAGGGCACCAAGCGCATTCGTCTGCGCTGGGGAATCTTCGGTGCGGTTGCTGGAACCGTGCTCGTCTCAATCGGAACGGGGCTCTTCTACTTGCCGAGCATGATGGCCCATTGGCTGATGAACGCGATCCTGGCCGTCGGTCAGTTGCTCGTGGCGACTTCAATAGGGTACGCGATCGTGCGCCACCGCGTCATCGATATGCAATTCGTGTTGAATCGCACGATCGTCTTTGCAGCTATCGGCGGCGCTGCGGCCGGACTTTTGATCGGCATCGACTGGCTGACCACGACGGTGCTACCGCTCTCGCGACTACATATGAGTATCGCGCTCGCCGCTGCGTTCGGCTTTGGACTCCTTGTCGCAAAGACGTATCGACGGCTTGTTACCGTAGCCGACCGCGCACTTTTCCCCAAACGCCATGCTGCGATAGCGTCTTTGACTGGGCTGCGCCTGGCCGTCGAGCGAGAAAACGACGCGGGCGCACTCCGCTCCGCGCTCACCACGGATGTATGCACCGGAATACGACTTGCATCCGCGGCGCTCTTCATCTCGCTCGACGGCGGTTTCGTTCGCGAGTCGGCTGCGGGTTGGCCCTCCGGAACGGCCTGGCATCTGTTCGGCGACGACCCGATCGTGCGCCGCATAGCGATCGCGTCCAAGCGTTCTTTGCGAGTCGACGACCTAGAATGGGAGAGTATCAACGTGCCGAGGGGCGCAGCGCGTCCATTACTCGTCGTTCCGATGAGCTCGCGGCGCAAGATTGTCGCTCTTGCATTCTACGGGGCGCATACGAATGGCGCGGATTTGGATCCGGACGAGGTACGCGGGCTGATCGCGCTCTGTACTGCGGCTTCTCCGGCGGTCGATCAGCGTGAGTACAACGGAACTCCCTTCCCGCTAGCGGCACCGGTCGCGGCGATGCGAAGCGCGCAGTAATATTCGCAGCGGGCGTGTGCGCGCTCGGCAATACCGTTTTCTGCGCTCTCTTTAGCGGCGTCCGCAAGGCGAGCAAAGACTCGATCCGCGTCGAGCGGAACCCGATGAGCATTCTCTTCCAGCGTATCCAGGGCCGATCGCAGCAGCGCGCGAGCATCCGTCCGACGCAGTCGTGACGCAATGCGGGCCCGTACGAGAGCCGGGCAATCGCTCCACCCGAAGATCCCCTCCGGTACGGTTGCCGGCGGTAAGGTCGTCGCAAGGGTAGCGGCAAGGTCCGCGTCGCCGGGTGCATCTCTTCCCAGCAAACCGCCGATCTCGAGCATCGTCACCGCATTGCCGTAGCGCGGAAGCTTTACGAGCGCTTCGAATTGCTTGCAGCGCTCCGCGGCATCGCGTGCATCGTTCCAGGCACGTCGCGCACAAGCAAGTACGCCACGCAAGTATTGCGCGGTAAAGGCAATCAACGGTAAAGGGTAGTCGACGCCGGCAGCAACCGTGTCACCGCGTTCTGAGGCGACTTGAATCTGACGAAACGCTGATCGAAGCTCCGCCGCGGCATCCTCTTCGTGATCCATGAGGTAGTCGCACGCGGCCCTCAAGCACGACAACCTTGCTTGGGCAGAAGCGCCGGCGCGCTCTGCGATGGCTGCCGTCTCCAAAAGCGTATGCTGGGCGTCATCGAATCGCCACCAGTACATCTGCGCTCTCGCAAGCTCTTCGTTCGCCGCATACAACGTCGCCGCATCATTGCAATCGCGTGCAGCCGAACCGGCCTTCTGCGCTAGCGCGATCGCTTCGTCGACGGCGCCGGCACTTCGCGTAGCGGCGGCTGATTCGACTGCGGCGCGCGCGCCGAGTTGCTGTTGACCCGTCTGTCCGGCAATCGTTGCAGTTTCGAGCGCGTCCGTAAGCTGCACCGTCGTGTCGGCGAGCGCACCATGCAGCGACGCGCGGTAGATGAGCGCATTGGCAGTCTCGAGGATCTCTGTACTAGAACGCGCGTAGCGAACCGCATCGTCGGCGTCGTCCACCGCTACCGCGATTTCGCCCGCATGTGCGGCGGATTGCGCGCGGACGCGGTGTAGTTGCGCAAGCAGCGTTTCGCATTCACGGTCGCGATCGATTCGCTCGATCGCACCGATTCCATCCGAACAATTCTCCATCGCATCGTGAAACGCATGACGTGCGG
>CAZRQS010000233.1:0-3888 GCA_964602255.1 uncultured bacterium | reverse complement strand
CCCGCGGTGATGAGCAAACCGATAGCGGTTATGCCGAGCACCTGCCCGAGCAGGGTCTGAACTTGGACAGCCGGCGCGTATCCGAAGGGACGCGGCGGGGTCTGAAAACGCATGGCCATTACGATCAATATAACCTCGTGTTAGATTTGAAGTTTCAGCCTAGGCCGCTTGCCTATCCTCTGTAACAAGCACGCGCACTGCCAGACCGGCGACACCCGCTACGGCAACGGCAAGAGCCGCCCACATAATCCATGCATGTGATTCCGACCACGGCCGCTGCGGAGGCGCATAACGATCGTTACGGGCCGGTTCTCCTAAGCCGACGTGAACGGCAGCGTCGACCGACTGCGCCGAGTGCGTTTGAAGAAAATCGTATTTCGGCGCCTGGGCACCCGCATTTCCGTACAGCAGGCGATTTGCGGGCGCCGTCTGAGCCGCGAACACGACATGACGCGGAACACCCCACAGCTCGAGTCGGACGGCGCGTAGCGGCGCATCATTCCCATTTGCAATCGTGACTCGCCAATAGCGTCCTTGCGTCTCGTCAAACGTGAGCGACCGCCGTTCGTGATGCGGCGTGCGCTCCACTTCCGCGTTGCCCGACGGTATCCAATTCGTACCGTCATCGCTTGACTCAACGGTGAGGTCGCGCGAAAAGCGAGGCGTTGCCGTGTCGATGCGCACGAAAGAAACCGGCATATGCGCGTGTCCGGTATCAGAAACGACGATCGTGTCATCGCCGCGCTGCGTCACGGTTGTTCTCACGACACGGTAACGATTCAACTCAGGCAGCGTTGCGGCGCCTTGCGCAAAGCGAACACCGTCGATTGGAAAGGGCGAGACCGAATCCTGAACGTCGATACGGTAATAGCGCGAATGCGAGGGTGAAATCGTAATCCGCGTGTAGCTTCCCAGACCATCGGCCTGGTAATCGTAGATCGGCGCGCCGCGGCGAATCCGTCGCCACCGCCGCCGATCGTCGCTGGCGTAAACGTCCACCCTACTCGTAAAATTGGAGCGCGTCGTCGAAACGTCCAGCGCGGTATAGTCTTGGTTCGGCGTTCCCGGGTCGGCGACAACCTCCGTGAAGCGGCCCGGTAGAAAACCGTAATCGTCGAGGCGAGCCTCTTTCCACCTTACCGTCCGCGAACCGCGGCGGATGAGCACGGCGTATGGAAGCTGGCCGCCTTTAGCGTCGATGATTCGCAGATCGCTAAGGTCCGCTTGCGCTTCGCCTGTTACGTTTGCAGGCACGGTGACGCTTTGGATACTTCCCCGCGAAGGCGTGATGGGTGCGCTCCACTTCCACGCGTTCCACTGTGCGGGGAGCGCTACGGCTGCAGCGAGCGTGAGCGCAATCATGCACGTTCTCCGTCACGCGCTTGCGCTCGCTGATAGAGCAATGCAACGATTAACAGCACGCTGCCGACCGCCAAGAACGAGACGATTCGCACAACCGTGTCCAGCGAAGCGAGGTCGATAAGAAACACTTTGACGAGCAGCGCACCGAAGAGTACCAAACCTTCCCACCGCGTGTAATCCCGTTTGAACATAAATCCGGTGGCGACGAGCAGTACAGCATAAACAAGCATCAGCAAGGATGCGGCGAGCGGTGAATCGTGAAACGCCGTCGAGAGCTCGTAACCGAGCGCGAGCAGAACGAAAAAGTGCGCGATTGCTTCGGCAGCCTCACCGAGATGGCGCTCCGCTGAAAACGCTTGCATGAATTGCCGCCGCGCCGCCCACGCTACTGCAGCAAAGCCCACGCCTATCAGAAGGAGCGTCGCAAATCGCGGATTTGCGAAAAGCGGACCGCCTGGCAAACCGCTCTCCAGCGCGAGCCACATGCAGACGTATGCAGCATATCCGAAAGCACGGGTGAGGGCCGATTGCGTGCGTGTGCCGATAATGAGCAACGCCGCCCCCTCTATCGACCACGCGAGTGTCATGGTGCTTCCTGTAAACGTTACACCCACGCCGATCGTAATGAATGCGAGAGCAAGAGCAGCTGCAGTTTGACGCATGCGGCCGATCTGTGTCCGTGCGATTGCGAGATAAGCGATCGCGACCACAACGCTGGCCGCCGTGAGCCAATGACGATGGGCGGTGAACAACTGTGCATATAAAACGCAGTAGTACAATCCTGCAGCGAGCACGCTCATAACGATATCGAAGGCATCGGTAGCCGGCAAACGACGAGCACGCAACATGGGTGCTGCCGCGAACTGCAAGAAGAAAATGGTCGCGAAAATTACGGCGGTCGTGGTATCGGCCGACCACTGCGTCACGCCCCGCGGAAACTCGCTGAGCAGGTAGAGCTGCGTGCCGGCGAACGCGGCCGCTTCGAGCGCGCGCCAACGTTTTGCTGTTAGCCAAAGCAACGCCGTGTTCAGAACGGTCAAGTACCCGAAGAGCGCGGTGGAATGTAAAGCCGGTCCCGCGTTCAGTGCCGGCGTTAGCAGTGCGCCTGCTAGCGCTACGAACGCCAAGCGCTGGGCGTCACGTTTCACAGCAATGGCGGACACCGCTGCCGTAACGACGATCATTGCAATAAACGCTGCACCCAGCGGGACGAGATGAAAATACGAGCCCGCGGCCCAGAGCGAGAGGTACAAAATGGCGGCGCCGAGGCCCGAGAGCGCTTCAGCGTAGTAGCGTTGCCCTGCGCGGAAGATGCGCTCAGCACCGAGTATCATCGCGATGCCGGCGAGCAGACCGATTGCAACACGCCCTGTCGGACCGATCCAACCGTTATCGAACGCGTACTTTAAGAAGAAACCGACACCGAGCAAAAATGCGAGAACGCCGGCACCCAGCAAGAACCGTCCTCCGAAGAACGCTTCCGCGTTAAAGGTTCGCGCACGAGTTGGCGGCTGCTCAATCGCCGAAGTATCCGTTGCTTGTAGGCGTTTACGTACGACGACGGAGGGCTTTGCCGGCGCAGGTGCGCCGGTGGTCGCGAAACCGTTCCTACGCAACTCGGCAAGGGTCGTTTCAAGCGAAGACACTCGTGCCTCCAGTGCTTCAATCCGATCGTCAGGCATGCGAACCTCCGCGCGCAGGTAACACGCCCGCGCGTAACAGCGTCATGATGTGATGCTTACGGCTCTGTAGAAAGGCGGAGTCGATCGCCTTGGGGTCGGCAACGATGAACGGGAAGAAACACATGCCGACGATACTCAGAAGCAGCTGCACGGCGTCGATGCCCGTTGCGTGCTCCTCATTGAGCGCGCGCTGCAATACGCCAACCGTCTCAAAGAATAGCGCGATTGGCGCATCCTGGCGCGGTGTCCCCGGGGCATGCAAAAATTCCCATTGAAGCATGCGCACCATATTGATATGCGTTGCAAGATAGTCGACGAACGCACCGATGGATCGTTCCAGGAACGCATCCAGCTCGCGCGGTCCTTCGCGCACGCTGCGCACGACGACGGCGTGGATCTGTTCCCTTGCGCGCTCGACGACCGCGGAATATAGCTGCTCTTTGTTTCCGAAGAAATACGCCGGAAGGCCGCGGGAGACGCGGGCGGCCGCACCAATATCCGCAAGGGACGTGCGATCGAAGCCGTTGCGTGCAAACAAGGCTTCAGCCGCATCGAGAATACGGCTCCTCGATTCCTCAGGTGACCGGCGCAAGCGACTCATGAAGCACCAGTATACATTCTTGCTTGTCAGTCAGCAAATAGCCGCCCTATTTGTGCCTTTACATCGAACGTGTGTTCGGTTATTGTAGACGCATGCGCCCTTCGTCAGGCTCAGGACAGGCTGGGGTTGAGGTTATTGAATTGCCGGCGAAATCGGTTCTGAACCGCGTCACCGGCATGCCGTTTCCGTGGTCCATCAACCCGTATCGCGGGTGCTATCACGGGTGTGTCTTCTGCTACGCGC
>CAZRQS010000232.1:0-3968 GCA_964602255.1 uncultured bacterium | reverse complement strand
AAATATTGACCCGTCGTCATCGCTCCGAAGCGCACCCACGCCCGTCGTTGCTCGTCATAACCGATAAAGTACTCTGACTTGAAACCCGGCTCACCACCCACGGGTGGCTGATCGTACGTTTGTTTGAGCCAAAGGTTGTTCAATGCGCTCGACCACGCCGTTGTGTATGTGCCCGCGCGTGGGCCAACTGTGAACGAGCAGTGCCAAGTTCCCACAAGATATTGTCGAGATTGGATTTGCTGCGCAGCCGTCGGTCCGGCGCTCGCATCGGATGACGCAACCATGAGCAGCATCGTCACAATCGCGATATACAAAGGTAAGCTTCGTTGCATGATAACTCCTTAAAATGATTAGGTGCCTGCATCTGCGCCGATGCGGAAGACGTACTTTACGATGAAACGGTTGAGCGTTGCGAAGGCCGACGGAGAGCCGTAATTCACGAACAAATCGCCGTCCTTGGTGCGAACGTGCAGCGCTGCTGCGATGTTGAGTCCGGGTTGTGGCGAAAAGCCGCCGCGGCCGTTGATGCTGCGTAGCGACAGTGAAAGATTACTCGAGCGGCTCATGTTAAAACCGAGTGAGACCCGGCGCAGCCATTGCGAATCCAAAACGCCGGTGCGCAAATTGCGTTCGTACGAACCGTCGTACTCGAAGCCAAGCGTGTATTTCGAGCCGAGCGGTCGCGATGTTGAAACGGTGTACAGATGCAGCCAATTGCCGCCGAACATGCCCCAATTTGCGCTGGCGTCAATTGGCGTGGGCGTTCCGTCACCGTAACCGATTGGTACGCCGAAGAGATTGAACGGGACGGTTACACCGTTCGCGTAGGTCGGATACCCGGTGAAGAAGTTGCCGCCGTATTCGCGCAGCTCGCTCGTCGACGGACCCAGGCCGTTAATCGAGAAGCCGTTCTTGAACGCTGCATTGAAGAAGACGTTGGAGTCGGCCTGATGCACCGCGCCGCTCCGATCGAATAAACGATCGCCTTGTACGAAGATGCTCCACGTCTTCACGCCGGGCGTCGTGCCGTTCCAGTTGATGAAGCCCGAGAATCCATGAATGTCGGAGATCGTCGTAAAGCCGTCGAGTGGATTATAGTTCGGTGAGATGTCCGCGTACTCGAGGATCGCTTGAAAATTCGGTTTTAGGAAATCGGCATAGCCGTACGTCGAGTGCGCGATACGTTGCGGAACCTGCGAACCGCGTTCGACGCCCGTGTTGAAGAGCCAATCAAAGCCGGTGTGGTTGTTACGCCCGCGCGTGCCAATCTCGTACGTCGTGTCGATTCCCTGAACGCTGTGATGTGCCAGCACGCCGTCGGCCCAATATTGAAACGTGCGGTCTTGCAGCGAGTGGCGATACCCGAATGCCTGGTCGTCGAATGTATCGCCGGTAAGTTGGTTAAATCCGCGAAACGAAAGAACGCCGAAGCTCTGCAGACCGAATGTTCCCTCCACTTTTGCGCCACGATCGAACGGTCCGACACTCGGCGAGTAGAAGATCGCGTTTTTCGGCGCGTTGAAATTCGTATAGCCTTGCGGATTTGGATTGACGAACTGTGCACCTTGCGCGAAAAACGGCCGGTACTCCACGAGTTGACGCGCAAACTCTTGCGGAGCGATCGTCTGCTGGTCGATTTCAACGTTTGAAAAATCCGGATTCACCGTTCCGACGAAGTTGATCGTCGGGGTCATCGGATAGCTGAAGTCTGCGCCGTACCAGCGCGTCTTTTGGTTTTGAAACGTGCCGTCGGCTTGCTGATAAACATTGCGGTCGCCGCCGCTGCTCGCAAGGCCGTACACTTCCAAGCGCGCTTTCGGCCTGCTTTCACTGCTCGTTTTGAGCGCAATTCCGGTAGCCGCCGGCCAAAAGCGCAGATCGTTGAAGCTCGGCCAGTTCCCGACGCTGTCATCTTGCATCGTACGGTCGTACGCCCACGAAAGATGCTCGCCGCGTGAGGCAACATTGCGGAAGAAGCCCACGTGCCACACCGCGCCGGCGCGCAAACGCATGACTTTAAGAGGAATAACCATCACCGCTCGCCATCCAGTACGGCTCACCGCGGCGGCGGACTGCCACTCCGGCCGGTAGCGAACGTTTTCGTTGGACTGCTGGTAACGCACGCCGCGCGGCGTTGATTCAAAGAAGTACGCCTGCGAGCCGCTCCCGCTGCTGTCTACGCCTACCGCGACGAAGTCGTCCGTCCCAAAGCCGACGTCGTTCGTGCTTTGCGTAGCGACAATGGGCTCGCGCTGTTGCACGTCGAAGGCGACGTAGAGATTTGTGTCGTCGTAGAGCGCGTATACTGTCGTGTCCTCGGACGCGCGCGCACGGGTGGTGACGTTCTGCCATAACCCCTCGCCCGGCACTTTGCCTGCTTGCCAGACGGGGTCGCTGACAGCCGGGTCTAGGGCGAGGGGATGCGGCGCCCGTGCCAGGGCAAAGGAAAACGACGGGGATACCGCCGCGCCGGACTTGGCGGCGCTCGCCCCAAGGAGTACGATCAGCGCAAATACGGGCGCGAGGCGCGTCTTCATTGCCTCAAGCATGGCTTGCGGCGGGCTGATCGTCCTCAGAGAGCGCATCAAATTTTTTTGATAGGCAGAGTGCGATGAGCGTGTACGAGTTCGGCCCATTCCGGCTTAACGGCGAGCGAAGAGTTTTGACTAGCGGAGGAAAGCCGGTTGGCTTGGGGCCGCGCGTCGTCGAGACGCTGCTGGCGCTCGTCGAACGCGCCGATCAGGCGCTGACGAAAGATGAACTGCTCGATCGCGTGTGGCCTGAAGGTTTCGTTGAAGAAGCAAATCTGACGCAGAACATCTACGTGCTGCGCAAAGTCTTGCGCTCGGGCGGATTGACCGATGCGATCGAAACCTTGCCGCGCAGCGGATACCGCTTTACGGCGCGGGTGCGACAACTCGGCGAGCCGCCACGCACGAGCGTCGCAGCGGTGTCGCCGCTGCGACGCCGCATTGCCGTGGCGTTCGGGGGCGCGGCGTTTGCGCTTGCGTCGCTTGTGCTCGTCGCAAGTCACGGTGCCGGGCAACACAGCGTCCCGCCCGTAAGGCTTTCCGACAACGGCGCGCGTTTGTATCAGATCGGCCTCTACTACTGGAATCTGCGCACGCGTGACGGCGTGCGAAAAAGCCTGACCTATTTCACGAAGGTCGTCGATGCCGATCCGGCGTCGGCACGCGGCTATGCGGCGCTGGCTGATGCCAACGTCGCGATGGGCGACTACTGTTACGGAACGCATAGGCCCGCTGTGTATTTCGCACGTGCCCAAGCATACGCGAAGAAAGCGCTAGCGTTGGATCCTCGTTCCGCTGAGGCACATGCGGCCATCGGTTTTCTTGCACTGCATCGAAACGCGATGAGCGTCGCTATGATCGAGTTCAGCCGGGCGATCGCGCTTGACGCATCCTATGCCCCCGCATACGAATGGCGAGGCATGGCGCTCTTACAACGCGGTAATGCAGCGGGACTTCGCGATCTGAAGGTCGCGGATCGGTTGAATCCGCTCTCCGTTACAACGACCGCGTGGCTCGGCTCGGCGGCGTATGCGCGAGGGCGGTTCGATGACGCGATTCTGTATTCGCGCCAAGCGCTCGAACTTGCGCCGCAGCGCACCGACGCACTGATGACGATCGGCAAGGCGTATGAAGCGCGAGGCGATCTCAAACGCGCGATTCAAACGTTTGCGGAGTACGGCGCGATTGATGACTATTACCGGCCTGAAGGAGCAGCGCTGCTTGCAAAGGCGTACGCGCTTAACCATCGCATGCGCGAAGCGCGCGAACAACTCGTATATGCGCGTGGGCATGTGGGGCGCGTGTATCCCGACGATCTTGCAGCAGCCGCTGCCGCCGTGGGCGAGCGAGATCTCGCCGTGCGTATCCTTCGCAGCGGCCGCGGCCACGCGATGGGAATCGAGAACGCTGCGCGCGTAACGTATCCAGCCGTCTAGC
>CAZRQS010000231.1:0-4007 GCA_964602255.1 uncultured bacterium | reverse complement strand
TTATTTATCCGCTGAGTTTGAGTGCGAGACGTCCGCGCAGCTGATCGCGCCGCCGGCGCGCGCGTGCGTTGCTGTAGTTTACGATCGACGTGAATGACTTGATGAAACGTTCGCGCTCTTCAAAGGGAAGCAGCACGGAAATGAGCCGCGCGAGGTTTCGAGGCGACGGACCATTACGGTTCGCGAGCGTGCCTTCAATCATATTCGTCGCGGCTAGGAGTGCCGCGAGTATTCCGGTCATCGCTTCCGCGCGAGCGTCGTGTAAAGCGACATCCAGCAGACGTTTCCAAAATGCGTCGGACAGTTCGGATGTAGTCAAAAACGACAGAATCGGCCATTGCGTGCATTCGGCCTGAGCGAGGTCGTGTATGCACCTGCGCGCCGCTTCGGTCACGAGGAACGCTCGTCCGACAGGCTGCGGCATCATGTCGAAGCCTTGCTCGAAGTGACGACGCTGCAACCAGATCAGCCAAGCATCGCGCGCTTGGTCCATATCGTTGTTCAGCAGCGCCATCGTTGCGGCCGCGTGCGCGGATACCCCCAGATAACCATGGCATGTTGCTCGAACGAGCGTATTGCACGCCAACTGCTCGTCACCGAGGCTGCGTGCCAACAGAGCACGATCGTACAGTTCGTACCAGATGCCGTGTGGCGGGCGGTCCCGCCAAGCTAGCGGCCAGCCCAACGCTATACATGCGCGCGCGTATACAAGTGACGCCGTGTCGGCAATATCGCGGTGGGGATTTGCCATGAGCGCGAGTAGACGCGCGTTTTCCGCCGCCGGCCTCAATTCGCCCGAAAGCAGTTGGATTTGCGTGCGCCGTAAGCACAACGTCGCGGTAAAACGGAAATGCCGGGTGCCGGTATCCGCCCCGGCGAGATCGGTAAGGTGTTTGGCACGTTCGAGGTCGCCGTTTGCTAACGCGGCTTCAATCGCCGGAAGTTTACTCCAGCGGTCATCTTTTGCGTATCTGGCCAGCGCCTGAGCATCGCCGTCATGCCGCGCCATGGTCATGCGCGCAGTGACAAGGGCCGCTCCAGCATCGCGGTCCGGCTGCCCGAAATAATCGAACCGCATCTTTTCAGCATCAATCGCCCGCGCGACGGCTTCTTCGCGGCGGCCGTGCAGCTCGAGCCAAACACAGTGCAGCGCGGCCGCGACGGCAGCGTCCGGACCCCATAAATTCTGTGGTATTCGGGGCGGTGCGCAATCAACGGAGGATGCGAGAACCGCGGCGTGCAGCTGTTTGAGCGAAGCTTCGGGGCTTTCGGCTGCGCCGCCGGCCTGTAATATACCCGCGGTGCGTGCCGGGTCGCAATCCAAAAGAAGATCGACAAGCGACGAAGCGGGACCGTCTTCATCCGTACGTTTTAGGATCTCGTTCGCGTAGCGCTCGACAACCTCGATCGCTTCGGCGTGAAGATAGAAGAAGCGGCGCGCCGACACACCAAGTTCGGCAGCAGCGCGCGATCGCGGAACTCGCCGATCGATATCGAAGCGCCGCAGCAACTCATGATGCAAGCGGTATGCGTCGCCGGCATGCGCGAACGCTTGCTCGCAAAGCTGCGCAAACGCCGCGCGCGCCGAGGGTGCTCCCAGGGCGTGTTTCAACCGCAGTGCAAGCGCATTGCGTTCGAGATCGTGGGGCCGGCGAAGGCATCGCAGCAGCGTGCGAATGTGAGCTGTGCTGATCAATCACACTCCGTGCAGAGCGGCTGGATTGCGGGGACGGAGCTCGTCCACTCGGGCTGGACGGTGGTCCCATCAAAATATTGGACGAAGAAGTCGTGTGCGAGCGTTGTCCAGACGGTTTGATGCGTCTCGCGAATGGCTTCGTAATGGCCGTAAAGGTCGGGCCAGCTCGAACCTAGTGCGTGCTCGTGCCATAATCCGACGACTCGGGCATGGCCGTCTGTTTGTCTGGTGTCGTAGACAATTTCATCGGAGATTAGGACCGGATCGACCTGGCTATACATCGGAGGTCCGTACGAATAGTACTGGCCCAAACCATCAGAGTCCATGTAAATCTTCGCGCCTATCTCTCCGCTTGCCAGCGCAACGTGGTACTTGAGCGACGCGGCATATGCGGCTTCCGATGCTGTATTGAACCGGTTTGCCGTATGCGCGACGAGCGCCGTGCGCGTTTCCTGGAACTGCCACGGCGACATGGCGTAATTTGCTGCTAGCAGCACAGGGAGAATTGCGCTGAGCATATCTCCTCCCGCTTGATGTAAGCGTAGGAAGAGTATGCGCTTGCGCGTGATCCGTTAGAATATGCTGCATGTCAATACGGCACAACTTTGGCAGTTATGCGAGCTTCAAAACATTTGAAAGTGCCTGCGCTGCGTGAATGTATTTCTGACGGCCCGTTAACTTGGCCGCAATGTTATAAGCCGCCGCAAGCGCATGCGGATAACCGAATTGTTCGAGCTTTTCAATGGCCGCCTCGATTGCTTCGACCGCCGCGCTGCGCGCGTTTAGTCCAGTGTAACTTTCAGCTAGTGCCCGGAGGGCGACACCCTGAACGCGGCCGTTTTGTTGTAGCGATGCCGCTGTTATGGCACGCTCTGCGCAGTGTTTCGCCGCAGCGTAATCCCGTACGGCCAAATTGCCTTGCGCTTCGAGCAGCGTCAAATACGTCCAGCCATACGTCCCTTCAACCAGATCTTGAGCGGCATCGCGTAGCATGGTACGCGCGGCCGGTATGTCGCCATCGGCTATTTGCAGCTCGGCGATGCGAAGACACAGATGCGCGTAGTTGAGCGGAGAGGCCACTTTTTCCGCAAGGGGTAGCGCTTCACGCACGCGTTTGAGTGCCATGACGCCCTCGCCGCGCATCTGCTCGTCAATCGACGAACCGATTGCTGCGAGAACGGTGAGTTCGCTCGCACCGTGGCGCGCCGCCAATGCTGATGCATCGAGAAAGGCTCTGGACGCAGTAGCGAGAGATTCGCATGTCGTCGCTAGTAATGCACCATACAATATCCAGAACGTAACTTCGAGGTTCGCCGGCGTTTGGTCTCGCAACGCTGCTAAAACGTCGCGAGCACTTTGCAGCGCGCTCTTCGCTTCCGCGAAATGGCCGTACATGAACAAGCGGCGGCCTTCGTATGTAAGGGCGTTTAGCGCAAATTCTTGCGCTGGCCGGTCCTCCGACAGAGCGAGCGTTACGATCGATGGATGCTCGCGCCGATCAAGTTGAAGTGCCGTAAATTCGTCACCGGCCGATGCGTACAGATTCCGGCGTTCTAGTGCGACTCGTTGCGCTTCTAATCTGCCTGGAACGTTAAAGCCTTTGTCGTTCACATATCGGTCGAGGACGTCCAACTGCTCGCGCGATTGCTCGAATTCGTTGTGTTCGAGAAGCACCGAGACGTATTGGCAGCCCGCGGCGATTGCCGTCGCGGGCTCCGTTGCGCTTTCCGCGACGGAACGCAAGAGCACGAGAGCGAGATCGCTATAGCCGCCATATTGAAGTGCGCGCGCGCGTGCGAGTTCGAGCGTAGAAACGTCGATGGTGGATGCTACGACATTGCGCGACGCTCCGAGCCGGTGGGACAGACATTCCGCCAGCCATGCGGTCATTGCGCGACGTTCGCGATAGAATTGGCGCATCGAAAGACCGAGGTCCGCCGCAACCCGTTTGTGGGGCTCACCTTCAAGATCGCATCGCGTGAGAATGGCGTGACGGCGCAATGCAGCAGCTTGGCCATGTTCGCGATTGAGCAGATCGCTTGCAGCAGTACGAAGCAAGCCGCGTACCGCTGCCATTGCCTGGCGCGCCTGTCCTCCCTCGCGGAAAAGCGGCCCGACCAGTTCGTTCGCGGCTAACATTGCCGGGTCGTCGAGATGCCGTAAAAGATGCCGGCACGATCGCTCGATCGACCTGCGCTCGTCAGGCGTGATAATCACCTCAACACCTGCATCATGAGCGCCGAATCTAAATTATTTCTGAATGTACGATGAGATTTGTGAAATTCGACTGTGACGAATTTATGGCATTACT
>CAZRQS010000230.1:0-4083 GCA_964602255.1 uncultured bacterium | reverse complement strand
CGAAACAGGTTGAGCTCGACCTGTCCCGTGCCTCCCAGCACATCCATGAAGAGAGACGTTTCCTCCGTGAAACTTCCCTGTGATTCAGTGTATCGGCAGATGCCGCGAATCTTTGCACGTCCATTCGGCCTAGTGAGTTAAGCTTCCGGCCGGGCGCTCCGAAACACTAAAAGGCCGTGGGCATCCAAAGAGTCAGCCGCTTAGGGCTTGCGCACGTGCTGCGCTTTGCGGGCATCCTTTTAATGGCGGTATCTACGTGTGGCGTCTTGGTTCGGCATGCCGTTCCGGCGGCAGCGCACATCGCCGCCGTGGTCGCCGCCGCTGCTGCGCCGCCCGCCGCAACCCCAACGCCCGAACCCACCACCAGTCCTACGCCGCAGCCCGCCGCGAGCCCGACCGCACGTCCTACGCCGCCCCCGCGAACCGTCCGCGGCGGTCCGCTGAGCCTCTCGCTCACCGGCAGTCTGCAGATGGGTGAGGTCATGCAAAGTCAGCTGCGGACCGATCCGTCGACGGGTGCGCAAATCGCGCAGTCCAACTCGAGCGCGATGAGCTCGGCCGGCCTGCTGGTTCACCTCGAGCGCCGCACCGCCAGTACGACACTGCAGTTTGCCGTGCCGGCGGGTGTGTCGTCGCGTGCGGGGCGTCTTGGCGAGATCCAAGCGGGATTCTACTCGCCGCTCTACGCGCTGCTTTTCGGAGGCCAGCCGCTGTCCATACTCGGCGGTGTACCGGCCGGACAAACGTTGCGCGGTCCTTCGCTGCAAATACCGCTGCGCGGCGGCGGCGATCTCGTCGCGTTCAGCGGCCCGGGCATCGGTTCGAATCAAACCATCATGCACGTGCAAGGACTGCGTGCCAGAACCCGCGTGCACAATGCGCTCGTGGAACTTGGTTTGAACCGCGTCAACGACAAGTTCGGTAACAGCGCGATGAACGTGGTGTTCGGCCTCGCGGGCGAGAACGGGAACGGGACGCTTTCGCAGTCGCTGGAAGGCGCGTGGCAACACACGCACGCCATACCCGGATTCGCAACGAACGGCGCGGCGTTTGCTTACCGCGCCGATTACGGCGGTATGCGTTCCTACTCGAGTTTGACGCTTCGCCATATTCCGAGCGGCTTTCTCTCCGTCGGAAACGGCGCGCTCGGCGCCGACGACCTCGTTTCAGCAGCGTGGCACGGCGGTAACCAAACGCAGTACAGCGTGAACGAATCGTTCGAGCGCACAGGTGCGGGCAATTCGATGCAGACGCAGCGCTACGGTACGTTCACCGTCTCGCATGCATTCCGTTCCGGTATGAACCTGCTGCTAACGCTCAACGATCAACGGCAGATCTCCAGCGCGCAAGGCCCGCAGTGGTTAGGATCGGCGAACATGCAAACCGCTTTGCCGCTGCGTAACATGAACGCGATCTTCGGCGTTCAAGCGACGCGTTCGACCGGCGCCTTCGGTCCGTTCGCGCAAATGACGTACTCGACGCAGTTCCAGCGATTCTTCGGTTCGGCGAATCTTACGACGGGATATCAGTGGTCGCGCCAAATCGGTGCGGAAAGCGCGACAGCCACCGGACTCGGAAACGTAGCGATGACGCTGCCGATCGACCGGCGTACCAACATGACGTTCTCCACTTCGCTAGGCCGCACGATATCACCGGGCAGCAATGCGGCACAGATCATGCCGCTTGTGACGGTGCAGCATCTGTTTACACCGGCGCTCTCCGTTGCCGTAACGTACGGTCAACAGTTTCTGCGTGACACGCTCAATCCGTCGGCAAACGGACGAACCAAGGTTTTCAATATCCAGCTCGCGGCACCGTTTGCGATCGGCAGCGGTCTGGTAACCGGACGCGCCGATCCGAATCTTCCCGCGACCATTACCGGAAGCGTGCTCGAAGACCAGAGCGTTCAAGGTACGCTCATTCCGGCTTTACCGGATGGCGTGGGCAATGTCGCCGTGGTGCTCGACAACGATCAAGTGCAGCGCACGGATCTTTCCGGGCGTTTTCAATTCAATTTTGTAACGCCCGGCGTTCACACACTGCGCCTGGAAACGGCATCCTTACCGCGCGGCGTAACGGCAGATCAGCCATATGCGACAATCTCTGTTTCCGGCGGGCAGAGCGGCCAGCTGAATTTCCGCATCGGCACGTACGGCGCGATCGCCGGACATCTGTACGGACTCAACCCGGACGGCTCGACGTTTCCCGTCGGTGGTGCAATGGTTGTCGTTGACAAGAATTATCGCGCCGTCACCGATTCGTTCGGCGCATTCGGCATCGGGCGTTTGGCGGCGGGAACGCACGTCGTCGTGGTCGACGCGGGAACGTTGCCGGCAAACGTCAGTTTCGGAGACGACGTGAAGAAGACGGTTGCCGTAAGCAACGGAGACGTTTCAAAAGTCGATTTCGTCGCATCGCATCTTGGTTCGATCGGCGGTACGATACTTTACGATCCGTCGCTCGGAGCGCCATACACCGGCGGCGTGAACAACGCGTATGTCGTCGCCGAACCCGGCGATCATGCGGCGATATCCGATCCGGATGGAAGCTTTCTCATCGATAACTTGCCGCCGGGTGCGTATACGGTCAATATCGATCCGGAGACGATTGAAGACGGTTTGACGGCATTCGGCGGCCCGTACTCGCAGGCGCTGGCTCCGGGTCAGCACGTTGAAGATCTGCACTTTACCGTTCGTAAACAAATGAAGGCGATTGTCTTTTCGTTCCAAGGCGGAACGTCGGCGCCGCCGCCGGCGCAATTGGTCGTTCGGTCGGAATCACTTCCGCCCGGTGGTGCTACGACGGTTGAATTTCATGCTGCCGCAAAAGCGCGCAATGCGACGGTGAGCGCCTTCGATCGCAGCGTAGATCTACACTACGATCGTAAAGCAAATGTATGGACAGGCGTCGTTTCCGTACCGCTAGGAACCAAAAACGGCCAATACGATCTCCATGCGCAGTTGCAAGGTGACGTTCCGCTTTCCGCGAGCGGACAGGTCACGGTCAATGACACGATTCCGCTTGCTACATTTGTCATCACCCCGCACAATCCAATCGCCGGGCAGTTCGTAACGGTGCGCGCGCATTTTTTAGCCGACGTGCGCGAAGGTGACGAGATTCACTGGCTTGACGGACAAATTACAAAACTTGCAAAGCCGGTCTCTGGGCGCGTATTCCTATTTACTGTTAAGATATCTGAACACCAGATGAGCGGTATTCTCCTCAGCGGGGCGAGCAAGCTGCCGATAACGCTAAGGTAACGCTTTTCGCATTCTTGCCAGGGACGGCAATAAACATTGCGCATTGTGAAAGGACCGAACGTGAAAAAGCTCCCTATCCTAGCGGTAGCCGCTGCATTCGCTATGAGTGCTGCGCCCGCGATTGCCGCAACTTCCGGCAACGTCGTCGTGACGTGGAACGTGCAACCCGCCGCGACGCTCACCATGCACACCAATTACAACTCCTCCGGCGCATTCGCCGGCGCAGCAACATTCAACATCTACACGAACAACAACACCGGTACGACGGGCGCGTGCAATAGCGGCACGGCACCGACGCAAGCCGATGGTACCGACGCCTTTGGACAGATTACGCCGGACCCAGTTAAAGTTACGGACTGTCTGTTCGCAAACGCGGTAAATTTGAACGTCGTAACGACGTCGACCAACTGGAATCTGACCGAACAGGTAACGGCGGGATCGGTTCCTGCCGGATACATCCTCTGTGGGCTGCCCAACGGCTCGTTCGCATTTGGAACGAATCCGTCTGGTAACCTCGCGGTTGCGCAGACGACGCGTACGGGCGCTGTGAGCGGTATTACCAGCGCAGCAACGTGCACGGGCGCTCCTGCAAACGGTCAAAACATCAGCACGACGTCCGCGAACCTCGCGAGCGCGGATGCGAACTCGACCGTCGCTGCCGGTACGAACATCGGCCTCGACTACGAGCTCGCCGTTCCGGCCAACGCTGCGACCCTCGCAAGCGGGTCCGCGACGATCACTTACACACTCGTCGCCAATTAAGGTTGACAGTCCCGTCAAGAAGCCGTTATCCGTGGAGTTTCGGGTGTGCTCCACGGGCGAA
>CAZRQS010000229.1:0-4116 GCA_964602255.1 uncultured bacterium | reverse complement strand
CAACGGAATGGTCGCAAGCGATCCGCGCTTGCCGTTCGGCGGCGTCAAGCACAGCGGCTACGGCCGCGAGCTTTCCGCCTTCGGCATTCATGAATTCGTAAATATTCAGAGCGTCTGGATCGGCCCCGAGCAAAAATCGGGAGAGGAACGCGCACCGGCCGAGTAGACCCGGTCACATTTGCCTGCGATGCTGCCGAATATGATCTTCGGAGGGTCGCTTGGCTCGTATTTCGCTTCCCGGCACAGCCGCGTTCGAAGGCTTTCGATTCAGGGAGGACGTCGTCTCCGGTAGGGGACGCCTCGTCCTTTTGAGCTTCCTCATGCTGTTTGTCGAGCTCGCCTTAATCCGTTGGCTGGGCTCGAACGTCGTGTACCTCTCGTACTTCTCCAACTTCGTACTACTGGGC
The DNA here is from genome assembly GCA_964602255.1 of uncultured bacterium. GTDB lineage: Bacteria > Vulcanimicrobiota > Vulcanimicrobiia > Vulcanimicrobiales > Vulcanimicrobiaceae > CAZRQS01. Next base: position 3,709 of record CAZRQS010000229.1, on the reverse strand, counting down.
AGTTTCCTGGGCATCGGCGTCGGGTTTCTCCGAGGCAAATCCCGGACAGATGTTTTTCCGTTTGCAGCGATAGCGCTTGCCTATCTGGTGGTGTTCGTGCTGCTGTTCCCGGTAACGATCGATCGATCCGGAAGCCAGCTGATTTACTTCGGCGGGACGACGCGCGGTCTGCCGATGTTAGTGATCTTGCCGGTAATTTTCGTTATGGTCGCGGGAGTTATGGCGTCGATCGCGCAAGGCGTTGCGCGAGCGTTTGCGCTTTTTGAGCCGCTTGAAGCATATCGCCTTGACATCCTCGGAAGCCTCGCCGGAATCGCAGCGTTTTCACTGCTGTCGTTCTTCGGAGCGTCTCCGGTTGTTTGGGGAATATTGGTATCGCTCGCGCTCGTCGTCCTCTACGGCCCATCGTTACGGCTGGTTCACATCGTTGCACTGATCATCATGGTCATCATGTTGGTGCACGAAACGCGCAATCCGGGCGATAGCTGGTCGCCGTACTACAAAATTTCAATCGTGAACGTCATGCCGGGCGTGAAGTCGTTGAACGTAAACGGCATTCCGCACCAATGGATCGAGTCCAGGGAGCAGCGGCGGAAAACCGAGCCGCTCTATTTTCTTCCCTACGACCGTCTGCACAACAATTCACTGAACAACGTCCTCATCATCGGAGCAGGTAACGGCGGAGACGTGGCTATCGCACTGGCCGCCGGCGCGAAGCACGTGGACGCAGTCGAGATCGATCCGCACATCTACCAAATCGGCCGGGAGATCAATCCGGACCATCCGTATCAAGATCCGCGGGTCAGCGTTCATATCGACGACGGACGCGCGTTTTTGCAGCAATCGCATAGCCGCTATGACCTCATTTTGTTCGCTTTGCCCGACTCGCTCGTGCTGGTGTCGGGCCAATCATCGCTACGGTTGGAGAGCTATCTCTTCACGATCGAATCGATGCGTGCCGCACGCGCGCACCTCGCCCCTCACGGCGCATTCGGCATGTACAACTACTACCGTGAGAAGTGGTTGATCGATCGCCTTGCAGGCACTCTCGATGTCGCTTACGGCCATCCGCCATGCGTGGACACCGTCGGCCGAATCGGCGGATTCGCTTTGCTGATGAACAGCAGCGACCCGCATGACCTGAGTTGTGCAAATACGTGGGTACCCGGCGCGAGCTCCGATTCGGCTCCCGTTGACGACAATTATCCGTTTCTGTACCTACGCTACCGTTCAATCCCGTCGTTGTACCTGATCACCATTGCATCCATTTTACTGGCATCGCTGCTCCTCATCCGCGGCGTGTCGGGGCCGCTTATGCAAATGCGGGGCGATGTAGACTTGTTCTTCATGGGCGCCGCCTTCATGCTCCTCGAGACAAAAAACGTCGTGCAATTTGCGCTGCTCTTCGGCACGACATGGTTCGTCAACGCTTTGGTGTTCTTCGGTATTCTCGTTTCGGTTTATGCCGCAGTGGAACTCGCGCGACGAGTGCGCGTCCGGTTCCCCAGCCGCTTGTACGTGCTGCTCTTTGCGGCGCTTGCCCTCGCATGGGCAGTCCCGCCGGAAAGCCTCCTCTCCTTGAGTGTCCCCTTGCGATTAGCGGCGGCTGTAGCAATTGCGTTCGCACCAATTTTTCTAGCGAACCTCGTGTTCGCGGAACGATTCCGCTCCGCCGGATCTTCTACTATTGCGTTCGGTGCCAACTTACTCGGGGCCATGGCGGGCGGTATCCTAGAATACTCCTCGCTCGTCTTCGGATATCGCAGCTTGCTGCTGGTTATCGCAGTACTCTACGGACTCGCGTTTCTGCTTGGGCGCAAGCACCTCGCCCAATCTCCAGCCAAGGTTTATTCGTTAACGTCAATTGACGCTTAGTCAAGTTTTCCGGGGTGCTCCACCGGCAGCGTTTTACGGGGCAAAAATTGCGCTAGAATACAACAGACGAACGTGCATATGTAGACCCGCCGGGCTGCTACAGGCAGCGGCGTACATTTGCTTTGCAGCTCGCCGGATATTGTGCTTCCTGTTCGAGGGAGGACCGCTTGGCTCGCATTTCGCTTTCAGCCTCGCTTGCACGCCTTACGTCCGAGGACGGCGTCATCTCAAACAGAGCGCGTTTGGTTCTCTTGAGCTTCCTTATGCTGTTCGTGGAGCTCGCTTTGATCCGGTGGCTTGGGTCAAACGTGCTCTATCTTTCGTATTTCTCAAACTTCGTGTTGCTTGGGAGTTTCCTGGGCATCGGCCTCGGCTTTCTCCGGGCCAAATCAAAAGACGATCTTTTTCCGTGGTCGGTCACGGCACTTGCATTCCTCGTTGCATTTGTTCACATTTTCCCGGTGGAGGTAGACCGGTCCGGGAGCCAGCTCATTTACTTCGGCGCCGGCAGTGAAGCCAGCGGGCTTCCAATGTGGCTTACGCTTCCTGTTATCTTTTTGATGGTCGCATTCGTAATGGCGGCCATAGCGCAAGGCGTGGGACGCGCGTTTATGCTTTTCGAACCGCTCGAAGCGTATCGTCTGGACATCCTGGGCAGCCTTGCCGGTATCACAGCATTTTCATTTCTATCGTTCCTCGGCGCTCCGCCAATAGTGTGGGGAGTGGTCGTAGCGGGCGCGTTCATCGCCCTGCACGGGCCGTCCTTACGTCTATTACAGGTAGTCGCGCTCGCCGGAATTCTGGTTCTTCTCGGGCGGGAAACGCTAACGCCCGGTGACAGCTGGTCGCCGTACTATAAGATCTCCGTATTCAACATCGCGGGCCTTCCCGGCGTAAAAGCCCTCAACGTCAACGGCATCCCACATCAAGTCATTGAATCAATGGCTTGGCGTAAGAAAACCGAGCCGGCCTATTTTCTTCCATACCAGCGCGTTCGCTCGAACCCGCTGCGCAACGTCCTCATCATCGGTGCGGGCAATGGCGGAGACGTCGCCATCGCGCTTGCTGCGGGGGCTAAACACGTCGACGCCGTCGAAATCGACCCCGGGATCTATCACATAGGACGTGCAATCAATCCGAACCATCCGTATCAGGATCCTCGCGTCAGCGTACACATCAACGACGGACGCGCATTCCTACAGCAAAGTCACGACAGGTACGACCTTATCCTGTTTGCTCTCCCCGACTCACTCGTACTCGTCGCTGGACAAAGCTCATTGCGCCTCGAGAGTTATCTATTCACGCTCGAGGCTATGCGGGCCGCGCGGTCTCATCTGACTCCCGGCGGCGCGTTTGCGATGTACAACTTCTACCGCGAGAACTGGCTCATAGATAGATTCGCAAACACGCTGGGCGCTGCGTATGGGCATCGCCCCTGTATAGATTCCTTTGGGAGGTATGGGCGATTCGCTGTGCTGATGGTTGGACTAGACCGAAGAAACGTCGTGTGCGGGGCAACGTGGTCGCTCGCTACCAGAACTGATCCTCCACCGGTAAACGACGATTATCCATTTCCCTATCTCCAAACGCGATCGATTCCCACGCTGTATCTCGTGACGATTGCGGGCATCCTCATCATTTCGCTTCTGGTTATTCGCGGCGCTGCCGGACCATTTGGGCAAATGCGCAGCGATGTGGACTTATTCTTTATGGGGGCAGCGTTTTTGCTACTCGAGACAAAGAATGTCGTTCAGTTCGCGCTGTTGTTCGGCACAACATGGTTCGTCAATGCCTTGGTGTTCTTTGGTATTCTCGTCTCGGTCTTCGCCGCCGT
>CAZRQS010000228.1:0-4127 GCA_964602255.1 uncultured bacterium | reverse complement strand
CCATTTATCGTCACTGGTCCACAAGACCATGAAGATACAGACGAAAACACTGCTGTGCCCGATAGCGTTATCGAGACGCAATAGGCGCCAGAGAACGGGCCGCAGGTGGTAGTGCTTGCGGGGAAAGTTCCAGTTAACACTACGCCATGCTGCGTACTAGCGACGGTAGCGCCAGCCGTAGTATAGACTGGGGCAACATAGCTCAGTAGAGCTGCACCCGGAGGGCTTGCAGCGACTGGCCCACTCGCTGAGACACCCGCAGAAAAATAGAAACCATTTGAGAGGTGAATGTTGTAATCGAGAAATTGAGTGCCCGTGAAATGGATAAAGGCGGTGGTGTCGCCTGACCGCGAGAGGCACAAGTCGCCCGGCGCACTTGCGACTGCGCAAGCGCCGACGTACAATTCGCCGCTTGTACTTATTTTCTGGTCGGCGGTAAAGGTGTTCGTCGCGTTCGTGACCGCTATATTGGCACCAGCGAGAGATGTCGCACCCGTTCCGCCTTGAGCGATCGGGAGAGCTCCGGTCCACGTCGGCACACCGCCAAATACCATCGACTGATTCGTATGCAGCACGCCGCTGCTATCCACCCACACGTACTTCGTGGTCTGCCCAACGCTAAACACGTCAAGTAAATCCGCGCTTTGCGACGTAGCGCCGATGATGGTGAGCGGTACTTGCCCAGCGACATTCGGATCGAACGTATAGCCGACGCCGCCGCCGAATATAGCTTGCGCGACCGTTACCGGAACGAGCTGCGAGGCATAAATGCCAGCGGTACCGATGTTCGCATGGTCGATGTTGTTACCACAGGTTTGAAAGGCGCTGAAGTTGGCATTGACCTGATTCGCGTCCGCTACCGTGCCGTTCGTGAAAGTGTTTGGTACACTGCACAACGTCGCGCTCGCGTGGCGCGTACCGAGCGCCATAAACACGCCGAGCATTACAACAAAGGCTAACCGTTTCACGCCGCAACCTCCTGCGCGTTCAAGTACAGCAGATAACCCAGAACATTGACGGGATAGACGGATGACTCGACGATGCCGATTTGCACGACGCGCCCTTGCGATTGCGGCAAGAACCGCGCATAAATCTTTGCAGTTTGGTACTGCGTGGTGCCGCCGGTTTGCGACCACACCATCGCGCCCCAATTCTGTCCCCACTGGCCACTCGCGGGCGCGTTCACATTGAGCGGCGGCGCAGCTTGCGTGTACGAGGCCAGCAAGTCGGTGATGACCGTGGCGGAAAATGTCAGCGCTTCGTTCGCCGCTGTTTGCGGCAGCGCAACGAGCAATTGAATGTTGTCGATAGCCTTCGGCATGAGCGGCGCTTCTGGGCCGAACACGTCGTCCATGAAGTCGGCCTTGCCGAAGAATTGCAGCGTAATCGGGTTGCTAAAGTCCGCGAAGCCCAGGCCGAACTTGCCGACGCGATCTTGCGCGGCATCCACCCAAATCGCCGTGCCGTCGTCCTGCGGCCCGCGCAGCGCAACCATGCCCGCGACCTTCATCCCTTGAATCTCGCCAACGCACGGCAAACCGTCCTCATCGAGTTTGTTGAAGTCGAACCACAAGCCACGCGACGGGACGCCGCTGCCGTCATCGAACCAAATACAATAGCGGTTGCCGATGCGCGCCGCGACAGCGCTTGTGCGATCCGCGATAATGGCCGCGTTACCGCTCAGCGTCGAATCGAAGTAGGTCGGCACGTTCGCGGAGATGCAGCGCGTCGTATTGCCGTCCGTCTGATACACGCCGTCGATACCGAGAAAGCAGTGGAACGTATCGAACCGCACAATCGAGCGCGGCGAGAGGCACCCGACCGAACCGCTGACCAGCTCCGAGGACCAGAGCATTTGCCCGTATAGGCCGACTTGAATCATGCGATAGATCGCGGCCTGTTTGTAGACGAGCATCATCGAACCCAGCGGCTCAAGCCCCGTAATGTCGCCGCCGTTCACGCCGTCGTTCAAGCCCACGACGTAGGGCGCGTACGTTCCGGGATAGCCGGAACTTACCGGTGCGTTCCCGGTGAACGATTGCGGATAGAACGAATCGCTGATAAAGACGCCGGTTGGATACGAGGGTTCACCCGCGTAAAACAAATGCGAGTTGTTGCCGACCGTTGCAACGAACTTGGGCGTAATCGGCGCGGTGTTCGAACCATTCTGCGGGACCGTAGCCGCAGTAAACGTGCCACCAGGGCCGGCCCAAATCTTCGGTGTTTCGGCGCCGTCGACGATGAAGAGCGACTCCTTGCCGGTGCTGGGGTCGTACATTTGCGCAGCTCGAATCGGACCCGGCGAGGATGCCAGCGAACCGATGAGCGTATACGCGACGTCGTTCGGGCGCGCGTAGTAGAGCTGCGTTCCCTGCTGAATGACTGCGACGGAGGCGTTACTGAAACGCCCTACCGCGATGCCGTTGCCCGCACCGCCTGAGCCAGTCGCACCAGTCGACGTAACGTAGGGCGTCGAGCCGGGGCGTTTCGAGAGAACATCGCCGTAGGCGTACCAGCCGTTAATGAGCGCGGCGAGTTGGTTGCGCGAGATCGCGTGCGAGTCTTTTTTCGTATTGAGCCCGCCGCCGAGATTCATATACGGCACGTAGCGCGGGTTCGCGGGCATCGCTTCGTTGAGCGCCATCAGAACGACATTGGCCCCATCGGATACGTGCCGCCCATGACGTCGCTCTTATCGCGCAGGCGCATTCCGAAACCGGCTGACGCGCGTGTGTACTGGTCGCGCAGCTTCGCGATCTCGGCATCGTACAAATCTTTGTAGACTTTGACCGCGCCGAATTCGCGCGCTTTAGGCCACAGCCGCATGAGCGCGGCGAAGAGCATGGCGTCGGACGCATCGTCAGGCAATACCGCGGCATCCGTCTCAGCGACAAGCGTTGCAACAGCCACCGCGCCGGGCGTGGGAATGGGCATGTAGTTGACCGTGATGGTATCCCCGGCGTTAGCGCTGCCAGGGTAAAATGCGATGTTCTTACGATCAGGCGTTACCGCGCAGACATCGGGCTGCACGCCGAAGCTGTACGGTCGCAAGTAACCTTCGCCCGTAAAGGCTTGAAACTCGGGCCACGACAAGAAGCGAATCCCCGGCTCGAACTCGTAGGTGTATCCTAAACCGGAGGGTGCGTAGAATACGCGCTGTACCATCGCAATGGCGGGCTGACTCGTACCGCCGCTTGAGGGAATGGGATACTGCGAGGTGTTGGCGGTGCTGTTGAACGTGATGGCGTAGCTATAGACTTCCGTGTTTTGCAAGTCGCGCATCACGCGCTTGTACGCCTGATTTATCGCGTAATCGACAACGCCCTGATTGAACGCCGGATTATTGAGCGCAGACCATGTGGGAGCGCCGCCGAAGTTTACACCCGGCTGTTGCATCTCCGCGAGTAACGCATTCTCCAAGTCTTGCAATGTCATAGCTGAAATTTAAGGGCTGGGCACGGAGAGAACGGACCCAACCCTGTGGCCCCCGCCACACCTTTACTTGCGGCCGTCGCTAAACGCGCCGCTACGCGCATCGCTTTTCGGCGGCGCTTCTTGCGAGGTGGACACATGAACGCGCGTGGGCAACGGCGCTAGTTGGCCGAACACAACGCAATCGTTCTGCGGAAAATGTACCGACTTCTCAGTCGGCTTCTTGTTCGCCATCGGGCCCCTCCACCAGAACCGGAAAACCTTGTTCGTCTACGGAGTAGCCGCGATCGATGCACGTCGGGCACAGTCGTTCCGGCGATAAAAGCGCGTGACTGTAGTTCACGCGGCACTGAATGCAATCGGTATTGTCTAAACCCATTAGCTCGCCTTCGCTTTCGTTTGCGGGAGCAGCATCGAGCGAAGCTGCTCGACTTGCGCGGGCGAGAGCGCCGAGAGGTCAAAGCCTTGCGCGCCGCTCGGCTTCATCTCGTACTCGGCATCCTTGGCCTTTTGAATCGCGACCGCGCGCGGATTGATGTCTTTGTCCCACTGGAACCATGCCCACGGCTCGAACACCCAATCGCCGACGACGCGACCGCCTTGGTCGACGCGCTGAATCTTCACATGCGGAACTTTCGGTGCCGAGATGATGTCCGACGTGAACTCCTGACCGCGATCGGGCGTGCGGTACATGT
>CAZRQS010000227.1:0-4145 GCA_964602255.1 uncultured bacterium | reverse complement strand
GGCGCGACGCTGGAGTTTCTCGAAGGCAAAGAGCTTCCCGGTATCAAGGCGCTCGATCCGTCGCTGAGCCATGTTTCGTGAGAAGACGCATCTGCGCCGGTAATTGGAAGATGAATAAGACGGCCGCGCAGGCCGTCGCGTACGTCGAACGTTTTCTGCAGCTGGTGCCGTCGATTCCGGAAAACGTCGAACTGGTCTTGTGTCCGCCGTTTACGGCGTTGTCAGCAATTTCCGGCAGGCTTGGCGAGCGCGTCAAACTCGGTGCGCAGAATATGCACTGGGACGACAGCGGCGCATTCACCGGAGAGATCGCACCGCCGATGCTCATGGAGTTCGGCGTGCAATACGTTCTTGTGGGACATTCGGAACGCCGGTTGTATTTTGGTGAAACGGACCAATATGTGCGGCTGAAGACCGAGGCCGCACTGCAGCATGGCATAACGCCGATCATTGCGGTCGGCGAGTCGCTCGACGTGCGTCAAGCGGGAAACGCCAAAAAATACGTGCTGGCTCAAGTTCAAGCCGCGCTAAACGGCTTGAAAAGGGACGAGCTTGCAGGCATCGTGGTAGCATACGAGCCGATTTGGGCGATCGGCACGGGAGAAAGCTGCAATCCCGAAGATGCCAACGACATCATGCGCGCGATTCGCGGTTGCAAGCCAGGGTTAGAAGACGTTCCGATTCTCTACGGTGGAAGCGTCAAGCCGGAGAACATCGCACAATTCACCGCGCAAAGTGACATCGACGGCGGTTTGGTCGGCGGCGCATCGCTCGATGCCGACGGTTTTGCCGCACTTGCAAAAGGAGCTTCATGAACTATCGTCCCGTTGTGCTCGCCGTTCTCGACGGATGGGGCTGCAGCGATCGCAGCTACGGTAATGCGATCGCGGCCGCAAACACGCCGCATTGGAATGCGCTGTTCGAGAAATATCCGTGGACGATGCTGCAAGCAAGTGGTGAGGACGTCGGTCTTCCTCCGGGCATCATGGGCAACAGCGAAGTCGGGCACATGAATTTGGGCAGCGGACGCGTCGTGCCGCAAGGCGTCGTCATCATCGATGCCGACATCGAATCGGGCGAGTTCATGAAGAATCCGACGCTGAACATGTGCATCGATCACGTCAAGCGCACCGGCGGCATGCTGCACTTCATGGGTCTGGTATCCGATGGAAAAGTGCACAGCTCTCTGGACCATCTGCTTGCGCTGATTTCATGCGCACACAAGGCAGGCGCGAAATTCGGAATACACGCATTCCTTGACGGACGCGACACGCCGCCCAGATCTGCCAAGCGCTACCTGCAGCAAGTTGAGGACGAGCTCTCGCAGCTCGGGGAGACCGGCGCAATTAAAACGGTGATCGGCCGCTTCTACGCGATGGACCGCGATAAGCGCTGGGATCGCACGCAGCTCGCGTACGATGCAATGGCGCGCGGTAAAGCTCCGTATCAAGCCGCGACGGCGCCCGAGGCGCTCGAGCAAGGCTACGCGCGTGGTGAAAATGATGAATTCGTCCAACCGACCATCGTCGGCCAGGCGCGGCCGGTGCGCAGCGGTGACGCGTGCATCTTCTTCAATTTCCGTCCGGATCGTGCGCGTCAGATGACGCTTGCCTTCACCGATCGCAACTTCTCCGAGTTTCCGGTCGAACATTTCGAAGATTTCATCTTCGCGACAATGACGAAGTACGACGAAACGTTTCCGAACCCGGTGCTCTTCGGTCCGCGTCCACAGTTTGATACGTTCGGCGAAGTCGTTTCAAAAGCGGGGCTGCGCCAACTTCGATTGGCGGAAACCGAAAAGTATGCGCACGTCACGTACTTTTTCAACGGCGGACGCGAAGACGTCTTCGCAGGTGAAGATCGCAAACTGATTCCGTCAGATCGTTCCGTGCCCACGTACGATCTCGCGCCGGCAATGCGCGCGCGAGAGATCACCGGCTACGCCGTCGAGCAAATCGATGCAGGCACGTACGACGCCATCATCATGAATTATGCGAACGCCGATATGGTCGGACACACCGGCAAGTGGGAACCGACCATCGAAAGCGTGCAGATTCTCGATGAGTGCATCCAGCGTTTGAGCAATGCGGTCCTCAGAGCCGGAGGGCTGCTGGTCATCACTGCGGATCACGGAAACGCCGAAGAAAAAATCGACGCCGACGGCAATCCGCTCACCGCGCATACCACCAATCCGGTACCGTTGCTGTTCATTGCGAACGGGCTGAACGGCGAGCTGCGCGAAGGCGGAAAACTCGGCGACGTCGCGCCGACGCTGCTGCGTCTCATGGGACTGCCCGTGCCGGAGCGGATGACCGGTGAGGATTTGTGGATAAAATCGGCGACATCGATCTCGCGGTAGTCCTCGGCAGCGGCCTGTCGGAGCTGCTCGGCGAGCGCGCGGTTTTCGATCGCCTCACATATGGCGAGATAGGAATGCCGGTTGCGGTACTCGCGGGACACGCGAGTCACGCACTCGTTGGACGCTGGCATGAAAAGCGCGTCTTGGTGTTCGCGGGACGCGTTCATGGTTATCAAGGTTTTAACGCCCGGGACGTAACGCGCAACATCGAGATCGCGTCGGACCACGGCGCGAAAACGGTACTGCTCACCAATGCTGCCGGCGCAGTGAACCCCACCTTCAAAGCCGGAGACCTCATGGTCATTTCCGATCATCTGAATTTGAGCGGAATGAACCCGCTGGCCGGAAGCGGTCTTGCGGACCCGTTCGTCAATATGGCGGACGCCTATTCGAAGCGACTGCGTACGCTGGCGCACGATATCGATGACGACTTGTGCGAAGGAATTTACGCCGGGTTACTGGGTCCGACATATGAGACTGCCGCGGAGGCTCGGTACCTTCGCATGATTGGCGCCGATGCCGTGGGCATGTCGACTGTGCTGGAAACCATCGCCGCTCGCGCGCGCAATATCGAAGTGTTCGGCGTGAGCATGATCACCAATGTCGTCGCCTCACCCGGCACCTCCCATGCCGAAGTAACAGACGTTGCAAAAGCTGCAGCACCGCGCCTTGCCGCACTTCTTGACGAGCTGGTGAAACGCATCTAGCGCCTTTAGTCGCGCATAATCGTCAGTTCCGCCGCGCCCACGATGCGGCTGTTTTCCCACCGGAATTGAAGATATTTGGCGAGCTTGCAATTCGTGATCAGACGTGGACGATATGCCGCTACACACTCCCCTTGCGGCCGGCGCACGCTACGATAAACGATCCCGTCCACTGCATTGGCCTCGTACAGCTTCCGCGAATATGCTTGTGAATGCGTGTAGGAAGTCTTGTCGTAGAGTTTGGAGCGCGACGAGACTTCTCGAATATCGTTGTACGACCCGGTTATCGTCGCCGTATACAACCGCTTGTCCAAGTCGATGCTGGGCTCTTGCGTTGCGCGCATGAACAGCTCGGTGTGGTACATCGACTCCGCGATGGCCGTAGCTTCTTCGTGCGCGGCATAATAGACGCCGAATGTTCCGTCGCTGAAGCGGCTTGAGCCGGTATACGCAAACGATGCCATCACCGGCGTCGTGCCGGGTCCGCTCACGCGGTCCTCTGGACGGATCTTGCGGTAATCGCCGAGCTCTTCGCGCACGCGTGGATTCGTGAGCTCCTCGATTTGAATGACCGCTTCGAAGTCGGCCGTACGGGCGATGCGGTCGTAGACGCTGACGGTGGGATACTTCGAGGCGATGATTCTATAAGACGGCGCCCATCGCAGCCGGCTTACCATCCGCGAGCGGCGTCGAGATAATGCCGGACGGCGATGATGTCCTCAAAGCGTCCGCTGAGCATGAACGCCAGCGCGCTACGGCCTTTGAACAATGCGGCGTCGTTGGCGCGCTTCACCCACGCGTCCGCCTGCTCCGGTCGCGGCAGGAGCACGTTAATCGATTTGAAGATGCCGATGAGGTGCGAAATCCGTTCGAGCGTGTCGCGTGAAAGCCGCGCGCTTTCCGGATCGTTCACATACTTGTAGAACGTCGACTCGGGCACGCTTCCGAGCAGCGTACGGCGCTCTTCGTTATCCAGCCCCCAGTGGTCGGCGATGGAAAAGAAGGCCCGCAGTCCCGGCGCCGAGAGCCGATCGGTCTTCGAAACCCGCGATTTGACGGCCATAGCTCTTTTAAATATAGAG
>CAZRQS010000226.1:0-4178 GCA_964602255.1 uncultured bacterium | reverse complement strand
CGGGGTCAACGAACTTTGCGTAGTCGGAATCGGTTTTTAATGGCAGACCTTTTGCATCTTCGAAGCTGTGCATTAATCCGCCGTTCGAGACAAAGCCCCAGGCCGCGGGAGGCGGAGGCGTCGGCATCGACATGCCTTCACGCCTGTAAAAGCTCTGAGAAGAGGGTGCGGGTGGCACGGCGTGTCTCGAACATCCAGCGATTAAACTGCCTAAAAGGCACGCGGCGAACAAAAAATGTCGCGGCTGTGGTTGCATCTGGGCCTCCCCGGCTCTAGCCTGTCTGCAGTGTCAACAGCCGACCTTTCACTGAAGCGCTGAATCCCCTGCCAGCCGGTGTGTCAGGTCTGGGCCGTATACACGTATTTGTGCTGGCCGTCGCGCGTGACGAGTTCGCGTTTCCCGTTCTCGGTGCTGACAACGAATTCGATTCCCGGGGCGCCAGGGTCGATCGGGATCAGCGAGACCGTGCCGTCGTCGTTCTTGCGTGAAGCGACGTGGCTCTTCCACAATCCAAAGTCGAAGACCACGCCGCTACCATCTTTCGTCACGTCGATGTGACCGAGTTCCGGATTGTCGTAGTGAGAAGCTAGCGTTGAGACCACCGCCGGCGCGGCCGGCACGACCAGGCGTTGGCGCGCCTTTGCGAGTTCTGCTTTGACATTCGCGGCAGTTGCCGCAACGTCGGCGGCCGCCTCGGGTTTTCCATCGTATAACACCTCAAGCAGCCGGCGCATGAACGGCCCGCGCAAAAACACGCCTTTATCCGAATTGGTCAAGATTACGGCGGCGACGCCGGCCGATGGAATCGCAATAAAATCGCTGTGAAATCCGATGAGGTCACCGCCGTGATGGATAACGGAGATACCGTATCGCACGTTCTCCATCAAGCCCATTCCGTAGTATTCGTCTTCGCCGACCGGAACGGTATGCTCGCGCCGCTTCAAGACGTTTGCCGCGGAGATAATTCGCGTTCCGTCGGGCAGTATGCCGGGTGTCACTTCGTTCTGAGCGTACTTGATGAAGTCGTGGGCGGAGGACCATGCGCCACCCGCCGGACGATACGGGGTGACGATGTAGTTGATGTCTTTGCTCGCGACCGCGGTGTGGCCGTCGACGTCGTTGCCATGTGGGCTTGCGTGGTTGCCTGCGAGCGCGCGCTTCATATCGAACGTCGTATCGTTCATGCCCAGCGGTTCGAAGATCTTCGATTGCATCGCCGCATCGTAGGCCGCACCGAGTTCTCGATCGGGATACACGAGATGGCCCGCGATATAGCCTGCAGCAGATGCCATTAGGTTATTGTATTGGAAGACTTCGCCGAATTTGCTCGTTGGTTCGGTTGCGGCGAGCTGCTCGAACGTTGCGGATGCCGGCGTCTGCAGCGTCGTATCGAAGATAAAGTTGTAATCTTTGCGCGGCAGTCCGGTGCACGCGCAAATCAGATCCTGAATGCGCACGCGCTTCGTCGTCTCATCGCTCCCTAGGCGGAACGACGGATACACCTGCGTTACCGGTTCATCCCAGCGAAGCTTTCCTTCGTCGACGAGCCGCGAGAGTAATAGCGTTGACATGCCCTTCGTGTTCGAAGCGATCATAAACAGCGTGTTGGCGTCAACGGGAGCCGGATTACCCAGCTCGCGCACGCCGAAGCCGCCTTCAAACACGACCTTACCATGATCTGCAAGGGCAATCGCCACGCCCGGAACGTCGAGCTGTTTCATGCCCGTCTGAATGAATGACTGGAGTTGCGCTATACGGGCAGCGTCAAGCGGATGAGCCGTGCGTCCCGCAAATGTCTCGCGATGATATCCCGCGGGGCGCAAGCTGCTGCCGGCAAGATCGACCGCCGCAGACCGCTTGTCGAGCGTGGCCTCCGAGCCTTCTACAAGTGCGACCGTCCAGCGGCGAGCTTTCCGAAGTGCGGTCGCTCCGACGACGAGGTGTTCGTTGGGCGAGGTTTCGTACGCGAAATTGCGCACTTCGTCCCAACCTTCGCGTGCGGGCGCAGACGTCGCGATCCGCAGCCGCCGGTGCATCGCCGGCTGGTAAAGACGCCATGCCGTTGCAACCGCCTTGTTTGCGCCAGGCGCCTTGCCGGCGTCGACGATCGCGAGATGCACGTCTCCTTCCGGTGCAACGAGCACAACAACCGGTCCTTGTGCGCGCATCGACCAAGCCTTTGGAATGGTAAACGTTACGCCCGCAGCCGTTTTATACGGCGTATCTGCTGCAGCTACGGTACCCGCCGCGTGCGCGGAGGGAAGCATACCGGCGAACACAACGATTGACGCGACCGTAGAAATCATCTTTTTCATCGACAAGCACCCTCACTCAAGTGACGATTCAAATACTCTGTCGTGGCTCGGTCCACTTCCAAGAACGACGCATGGCGCAAGAAACCGTGAATTTCGTTGGGAATGACCAGCTCGCTGTACGGGATGTGCGCGAGCTGCAGGCGGCGCGCGAGATCGACCGTTTGGTGGAAGCGGACGTTATGATCGTCGTCGCCTTGAACGAGGAGCACGGGCGAGCGCCATTTGGAAATCGATGCATCAGGCGAGGATTCCCACGCAACGCGCCGTTCCTTTTTGATATCGATGGTCTGATACCGTGTCGGTGGCTCGGGCAGGTTTTCAGTCACGGACCAGTCGTGAACGCCATGCCAATCGACGCCGGTGCAGAAGCGATCGGAATTACGCGCAAGGGCAAGCGCCGTCAGATAACCGCCGTACGAACCGCCCCAAATACCGATGCGCTTTCCGTCAACCGATTGCAAGCCGCGCAAGAACGTATTACCGCCGAGCACGTCGTTGTACTCCGATGCACCTGTGGGTCCCCAATTCGCGGGATGTCCGTAGTCATATCCATAGCCGATGCCCAGCCGGTAATTCACGGAAAGCACCACAAACCCGTGATTCGCGAGATACTGGTTAACGGCGTACGCGTTCGTGTAGTAGTCCATGTAATGGAATGTCGTCAGCATTTGACGCGGCGGTCCGCCGTGCACAAAAATGACGGCCGGCTTCTTTGAACCTCCGGGTCGTTCGAAGAGCTGGCCATGCGCGATGTGCCCGTCCGCCGCGCGGAACGTTACGCTTTTCGGAACGATGAGCTGCGACTGTGGGAATTCGGCGGGCAAACGGTTGCGATCGAGTTGTCGTGGCACTCCGCCACTCTGTGGGACGACGGCCACTAGTGGAGGTTGTTGCGCGCCGGCCTGAACAAAGGCGACGACATCGCCGGTGAGCGCCGGACTCCATTCGCTCGTGGCTCCGTGCGTAATCTCTTGCACGTTTCCGTTTGAAACGTCAACGCCGAAGATGTGCCGCCGGTCGAAGTCGCCCGGCGTGCGGCCTGTGTTAGCGGAATAATAGAGTTTACGTCCGTCGCTCGACAGCGCCGTGTCTTCAACCATGAACGCGCCCGGCGTTAGTAGGCGCGGCGTGCCACCGCTCGGTGAAACCGCGTACAAGTGCGGCCATCCATCTTCCGAGGACGTAAACGTCAAACGATTTGCGCTCGTCCAGCGCAGACTCGGATCGAAGTTGTCGGGAAATGATGCGCGCAGCGTGTTGCCGCTGGCCCACGCGCGCGTTGCGTTTCCGGTTCGGGCGTCACCCACCCAGATAGCCCACGGCGTCACGATCCATTGAAAATCCGCGACGGGCGGACCACCGTTGCCCGGCAAGCGCAGATATGCAATGTGCGTGCCGTCCGGCGACCAGCGCGGCTCAACATCTTGCGAAGTCGAGGGCGAGATAAAGCGCAGCGGCGTTGTGCGGTCGCGATACACGCCGATGAAGCTATGATCGGTACGCGTTGAAACGAACGCGAGTGCGCTTCCGTCCGCTGACCATTGCAGATCCGAGTCTTGGCCCTGGTCGAAGAAGAGCTTGTCAGCCTTGACGGTGCCGTCTAGCGACGCCGACATGACGGACTGATCTTGCGCGAGAAACGCTACCTGCCGGTTATCCGGCGATATCGCCGGCGCATCGCCGTTCCCTAAGAGCACCGCTTTTCCGGAACCTTGCAACGGCACCGACCAGACTTCCATTTGCGGCGCGATCGGACTGAGTCCTGGATTCACCGGGTTTGTAGCCGGCCAGTTGGAGTCGTGATCGCCGCCTCGCACGTAGACCAGATATTTTGCGTCGCGCGAGATTTTCAGGTTGGTGAT
>CAZRQS010000225.1:0-4186 GCA_964602255.1 uncultured bacterium | reverse complement strand
CTCGAGCCCGGGACCGCCGCGGAGCTCGGGGTTGGCAACGCCTACGATCCGGCGCAAAATATATGGGGCGGGACGCGTTACATTCGGGGCCTGCTCGAACGTTTTCATGGTGATATGCGTTTAGCCATCGCAGCGTATAATGCGGGGCCGGGCGCTGTCGAAAAGTATGGCGGTGTTCCTCCCTATGCCGAAACGCAGGCGTACGTCGAGAACGTTCTCGACTCTTACAACAAATATAAGACGCAGTAGCGTCGCTGCATTCGTAGCAGCGCTCGTCGCATGCTCGTTCGTGCCCGCGCGCGCCGAAAATGCGCCCGCGCCCACTTTGCAGACCGTCCTGGCCGCGCGCCAGGCCGTTCTGAAAGCATTGCACGTTCGTGCGCCGCGGTCGCTCGAAGTCACGGGTGCGATTCTCGGTGCAGGGTTGGACGGCTCATTTCATAGTTGGACCGGTCCGGCGGGCGAGCGGTACGACCAATGGATCGGCGCGCGTTTTCAATCCTCGATTCGCGTAGGTGACCGGCAATATGCGCTCGACGAAAACGGAAACGTACGCGAGCTGCGAGGTCTCATGCAGCAGCGGCAACGCACCGAAGACTTCATCGCCGGGGACAGCTTCGTTACTCAAACCGAATACGAGAAGTTTCTAGGCCGCATCGATTTGCCCGATGGACGCCATGCGTACGCCATCGAGGTACATCCGCCGGGCGGATTGACCGAAACGGTCGCGCTGGATACGAAAACGCTCATGGTTGACCGCATAAGCTACGATGAAGACGACGGTATTTCGACGTCCGACTATTACGACTACAAAGTCTTCGCCGGTGCGCTCGTAGCGCAAAAACAAGTCGACTCCAACGGTGACCACGACTACGACCTGCAGCGCTATGCAGAACACATCGTCGTCGATCGCCGCATGGATCGCGGCATCTTTTCGGTGCCCGCGAACACGCAAATTCAGACAACCGCTGCCGTTACGGTTCCGCTCGAGGAACACGACCGGCACTTCTATACACGCGTACGCATTCATGGACACGACTATACGTTTTTGGTCGACACGGGCGCGCAGTCGGTGGTGCTCGACACGGGGGTGGCAAACCAACTTGGATTGCGCGCGCAAGGTCATTTAGAAGTCGCGGGCGCCAAGCGCACCGGTGGCATGGGTATCGCGGCCCTCGATGCGATCCAGATTGGAACGGCGACGCTGCCGCTGCGCATGGTCACGATTTTGAACTTGCGCAACGTCACCGGATCGTTTGCGGCAGACGGCGTGCTGGGATATCCGTTCTTCGCATCCTCTGAAGTGACGTTCGACGCCGCAGGCCATCGCATGACGATCGGAAAGCCGGGCTCGCTGCACGTTTCTGGTGAGGGTTTCCCTGTAGACGTGGATCGTCAGCTCGTCGAGATGCACGGGAAAGTCAACGGCGTCGACGGGCGCTTCGTGATCGACACAGGCAACAGCGGCGAATTATTGCTATTCTCGCCGTTTATGAAAACGCACGGTGACCTGATCTCGCCGGGTGAGCGCCAGTTCGCGAACAGCTACGGCGTCGGCGGATCCGCGCAAGCGTATGTCGCCATGGTGGATCAACTGGAATTCGGTTCGTTTCGCTTTTACAACCGCTACGGCAACGTGATGCTCTCGCAGCAAGGTGCTTTCGCGGACCGGTTTGACGCGGGGAATATCGGTATGGGTGTGCTGCGTAACCTCGTCGTGACGTTCGACGTCGCGAACGCCAAACTGTATGCAGCGCATTCCACCGCATTCGACGACGGCCGCTTCCGCGTGCGAACCGAAACGGTAACAATTCCGTATTAGACGCGTCATCGCCGCGGTCTATTCTGCGGCCATGACGATTAGCGAGCATCTCGGATTTAGCGTTCTAACCGCGCCCGTCGCTGCGCTCGACCGGCGTACGCTCTCACAAGCGTGGTACTCGGCGCTGTACGGCGACCGGCAAACGCCTGTGCCGAAAGCACAAACGGCGTCGCCTGTGCTGCGGCACGCCGCTTCGCCGTGCGAGCCGCCGGCTCAGCGGACCGTACGATTGTGCGAACCCGGTGCACCGGCTGTTGCTCATGCCGGCGCTCGAGCGCCCGTAACGCGCGGCGGTGACGTCGAGCGGCGCAGTCCGCGATCAACGCTCGCGCGCAGGATCGAACGCACGTTTTTGCATCCGAAACATGCGCCGGGCAAAGCATCTTTCGCGCTCGACGGTGAACATGGGCGCGTTCAGATCATTCTCCGGTCGCAAGGTTCTAGGCTCAAACTCGTCGCTATCTGTGCACCGAAAGCCAAGGCGCAAGTCGCGCACGCGCTCGCGCAAGCGCGGTATGCACTGGCGCTGCGCGGTATCGACCTCGAGTCGCAAGCGCGCGAGCAATCCTCATGATATCGAATGCAACCATGCGCGCGATGAGCGATGTCGCCTCACGTGAACGCGACGTTCTCCAGTCGTACGCTTCGGGCGCAACCGCCGAACGAGGCGACGTCGCACAAACAGCAGGCTCAAACTTCACACTCGATCCGCTTTGTGCCGCGCCTCCGGCGGATGCGTATTTCATCACCAGCGACGAGCGCGGAAAGATGCTGTTCACGCGCGATGGGGCCTTCGCACTCAAAGACGGCGCGCTCGTGGACCAAGCCGGACGGCCGATCCTTGGCTACGGCAATAATGAGAGTACGCTCCAGCCATTGCGTGCCGATCCCGTCGACGAAGCGTTAGGCCTCGTCGCAAATGCGCGCATCGAAACAACTGGCGAGGTCACGTACGAACGCGCGACGGTCGACCCGCGCACCGGCAAGCGCGGAATGCAGCGTGCGGCGCTCGGCAGCATCGCGCTCGCACGCTTTACGCCTGGAACGAAACTTCAAGTGGTCGATTCACAGCACGCCGCGGCGCCTTCCGGCATAATGCCGCACATCGGTAAACCTGGTGACGGAAACTTCGCTACCATTACACCGTTTGCCCGAGCGAATAGCGGCATCGACATCGACCTGAGTTTACAGCGTTTGCAAGAAGCGTATCTCGCACTGGATGCTCTTCGCGCTGCCGGAAAGGCAAAGGCCGGCGTCGAGAAGACGGCGATGGATCTTTTGAAGTGATGGTGCTCGGCTTCGATCGCCAAACGCAGATCGTTGACGGACGGCGCTTGCGCCGCTTTCGATTCGAACCACGCTCGTCGCTTCCGGTCAGCGCGGCGTGCGTCGTTGCAAACGGCGTGCGCGAAACACTTGGCGCGTTGCTCGCAACGCCCGTTTCATTGCGTTTGCTCGAGCCGGTTATTCCGGACCTGCGCGGATGGGACGTCATCGGCGCCGGTGCGCTCGTGTTCGGCGTGCACGGTCCGGTAGCCGACGGTGCTTTCGTGCTCCGGCCGCGCGACGCGCTGGCGCTTGCAGCAGCGGCATTCGGTGAGGCGCCGGGTGATGAGCGCGCGCTCTCGCCGCTGGAAAACGAGGTCGTCCTGCGCGCTATGCGTTCCGTTGCGGGATCGCTCGCAGCGGTGTGCGGCCGAGAGGTGTCCGCGCTCGAACGCATTCTTGACATTCGCGGCTACGCTACATACTTCGAACTATTGGTTGAACGGCCGATCGCGTTCAGGCTAGGAGTCGCGCTCTCGCGCGATCCGAGGCCGCGCGGTGCGGGAACGCTGCGGATCGAGGACCTGCTGGACGTGAAGATAGAGGTAGCCGCTGAGTTTGCCCAGGGTATTATGGACGGCGGCGCCTTCCTCGGCTTACGCCCGGGGGCGACTGTGCCGATGAAAACAAGAGTGGGAGAACCCGGGTCCCTCAAGGCCCGGGGCATTACGCTTGCCCGCGGTGAATGCGGAGCGCTCGGAGAGCGCAACGCGATTGTTATCAACGCCAAAGGACTGGAATGACGACGATGGCAGAACAGAAAAAGAACGGCGGCATGGTCGCGGATCAGCAAAACTTGGATCTCCTCATGAACGTGCCACTGCAAGTCACTGCGGAACTCGGTAAGTGCAAACTCTCCGTAGCAGAGATCCTCAAACTCGGAACGGGCTCGATCGTGGAGCTGGATCGCCTTGCCGGCGGACCGGTCGATTTGCTCGTCAACAACAAGCTCGTCGCTCGCGGTGAAGTGGTTGCAATCGACGACAACTTCGGCGTTCGCGTTACCGAGTTGATTCAAAAGCCGGCATAGCAAAACCG
>CAZRQS010000224.1:0-4292 GCA_964602255.1 uncultured bacterium | reverse complement strand
TTTTTTGTTCGACTACTTAGAAACGGTAGCTGTGAATTTGAATTGGTCGAGGCCGTTGTGTTCAAAAGCCGTTCCGACGATTTCGCCGTTCTGCAACGTACCCGTTATATGCAAGTCGCCGTTGCGGCCGATGTCCATCCAGACGTCCTGGCCGTTGCGTCCGCCGACGACCGCGACAAAATTGTTGTTGTCCGCGGGACGGTAGTATCCGTTGAGGATCCCGTCAGGGTTGAACGTGAGCTGAAGCGTACCGGTAAATGGTCCGCCGAAGCCGTGCAGCGGTTCAATCCGCGTGCTGTAGTCAACGCGCACCGGTTGGCTTGCGTCGTAGCTCGTAGCAGCCGTTGAACGCATGGGCGTTCCGGCGAGCGCCAATACGGCCACGAAGGCCGCGCCAAAAAGTATTCTCGTAAGCATGATCACTCTCACTAACGGAATACTCCCGCCCGAAGTTGCATACTAATAATCGGAATTTTGCGACCGAAATCAGCGAATCGAGTAGCGGATGCTCACGTTCGCGTATACACGCACCGCAAGATAGTCGCTCGGCGAGTTAAACGGCATATTCTGATACGGTCCGATAGAATAGCCGGAATTGCACTTACCGTCGGTGTCCAGCGAGCCGCTTTGCTCGTCGACGGCCGCGACTGCTCCGATATGCAAGCCAAGTTGCCGCGCCAGGCTATCAGCGTTCGTGCGCGCTTGTTTGAGCGCGGCGGCCTGCGCTTGGCGAAGCACCGCATCGCAGTTGTCCAGCGTCAGCCGCACCTGCGCGTTGTTTAAAAGGAGATTCGGCATACTCGTGAATGCCGTGCTCAGTTGCGTTATCCCGTTTTGCAACATTGCCGTCGTGGGTTGATGGACCGTTGCGGTAATCGTCGCATTGTTCGTGTGTGCTTCCGGCGTCATGTACACCGGCACGACGATGTCGCCCCGCCGAATGCCCGCGTTTACGAGAGCATCGACGACCGGAGTGAGTGACGCAGAAGTAATCGTTAGCGTGTTATTGCGTGTAGTAATGTAGAGCGATAGCGCAGCGCTTGTGGCCGTCGCCGATGCGCTGCCGGATCCGCGCACCGTAATTCCGTCCGGAGGCTGTGCGCCACGCATCGGCGGCATCCCAACGGGCGGTATTCCAACCGGCGGCATCGATTGGGCGCCCAACAAGACCACGCCGCCCACGAGCACGGGCACAAACCAAAGCGCTCTTTTCATACGCCTCCTAGAAATAAAGCAACGGCCAAATGAAAGACGGCGTGACCGATCGCCCTGACGCGCCTGGTTCGGCAACGGAGTGCGGCCGGCATGCAACCGAATCGATGGTCCGCGGGTAAGGTCCTACGATATGAAAATTCGGTCTACCACGATTCTGGCAGTCCGCCGGGACGGCAAACTGGCCGTTGCCGGAGACGGCCAGGTAACCTTCGACAAGACGATCATGAAGCACGGAGCACGCAAAGTTCGCCGCATCGCCGGCGGCAAAGTCATTGCGGGCTTCGCCGGCTCGGCGGCCGACGGCATCACGCTGCTCGAGAAGTTCGAAGGCAAATTCAACGAGTATAAAGACATCACGCGCGCTGCGGTCGAGCTCGCCAAAGATTGGCGGCAAGACCGCGCCTTGCGTCGCCTGGAAGCGCTGCTGGTCGTCGGGAACAGCGAGCACTTACTCGTGCTGAGCGGCAACGGCGACGTCATCGAACCGGATGAGGGCATCGCCGCGATTGGCAGCGGCGGTCCGTTCGCGCAAGCCGCCGCGGCCGCGCTGATCCGCAATACGTCCATGACGGCGGAAGAGATCGCGCGCAAAGGGCTGGAGATCGCTTCCGAGATTTGCAT
Organism: uncultured bacterium; assembly: GCA_964602255.1. Taxonomy (GTDB): domain Bacteria; phylum Vulcanimicrobiota; class Vulcanimicrobiia; order Vulcanimicrobiales; family Vulcanimicrobiaceae; genus CAZRQS01. Next base: position 2,456 of record CAZRQS010000224.1, on the reverse strand, counting down.
TTACACGAACGAAAGCATCGTGGTGGAAGCGCTATGAACGGTGCATTAGAATTAACGCCGCACGCAATTGTGGCGGAGCTCGATAAATACATCGTCGGGCAAGCGAACGCAAAACGTTCCGTCGCCATCGCTATGCGCAACCGGTATCGTCGCGAACGCGTTCAAGACGATTTGCGCCGTGAGATCATTCCGAAAAATATTTTGATGATCGGGCCCACCGGCGTCGGCAAGACCGAGATCGCGCGGCGCCTTGCCGAACTTGCCGGCGCACCGTTCGTAAAAGTTGAAGCGACAAAATACACTGAGGTCGGATATGTCGGCCGCGACGTCGAGTCGATGGTCCGCGATCTCGCGGAACACGCCGTGCGTATGGTCACCGACGAGCGCCGTGAAGAAGTTAAAGACGTAGCGGCGCGCATGGCTGTCGATCGCGTCATCGATTTACTCCACCCCGAGACGCGCCCGCCCGCACCGCCCGGACAACAGAATCCGTTCGCAGCGACGCTCGGCTCGATCTTCGGTGGTAACGTAGGTCAGCCGCAACCGCAGCCGACCCCGGCCCCTCCTCCCAGCTCTGATTCAGCACGCATCCGCGAACAAGCACGCGCGGACGTGGAGCGCGGGTTCTACGACGTGCGACTGGTCGAGATCGAAGTCGAAGAAGCGCCGAGCATGCCCATCGGCGTGATTGGCGGCGGTTTCGATCAAGGCATGGGTCCCGGCGGCGGCGATTTGGGCGAGATGCTCGGCGGACTGTTTCCAAAGAAACGCGTTCGCAAGCGCGTGACGGTGCAAGAAGCTCGCCGCGTTTTCGAACAAGAAGAAGCCAACAAACTCATCGACATGGATGCAGTGAAACGCGAAGCGCTGCGCCGCGCCGGTGAAAACGGCATCATCTTCATCGACGAAATTGACAAAGTCGCCGGCCGCGAAGGTTCGCGTGGACCGGATGTTTCGCGTGAAGGTGTTCAGCGCGACATTCTTCCCATCGTCGAAGGCAGCACGGTGAACACGAAGTACGGTACGCTCAAAACCGACCACGTCTTATTTATCGCCGCGGGCGCTTTTCACATCAGCAAGCCGTCCGACCTCATTCCCGAACTGCAAGGCCGTTTTCCGATCCGCGTCGAGCTCGATTCGTTGACAGCGGACGATTTTCGGACCATTCTCACGCAGCCCAAGAATGCGCTTACGGAGCAGTACAAGGCGCTGCTTGCAACTGAGGGCGTCACGCTGGACTTTCAGCCTGACGGCATCGACCAAATAGCGCAGTTCGCGATGCAGGTGAACGAGCAAAGCGAAAACATCGGCGCGCGCCGTCTCCACACTGTCCTCGAGAGGCTGTTAGACGAGGTGAGCTACGAAGCACCGGAACGCGGCGGAACAGTGGTCGTCGACGCCCCGTACGTTCGCTTGAAGCTGCAAGACGTCGTCACGGACGCCGATCTGAGTAGTTATATTCTGTAGATGCAGAAGCGGTTGGACGTCCTCGTTCTCGGCGGCAGCCGGTTTGTCGGCCGCCATATTACCGATGCGCTGTTAGCCAACGGGCATCGCGTCACGCATTTCAACCGGGGCATCAGCAATCCACACGTTCGCAGCGATGTAGAAACGATCCAAGGCGACCGAACGACCGACCTTGGCCGCCTTGGCGATCGAAAGTGGGATGCGGTTATTGATACAAGCGGCTACACTCCGGATGTCGTCGAGCGATCTGCGCGCTATTTCGCCGATCGGGCGGCGCACTACGTGTTTATCTCGACAATCTCCGTGTACGATCCGCAACAAACCAACGGTCCCGACGAAGACTCGCCGCTGTATACTCTGCCGCCCGATGCAAGCCGGACAAAAATGGTTCCGGAAACATACGGCGCGCTCAAAGTCTTATGCGAAGAGATCCTTCGCAGCACGTTCCGGCAGCGCGTTGCGATCTTGCGCCCGAGCCTCGTCGCCGGACCGGACGATCCAACGGATCGATTCACGTATTGGCCGGTTCGGGTCGCCTCGGGTGGCCAAATCCTTGCACCTGTCGCTGCGACCGAACCGCTGCAATACATCGATGCGCGCGACCTCGCGGAGTTCGCGGTTCACGTCCTCGAGCATCGGGATAGCGGAACGTACAACTGCGTGACGCCGCGAAGTTCATCACAATTCGGTGACCTGCTCGATGCATGCGTGCGCGTAGCGCACTCCAGCGCGTCGATTACGTGGGCGGATGCGCAGTTCTTGAGCGAGCATGACGTCGCGCCATGGGCCGAACTACCGTTGTGGATTCCTGACGGCAATCCGCATCGCAGCATCACGAACGCCGATTCGTCTCGCGCACTCGTGCGCGGCTTGCGCATCCGGCCACTCATCGAAACGGTGCGCGACACGCTGACGTGGGCTCGCGCCGCCGGGAAGCAACTGGGCTCGCTTCAAGCCGGACTTGCGCCGGAGCGCGAGAGAGCGCTTCT
>CAZRQS010000223.1:0-4298 GCA_964602255.1 uncultured bacterium | reverse complement strand
TCGGGTTCAGTATGCTGATCCCGCTCTTGCCGTATTACGTCACGCATTTTCATGCGGCGCCAATCGTCGTCGGCGGCTTGTTCTCGGTATTTTCGTTTTGCCAGCTCATCTCGGGACCGATTTGGGGAAACGTCTCCGATCGTATCGGACGAAAAGGCGTACTGATCATCAGCCAGATCGGCGCGACGGTTGGGTGGGCGATGCTGGGCTGGGCGCCGAGCATTCCATGGGTCTTCGCGGCGCGAATATTGGAGGGTGCATCCGGCGGAAACATCGGGGTCACGCAAGCATACGTTGCGGATCTCGTGCCGTCAAAAGATCGTGCGCGCGCATTCGGATATATCGGCGCTACCTTCGCGTTCGCTTTTCCGTTCGGCGCCCTGCTCGCCGGCACGCTTCAACCAAGATATGGGTATTCCGTACCGTTGTACGTTGCTGCGGTTCTCCAATTCATTACGCTCATCGTCACGATAATCGTGCTTCCGGAATCCCGCAGCAAGAACCAGCAAACAAATGCCGTCGGACTGAACGAAATCGTTCGGACGTTCCGGGATCCGCAGCTCTCCGCAACACTTTGGCAAAAGCTCGCATTGTCATTGGCGCTGTACGGTTGGTTCGGCGTGATGGCGCTGTACATGGCGCATCAGCTGCAATTTTCATTCACGCAAACGTCATACTTTTTTGCCGGATTTTCCGCGGTCAACGCGCTGGTCAACTCCGTCGGCGTCGGCAAAGCGTCGGAACGCGTGGGCGATCGTGTGATGTCGACGCTCGGAATCGCCGCACTCGTTATTGCATTTGCGGTAGTGCCGTTCGTTCACTCGATGTGGCAGCTCGTCGTCGTCACGGTGTTTTTCAGCCTTGGTATGGCGTGGGGAAATACGGGACTTACCGCACTCATCAGCAGTGCCTCGCACGATAGCCGGCAAGGCACCGTGCTGGGTGTCACGTCCTCGCTCGATTCGCTTTCGGGAATCGTCGCGCCGCCGCTGTCGACAGCGCTTTTAGGTAAACTCGGTTCGCCGTGGTCGGCTGCGGCATCGCTGATTTTCGCGCTCGTTGCCCTTGCGCTGGGCATACAAAACGGAAAGCGCGATGCACTGAGCACCGCGCCCTCCGCCGACGCTGCCGCGTCTTAAGCGCTTTTCTTTTTTCTGCCGTTCCCGCCGGGCGATGCGCGATGCGCAGCGCGTTTGGGAGCCTCTGCGGCGCGCTGCTTCTTGCTTTCTTCCAAACTCTGCTGCAGCACGTCCATGAGGTTGACGACTTTCGCCCGCGCCGGCGCCTTCTTCGGACGCGGCACTTCTTTGCCGGCCGCGCGCGCTTCAATCATCGCCATCAGCTCGTCGTGATAGCGGTTGGTAAACTTCTCGGGCTCGAATTCATCGACGCTCATTGAATCGATGAGCATCTTGGCCATCTTCATTTCCGGTTCGGGCAGTTTGATGTCGGCCGGAAAATCGAGATCCGATTGCGCGACGATTTCATCGGCCCAGTGCATGATTTCGAGCACGAGCGCATCGCCGCTGGGTTTGACTGCGGCGATGTTTTCTTTCGTGCGAATCACCACGCGAGCGATGGCAACTTTATTTGCTTTCTCAAGCGCCTCACGCAGCAGTGCGTACGCGTGACGTCCTTGCTTGGTCGGCTCGAGATAATACGGCTTGTCGAAGTACATCGGATCGATTTTCTCGAGTTCGACGAACTCTAGAATTTCGACGCTTTGCGTTGCCTCCGGATTGACTTTCTTGAAGTCTTCGTCCGTGAGGATGACGTACTCGCCTTTCTCGTACTCGTAGCCTTTGACGATCTCGTCCCAGGGTACGGGTTTGCCGTCGACCGAGCAGACGCGCTCGTATTTGATGCGGCCTTCGTCCTTTGCATGCAGCATGTTGAATGAGAGGTCGCTGCTGCGAACCGCCGTCATGAGTTTGACGGGAATCGTCACCAGCCCGAAATTAATCGACCCCGACCATATCGCGTGAGCCATGACTGTCTACGTTTCTCCCCCCCGGCCATCCGAGCAGGCCGGAATATTAGTATACCGTTCTCGATTCCATACGCAAATAGTGCATGATAGTCTCGTTCCTGCTTCTATGCCGCGGGTTTCACGGCGAAATGATTCTCGCCGCCAGCGCCCTCGGCTCCACAGGCTGCCCCGGGTAAACTCTCCGGGTATCGCGCGAGATTCACGGCCGCGTTGAGGTCACGGTCGTGGGACGTGCCGCACGACGCGCACGTCCAGGTCCGCTCGGAGAGCGTGAGCGTCTCCTTTTTCGCGTTGCAGGCTGAACACAACTTCGATGAGGGATACCAGCGGGCAGCAACGACAACCAGCGAACCGGCCATCACCGCCTTGTACTCCAACTGTCGGCGAAATTCGAAGAACCCAACATCGGCGATTGCCCGCGACAGGCGCCGATTAGCGAGCATGCCTGCCACATTGAGGTCCTCGATCACCACGGTCTGGTAACGCGTGAGGTGCGTCGTGACTTTATGCAAGACGTCAGCGCGCATGTCTGCGATGCGTCGATGTAACCGTGCGAGCTTGGTTTTCGCTTTGGCACGATTATGCGAGCCGCGTTGTTTGCGCGCAAGCGAACGAGAAAGGCGTTTGAGTTTGTTGAAATACCTCCGTAGTGGTCTGGGAGCAGGAATCTTTGCGCCATCGTTGAGCGTCGCCAGTGCGGAGATCCCCAGATCAACGCCAGCGACACTCCTGTCGCTGCGAACTTCAGGCTCGTATGCAACGTCGATGGAAAAGCTGGCATACCAGGCGTCGGCCTGCCGCGAAATCGTAACTGAGAGAATGCGTCCGGCGAAGCGGACCTCTTCTTGCAGTTTCACCCAACCGATGATCGGCAGCTTCACCCGCCTCCCGTCGGTCTGCACGGCGTTGGGATGCTTTTTGTCGGGCCCGTTGTCTGCCCGAAAGCGGTCGTTTTGGCCTTTCTTCTTGAACTTCGGGGCGCGAACGCGCTTCCGGGAAAGCTCGCCGCTACGATACTTTTTGAGATCGTCGAAGAAGTTTGCATAGGCCCGACCGAGGTTCTTGATCGCCTGTTGTGCAGCGTTTTTCGTAACCTCGCGCATCCACGGGAACTGCTCGGCCTTGATCGCGTTGAGTGCTTTGCGCAGCGCGACCTCCGAGGGCTTTTTGCCCGCATCGTGCTGCCGTTTCCATTCAGCCAGCGCCCAATTGTAGGCAAAACGCGCGACACCGCAGGCACGACGGAAGTGCGCTTCCTGCTCGGCTGTTGGCGCCAGCCGGATGCGATGCGCCAGGATCACGATGCCGCCTCGTGTCGCGCGAGCGCTCGTTCAATACTGATTGCCCGATTTCGAGCCGAACGGCGACATAGAGCCGTGCACAGAAACTCGTCAAAACCGCGAACCACGATTAAGCGCCGTTCAGACGCAGCCAGCGATGCTTCGAGATATTCCGAACCAAAGCGTGCGAAACGGTCGCGATGCTCAACAACGATAGCTCCGACATTGGCGTCGGAGAGCAGGCGAAGCAGCTTGCGGCGTTTACCGTTCAATACCGAGCCGACTTCTGTGACGGATTCAACGACGGCAATTGCTGGTCGGCGGCATACTGCGGAAGCCGAGCGAGTTGCCGGTCGAGGTCGCCACGGTGATCGTGACTGCTCACGTGCGCATAGAGCGCAACTGCCGTCTGAGCGGTTTGCCTCCACGGCACGGGCATTGCGTCATCCTTGACCAGCGCCAGGCAAGTCATGTACGAGATGCCTTGTCGCCGTGCCCAAGCGGCCAGTTTCATCCGAATGGGGTATCATACGAACATATGTTCGCCTAATTTGCTTATAAGCCTTTGCTTACAAGCCTGGCAGCGGGTCGCTGCGCCTATGACCCTAGCTTGCCTGACCCGCCCAAGCGCGCTGCGCCTTTCGCAACGCGGCTTCGAGTTTGGACTCCTTCCACCCGCGTCCGGCCCAGAGGTCGCCGACGTCCTCGATGCGCTTGCGCGCGTTGCGGATATTCCACTGTGCGATCGCGCTCTCGGGACTCGCGCGTTTCTTGCCAAGGTCCTCGACCTCGGACCAATCCAGCGGCATCGAGACCGGCGCTTTGTCGCGTGCTCGTAAAATGTACGGAGGGACTACGGTCTTCCCGCGGCCGACTTGCACGTAATCCAAGTACACCGATGTTTTCGGGCGCCGCGACACGGTGCGCTCGAGCGTCGTGAGATCCGGAAGAAGACTCGCGATATGGCGCGCTACAATCTCCGCAAACTGCCGCACCGTATCGTAATCGTATCCGGTTTTCAGCGGAAT
>CAZRQS010000222.1:0-4368 GCA_964602255.1 uncultured bacterium | reverse complement strand
GCACGGTCTGAAAAACCAGCGTTCCATGAACACGTTCTACGCCGCTATATGTTCTGTTGGTGTCCTATTCTCTTGTCAAAACGTTCGTTCAATGATGCCTGACCGATGCTCAGCGTAATTCTGGCGTGCGCCCTACACAGCCAGGGACAGCCGTGGTGTAATCGCGCGCTGTCCGCGGATAGGCGCGCGACGTTGCTTGAACAGCACATGACGCTGGACGAAATGCTGCGTTTGGTGGACGGAAAGTTCGCCGAAGCAGCTTCGTTCATGCCCGGACCTCGCAACAGCAAGCCCCCAGGCGCGCTCGGCTCCGCGGGTTTTTTTCCCGGCGTTCCGCGCCTGGGCATTCCCGATTTACAAGAGTCCGACGCGGGTCTGGGCGTCGCCGATCCGGTTGATTTGAGTGGAAAACCGATACGCGGTACAGCGGGCTATTCTACGGCCATGCCGTCGGGATTAGCGACAGCGGCAACGTGGAACCCCGCGATGGCGTACGCGGGCGGCTCCATGATCGGGCGCGAAGCGCATGAAGAGGGTTTTAACGTATTGCTCGCCGGCGGCGTGAATCTGGCGCGAGATCCGCGCAACGGGCGCAACTTCGAATATGCCGGTGAAGATCCGTTACTTGCCGGAACGATTGCGGGCAACGCCATTGCGGGAGTTCAGCGGCAACATGTCATTTCGACGGTAAAGCACTACGCGTTCAACGATCAAGAAACGAATCGCGGCGCAGTAAGTGCCGCTATCGATCGCGCGCCGGCTCGCGAGTCCGATTTATTGGCATTTGAGATAGCGCTGGAGATTGGCAAACCCGGCTCAGTAATGTGTTCGTACAACCGCGTGAATTCGATCTACGCCTGTCAGAACAACGACCTGCTGAATCAAACGCTAAAGCACGACTGGCATTACCCGGGCTACGTTATGTCGGACTGGGGTGCGGTTCACGACCTGTCCGCGGCGGCCGCCGGACTCGATCAGGAATCGGGCGACTACCTTGACGACAAAGTATATTTCGGCGAACCACTGAAACGCGCGATTGAAAAACGTAGCGTTCCGGCAGCGCGTCTGCACGACATGGTGCATCGCATTCTACGCTCCATGTTTGCAAACGGCCTATTCGATGATCCCCCGGCGGTTCGTTCAATCGACGGTAAAGCTGATGCCGCGATCGCGCAACAGGACGAAGAGCAAGGTGCGGTCCTACTGCGAAATACCGGCATTCTTCCGTTGGCGCGTGGCATTTCATCAATTGCCGTCATCGGTCTGAACGCAGATCGAGGCGTGATTTCCGGAGGTGGATCTTCGCAAGTCTTGCCCATCGGCGGACCGGCGGTGAAGCCGGGAAATGACGCCTGGCCCGGCCCCGTAATTTGGGATCCCTCTCCGCCCTTAAACGCGATTCGTGCCGAGGTTCCAAATGCACGCGTGACGTTTTACGGAGGAACGAACCTCGAAACCGCAGGGCGTTATGCGCGCTCGGCCAAGGTCGCGATCGTCTTTGCGCATCAATGGCTAGCCGAATCCATTGACGCTGCGAGCCTTTCACTTCCAAACGGGCAGGACGCGCTGATTGCGCGCGTTGCGCGAGCCAATCCAAACACGATCGTGGTACTCGAAACGGGAAATCCCGTCACGATGCCGTGGCTCTGGCGAACGCGCGCTGTTCTGGAAGCATGGTATCCCGGATCTGCCGGCGGCAAAGCGATTGCGCGGCTGCTGTTCGGCGAGGTTTCACCATCGGGACGCCTTCCCATTACATTTCCGAAAAGTGTTTCTCAGCTGCCGCGTCCGGCGATCGATCCGAAGACGGCCAACTACAACGTTGAAGGTTCGGACGTTGGTTACCGCTGGTTTCAACGCCATTCCGAAGCTCCGCTGTTCCCATTTGGCTATGGGTTAACGTACAGCACTTTCCGCTATTCAAATCTGCAAGTGCGCAGCGGCGCGACAATACAAGCGACCTTTGACGTCACCAATAGCGGACCGCGAGCAGCCGCCGACGTCCCGCAACTGTATGTGTCGTTGCCCCAAGCTAGTGGGAAGCTCGCACGGCGCCTTGCGGGCTGGCAACGAGTCGAACTCCACCCTGGTGAAACGCGCAGTGTTACACTGACCGTCGATCCCCGCATCCTCGCGCGATTTGAAGATCGCGCTGATGAGTGGCGCGTTTTTTCGGGACGGTACACGTTTTATCTCGGCGTCTCCGCTCTCGATCTGCGTGTTTCGCGAAGTCTTGAGATTCCCAGTAGACGGTTATTACCGTGAAGCGCCTGAGGCGTATTTAAAAGGGGCCGGTTTGCACCGGCCCCTTTTGCACTATTGCAAATTTAGTGCTGTGTCGTCGATGTAGAACGAGGTTGCGAGGCTTGCGTCCTCGGTTCCAGTCCATTTGATTGTAACCGTGGTGCCTGCGTACGATGAGAGGTCTACGGAGTGTTGCGCGTACGGACCGGCGTTCACGTTTGAGAACGACTGCACCGTCGTGCCGTTGACTGTGAGCACGAGTTTGTCGTAAGCGGTACTTCCGGTCTCTTGCGTGTCGATGCGCAGCCAGTACGTGAGCGTCGCGTGGCAGCCGGCCTTGATCGACACCGATTGGCTTAACGTATCGGTGTGCGTAGTGCCGTAGCCATCGAGCCATGCATAACCAACGCCGGAGTGCGCATACGCGCCGTCGGTGTTGATGACGCCCGACGTGCTGCTCCAGTTGGCGGCGCCGCTCTCAAAGCCGGGGTTCAGCAGAAGCTGTCCCGAGCATCCCGCAACCGGCGTTGAAGTCGGCTTCGGAGAAGGCGTTCCAGTTGGTGACGGCGTCGGCGTGGGCGGCGGTGTAGAAATCGATCCGTAGGTGTGGACGCAGCTGCTGGTCGCATTGCTCCATTCCGGCTGGTTCGGGAAGATTTTTCCGCCACTCATGGTGTCATTTTGCAGATTCGTCCAGGCGCATTTATCGCCGATTTCCTGGCCCGCGCTATCCAGCCAGCCGTTACCGGCACCAGGATCGGTGACCGTTTCTTCCATTTCGTGTCCGCCGACGATGCTCGCACCGTCGAGCGTTCCCGGCGAATTGACCGAGCCCATACCGCAGCTGCTGCCGACATCCGAAGTATACGGGAAGTCGGTGTAAGCGACAGGGCCGTTTCCGGAACTCATCGAGTTGTGGAACGCGCACCACTGCGTTCCGAAACCGCTGGTCGTGACGTTATGCGGCGTGACGACGAAATAATTCGCGTCCGCGCTGTAACCAAAATGCGCGACCGCCTTATTGGTCTCGGCTTGGATATCGGCTTCGACGTAGGTCGACGGCGGCTGAGAGCTGCTGTCGTACCACGTGCCCGCGAGTTGACCTGTCGGATTGGTGACGTTGCCGCGAGCGTTCTCGTAATATTGCGTTACAACGTTCGCGAGGTTGCTGCCACCAAGCGCGGTGGTGTAATTGACGAGATATTGCGCCATGCCGTTGGGGTCATGCGCGGTGTCGCTCGCGCTGCTCCAACCCCAGAAGATCAGATAAATTTTCGGATACTTCTGGATCGGTCCTCCGCCATATACTAAGTTCGACGACGAGGTCGCCATGATGCTGCGAAGTGCCGCCTGTGCGTGTGGCCCCACTGGTCCCAACTCGGGATGCTGCTTGAGATAAGAACGGCTGTAAAAAAGAATTCGACGTCCCAGTGTCACCGGTTTTTGTATGTTGTTGGACGTACTCGGACCCGGAACGACGGTATTTTGCTGCCCGCCGCCGCAGCCCGCTATAACCGCAGCGCTTGCCGCCAACGCGACGAAGAGCTGCGTTTTATTGAAGAGTTTCCTGAAAATGCGATAACCCTCCACAAGTGCAAGCAATAAGCGTGCGACGTCCTCCACGCTCGCACGTTGAAGAATCGTAGACTTTTGGAGAGCGCTCGTCTAGCGGCAGTTTGCATATATGCGCGGTTAAATGTTCGGTGTATTACACTACGCCGGCAAAAACAGTTCCGGCGCTGCCTCGAAACGCCGCTTGTGCTCAGGCATGCAGAAATAATACCGCTTGCCTTTGTACACGAAGGTGACCGCGTTCTTTGGAGAGACGTTCATCCAGCACACTGGGCAAATTGCCTGGCCAGGGTGTGGCGCGGGCGGTTTTGCGTACACCGCGTTTGAAGCCGGGTTCGTCCAACTTTCGCTCAGATACTCCATGTAGTACGCTGTTTCGCGCGCGTTTACGCGACCGTAGTAACGCTGCAAGATGTGAAGCGCTAAATCAATTCCGGCTGACAGACCAGCAGACGTGGCAACTTTGCCGTTATCGACAAAACGCACGCCACGCTTAACGCGTACGTTCGGATAGTCCATCGTAAGTGTCGAGTACGAACCATGATGTGTCGT
>CAZRQS010000221.1:0-4444 GCA_964602255.1 uncultured bacterium | reverse complement strand
TGATCGCAGATCTTGTTGTGATGATCGGTTCACTCGACCCAGTCTTTGGCGAGGTAGACCGCTAATGGCGATGTTCCCTTTTGTCACCCTGAGCCTGTCGAAGGGTGACGTTGCCGCGAGCTATTGCGGAATTACAATTTAAATGAACAGAGTCGAAGAATTCCCTGCGCTCTTCGAGCGCCTCAAGCCTGAGTGCGAACGCATCATTGCGCAGTACGAAGTAAAACGATCGGCGCTTTTGCCGCTCATTCATTTATTTCAACAGTATGAAGGCTACGCTAGTGCCGAGGCGCAGCGTGCCGTTGCGCAGATGCTCGATCTTTCGCTCGCGGTTGTTGAGTCGACCGTTTCGTTCTACACGCTGTTTTTCCGTAAGCCTGTCGGTAAGTATATGTTGCAGGTCTGTCGTGGGCTTGCGTGTACGATTACCGGTGCGGAAGATATCATGGCGTACTTCCGCGAGAAGCTTGGGATTGGGCATCTGCAGACAACTGATGATGGGCTGTTTTCGTATGAAGAGGTCGAGTGTTTGGCTGCGTGTGACCGGGCTACGTGCATGCAAGTCAATTTGGATTTCGTCTACGACCTTACGCCGCAGATGATCGATGAGATGATTGAAGCGATGCGTTTGGGGACGTATCCGGTTGCGCCGATGGCGCAGACGGAGATGCCGCCGAAGACGTGGTCTGTGAATCAGGACTCGCAGGTTTCGATGGGTGGTAAGTCGCCGGGTGCGCTCGATCAGCTTGATCCGAATAATGCGGGTGGGCTTGATAAGGACGGCGTCATTATGTTGGATCGTATTCTTGCGCAAGAGTGGCGGTTCAAAGGGCGTACCAAAGAGCGGCTTGCGAACGTCGAGCCTGAGATCGTTGAAATTATCAATGCGGGTGGGCCCGTTAAAAAGAATGGAGCTTCGCACTAATGCCGGTTACTAAAGTCCTGACGGCAGGCATCGGTGAGGCGAATCTGCGCGATATCGACGTCTATCGCGAGCGTGGCGGATACAAGCAACTCGAGCGCGCGTTCAAGAGCATGACGCCCGCGGATGTTTTGGATCTGTGCGAGAAATCAGGATTGCGCGGGCGTGGCGGTGCAGGTTTTCCGACTGGGCGGAAGTGGTCGTTTTTGCCTGCGAACAACAAGCCGCGCTATCTCGTGTGCAACTGCGACGAGGCTGAGCCGGGCACGTTCAAAGATCACATGCTCCTCGAAGAGACGCCGCATTTGGTGCTCGAGGGCATGTTGCTCGGTGCGTACGGCATCGGTTCGCATCACGCGTACATCTATATTCGGGGTGAGTTCAAGCGCGGGGCGGAGATTTTCAACGAGACGATCGAACAGGCGCGTAAGGCCGGATTCGTCGGTAAAAATCTCTTCGGTACCGGCTACGATTTGGAAGTGACCGTGCACCGCGGCGCGGGCGCATACATTTGTGGTGAAGAGACTGCGCTGCTCAATTCACTGGAAGGTAAACGCGGCGAGCCGCGTCTCAAGCCGCCGTTCCCCGCTGTCGCCGGACTCTACGGCATGCCGACGGTTGTGAACAACGTCGAGACGCTGGCGTATTTGGTGCCGATTCTCGAGCGAGGCGCGGAGTGGTTCGCCGCGGTGGGCACCGAACGCAGCAAAGGTTATAAAGTGATCTCGATTAGCGGTCACGTGCAGAAGCCCGGCAACTATGAAGTTGCGCTCGGCACGCCGGTGCGCGAACTCATCGAGATTGCCGGCGGCTTGCGCCCCGGTCGCAACGTGATGGCAATTCAACCCGGCGGCGGTTCATCGGCGTGTATTTTTGAAGAGCATCTCGACATGCCGTACGATTACGAATCGCTTGCCAAGGCCGGCTCCATGCTCGGTTCGGGCGCGATGGTCGTCATGGACGACACGACCGACATCGTGAAAGCGGCATTCAACTTGACGCGCTTTTTTGCGCACGAGTCGTGCGGACAGTGCACGCCGTGCCGCGAAGGCGGCCACTGGCTGGAAACGGTGCTGCACCGTTTCGTCGAGCACCGAGCGCTTGTGTCCGATATCGACATGTTGCGCAAAGTCGGACATCAGATCACCGGTATCAATCTCTGCCCGCTGGGCGATTCCATTGAACCGTTCCTGATGTCGGTGCTCATGCGCTTCCCCGAAAAATTCGAAGAGCGAGTCTTCAAGGAGGCTGCGTTACCTGTATGACCATAACGGTGAACACCGGAACGACCGGCGGCGAGCGCACCGCAGAACCCGTGTGGATTTAACGAGATGCCCGAGAACGCGCAACCAAGTTTAGTTACAATCACGATCGACGGCGTGAAGCTGCAGGTGCCCAAAGGTACGCTGCTGGTCGAAGCCGCGAAGCAGATAAAACGCGAGATCCCAGTCTACTGCTATCACACGAAGATGGGACCTGCGGGCTTGTGCCGCATCTGCTTGGTCGAAGTCGAAGGCACGCCGAAACTCCAGATCGGTTGCAACACCGCATGCACCGACGGCATGGTCGTGCACACGCAAAGCGATAGTGCGGTTGACGGACGCCGCGCGGTGCTCGAGTTTTACCTAAAAAATCATCCGCTCGATTGTCCCATCTGCGATAAGGGCGGCGAATGCGATCTTCAGGACTACGCGATGGCCTACGGCCAGGATTATTCGCGCAGCATCGATCCGAAAGTTCCCAAGCCGAAGGCCGTCGATCTCGGGCCGACCATCGTTCTGGATGAAGAGCGCTGTGTGGTCTGTCAGCGTTGCGTGCGTTTTGACGACATGATCGTCGGCGAGCGCGAACTCGTGCTCAAAGATCGCGGCGTGCGAAATATCATCGCTACGGCAACGGGCGAGCCGTACCGCCACAACTTCACGGGTAACGTGACGGAGCTCTGCCCCGTCGGCGCGCTCACCTCGAAGACGTACCGCTTCAAATCGCGTCCATGGGATCTCCGGCGGACAACGACTGCGTGCACGCAGTGCTCGGTCGGCTGCCAGATGCACGTCGACGTGCGCGTCGGTAAAGTGATGCGGACCATGTCTGTCGGCACCGACGACGCGATCTCCGACACGTGGCTGTGCGATCGCGGCCGGTATAACGTCGGCTTTTACGAGAGCGGCGATCGCATCACGCAGCCGCTGTACAAACAGAACGGCGAATGGATCCAGATCGGTTGGGACGATGCGCTGCAGTTGTGGGCCACAGCAATCAACGAGGCGGTGAAAGCGAATCCCAAATCCGCCGGCGTCATCGGCGGCGGCCGTCTGACAAATGAAGAAGCGTTTCTGCTCCAGCACATCTTCCGCAGCAAAGGCGTGAAGAATTTGGACTGGCGCGCCGGTCGGCAGCGGCAAGCAACGCCGGGCCGCGGCACCGCGAAACTGCTCGATCTCGAGAACGTCGATGCGATCGTGGAGATCGGCGAGTCACCGGATGAACGCGCGCCGATTATGGATCTGCGCGTGCGCAAAGCGGCCTTCCAAAAGGGCGCGAAGCTCATCCGCGTCGCATCGCTCGAGCGCCCGTATCCACCGCCGATTCCTGCAGTCGACGTTGCAACGGTTGCCGATGCGATAAAGGCGCTGCCCTCTTCTGCGGCGCGAATTGCCGTGGTTTGGGACGGCGTCGATCTGGCGTTGGCCAACGCACTTATTGCCGCGCTTCCGGAAAACGTCCACGTGCTCACGTACATCACCGGCGAGCAGCCGAACGCGCGCGGTGCGGAAGCGATGGGGATGTTGCCGCATTTCGGCCCGGGCTATGCAAGCATCGATGCCGGCCTCGACACGAGCGCGATGCTCGGTGCAGCGCATGACGGAAGTATGGCCGTGCTTTCGATTCTGGGTGCGAATCCCGCGCTGCATTATCCCGATGGGCCGTTCGTGCGTGAAGCGCTCGAGAAAGTACCGTTCGTCGTTGTCAGCGATTTATTCATGACGGAAACCGCGCAGCTCGCGACATTGGTCTTGCCCGCGAAGGGTCAGTTCGAAAAAGACGGCACGACGCTGAACCTTGCCGGGGATTTGCTGCCCGTGAATGCTGCCAAATCGCTCGAAGCCCCGCAAGGCGTTCTCAGCGATCTCGAGATGCTCGTTGGACTCGGCGAACTGCTTCGCGTCGAACTGCCTCTGGTTGAGGACGTCGAGGCGAACATCGTCAAGCACGCAACGAACGTTCCCGATTTTACCATCGGCGACGAGCGCTTCGCTCGCGTCGTTCTGAGCGACTCGCAGGGAACGGGATCGCTGCGTGTCGTGTTCCAAACGAAGATCTTTGCCGGCGGCGGTACGAGCGCGCATGACGATCGTTTGAACGAACTGCGCTGCTTACCGGAGGCCGCGATCTCTGCGGCCGATGCGCAGCGGCTCGGTGTGAAGACCGGTGATTGCATCGACTTGCTCCTTCGCCAGGCTCCCGGTGACAAGGAAGTTGTTGTGATGCACGACCTGCTCGTTGAAGTCCGCGCGAACA
>CAZRQS010000220.1:0-4450 GCA_964602255.1 uncultured bacterium | reverse complement strand
TGCGTTTGCCGCTGCGCGGAATAGTTCGAGGCCCTTCAGCCATGCATCCGGACGTTCGAAGAGTTCGCGCATTGCTTCGGCTTTGTCGCCGTATGCTTCAAGGCCGCGGTGCTCGAGGTCGACGCGCGTAATTTCAGGCGTCTGGGCAATGAATCGCACTTCTACTTCCGTGTAGATCGTTGGATCATATTTCCAGTCCGCGCTGATTTGCCAGGCTAGTGTGATGCTTTTTGGCGGATTGTATGCGACTACGTGGCCCCAGTTGCATTGGGCGTTTTTGCTGTCGATTTCGTACCAGCGGCCGCCGGCGCGAGCTTCGACGATGGCTTCCTTTAAGGGTGCTTCGCCTAAACAGTGTTCCGGTGGCCACCATGACGATAGCTTGTGGACGAATACGTCGAATGCGTGTTCTTGCGATGTTTCCACGGTGACCGATTTGCGGACCGCGATTTCGGAGGTCATCATCTTTTACTTCTCCCGTTTTTCAGCAGCCGATTTGAACGCGTCGAGCGCACGATTCCAGAATTGATCGAAGTAGCTTCGCAATGTTGCGACTCCCTCTGGGCTTATCTGGTAGATCCGGCGCGTGCCGAGTTGGCGGTCGATCACGAGATCGGCGTCTTTGAGTACGCGCAGATGTTGTGAGACCGCGGGGCGGCTTATCGGAAACTTGCTTGCGAGCTCTCCGACTGCCATCGGCGTTCGTGCTAAGTGCTCGAAAATTGCCCGGCGGGTCGGGTCGCCAAGCGCGTCCAGCTTGTGATGGTAAGTGTTCACTTACGGTAAGTGTATACTTACGGTGGCGTTTGGTCAAGTGGCGGCGGGAGGCTTCTACTTTGAGTTCAAAATGCGGCCGTATGCAGACGATGAAGATGATTACGGAAGTTAGCCGGATGCTCTCGCCCGCGCCGCGGCCGCAAGGGCTCGCATTTGACGGTGAGACGTTGTGGATGGGGTCGCTCGATACGTGCCGGATCTATGGGCTCGATCCGCTGCATTGGACGGTGCGTGAGGAAACGGTCGCGCCCGGCAAACCGTACGGAATTACGGTCATGGGCGATGAACTGCGCGTGCTTCTTTCTGAAGGTCCGGAAGATCATCGGGTCATTCGCAAATACATTCCGGGGCATGGATTCAAGGAAGGCCCGATTCCGTGTCCGGATGACACTGGATCGCAGCTTGGATATGATGGCGATCGTCTTTATGTCAGCCAGTGGTATAACAAGCGGATCGTTTCGATGGACCTAGACGGGCATGTCGGTACCGTTATCGAGGCGCCGCACGGCATTTGCGGGCAAGTTATTGTCGGCGGCGTCTTCTATGTGCTCGGTACAGATGATGAAGAGACCGACGAATATTTTCTGACACGAATTGATGCGCGTGATGGCCGGCCGAAAGCCGACGACATCGCGCGCGTCAATTTTCAAGGGCGTGCGCTCGCCTACGACGGCACGCGCTTTTGGAGCAATCACCGCGAGAAAAATGAGATCGTTGCGTTTACGGTCGCGCAGTAATTAGAGCGCTGCCGCCATCCGATTGACAATCTCGGTTAGCATAGCGCGGGACGTGCCCATGTTGACGCGCACGTACTGCTCGCCTTCTTTTCCGAATTTGTAGCCTGCTTCAAGTGCGACACGGCCGCGCGATAGGAAATGTGCGGCCGGATCCGGCCCGAGCGACAATTCGCTGCAGTCGACCCAGGCGAGATAGGAAGCCTCGGGTTCGATGTAGCGCGCCTTCGGAATGTGCTGTTGGAGTAAGTTCGATAGGTGCCGGCGGTTGCGATCGAGATACGCGCGCAGCTCGTCGAGCCATGTACCGCCGTTGCGAAATGCGGCGCAGTTTGCCAGCGAGCCTAGATGGCCGACGCGCCAGCGCGTTTCCGTCGGGTTTGCCTTGAGTCTTGCTCGCACCGCGGTTCGTACGTCCTCCGAACCCGTAACGATAAGCGCGCATTTGAGTCCCGCGATGTTCCATGCTTTTGATGCCGACGTCAATGCAACGGCGCGTCGATTGCCGCCGGTAATGCGCAGATACGGCACGTATTCGATTGACGGCATCGTCAGCGGTGCGTGCACTTCATCCGAGATCACGAGCACGTTATAACGATCCGCCAATGACGCAATACGTGTAAGCTCGTCCGCGGACCAAACCCGTCCCACGGGATTATGCGGACTGCACAGCAGATACGCTTGTGCGCCGGCGGCGAACGCGCGCTCTAGCGCCTCGAAATCGATCGTCCACCGGTTTTCGTCCGTGCAAGTCGTAGGAACCTCAACGACTTGGCGCTCTGCGGCACGTATGACCTCGAAGAACGGCGGATATACGGGCGGATTGATAACGACGCCTGAATCCGCTTCGGTGAGCGCGCGGAGGCTCTCCGTAACGCCGGCCATGATGTCCGGTACGGCAAATATCGATCGCGGATCGACGCTCCAATTGAAGCGCTGAGCCGCGAAATGCGCAAACGCAGGGCACAATTCCGCGATCGACGCGTATCCGCAGTCGCCCAAATCGACCGCGCGGTGCAGCGCATCGGCGACGGGCGGCGCGAGCTCGAAGTCCATCTCGGCTACGAACGCCGGTAAGACATCGGGCGGGTACGTCGACCACTTCTCACTTGTGCGGTGCCGCAACCGGTCGAGTGAAATTTCATCGAACATACCGGTGTCTATTGATTTCACGTCTGCTATCTTGCCCAAGCCGGCTTGCGCCCCTCCAAAGTTCGCAAGATCCGGGTCGCGGCAGACGCCGGCGCAACATAGGCTAAATGCATGATCGAGATCGACTCCATTTTCCGTAAGCCGCTCGAGGTTGCGCTCAACGGGGCGCTCGCGTATTTGAAATCGCTGGACACTGCGCCCGTTGGTGCGCGCGCAGGCGCGGCGACGATTCGTCGCAGACTGGCGAAAGATTTACCGCATGCAGGCATGCCGCCCGAACGCGTCATTGAGGAGTTGGTTGCGGACGTGGAAGGCGGACTCACGGGCTCCGCGGGCGGCCGCTTTTTCGCATGGGTGATAGGCGGCTCACTACCCTCTGCGCTCGCTGCGGATTGGCTCACATCGGCTTGGGATCAAAACGCCGTCCAGTTTCAATCGGCGCCTGCGGCAGCAATCGTTGAAGAAGTCGCGGGAACGTGGTTAAAGGATCTCTTCGGCTTGCCCGCTCACGCGAGTTTCGCAATGGTTACCGGCTGCCAAATGGCGCACGCGACGTGTTTTTCAGCGGCGCGCCATGCGCTTTTGACGCATCGTGGTTGGAACGTCGAGCAAAAAGGCCTGTACGGGGCACCCGCAATTCGGGTAATTACGAGCGCAACTCATCACGGTTCAATCGAACGTGCAATCAAACTGCTCGGCTTGGGCGTAGACCATATCGTTGTCATTGCGACCGGCAACGACGCTCGGCTCACGCCCGACGCGTTGCGCGCAGCACTACGCGACAGCGACACCCCCGCAATGGTGCTGCTTGCGGCCGGTGACATCAATACGGGCGCGTTCGATCCCTTTGAAACGCTGATTCCCCTAGCCAAGGAACATGGAGCGTGGGTGCACGTCGATGGCGCGTTCGGTCTGTGGGCAGCTGCAAGTGCGCGGTACTGTCATCTCACGCGCGGCGTAGATCTCGCCGACTCGTGGTCAACCGACGGCCATAAGCTGCTCAACGTTCCGTTCGATAGCGGTTTTGCTTTCGTGCGTGACGCGGCCTCTCATCGCGCAGCAATGTTTCAGCCCGTGCCGTACATTCCCATGACCGCAGACGTTCGCGATCCGTTCGTTTGGAACCCGGAGTGGTCGCGCCGCGCGCGCGGCTTTTCTACCTACGCGGCGCTTCGTGAACTCGGTCGCGATGGAGTTGAAGACCTCATCGATCGTTGCTGCAAACATGCGCACGCAATTGTTACGGGAATTGCGCAGCTCGAAGGCGCGCAACTTCTCTGGGAGCCTACGTTCAATCAAGGCTTGGTGAGATTCATCGACCCTAGGCCAGGCGCGGCTGACGAAGAGCACGATCGCTACACCGACGCGGTCATTGCGGATATCGTTAATGACGGTGAGGCATTCTTCGGCGCTACGACGTGGCGCGGCCGTCGCGCGATGCGTGTGAGCGTTTGTAACTGGCAAACCACGCAAGAAGACGTGGAGAGAACGGTACGCGCCGTCAAGGCCTGCCTAAACCGACAACCCGTCGTGCCGCAATGGAACCATGGATTCTAGCCGAGATCGAATGGCGCCGCCACGAGCTGCATGCGTACATGAGCGCAGCTACCCGTGCGCGCGAAGCAGGGTCCGGTCAAACTCGAACCCTGCTACGGCTGTTTAGCGATTTTCTAGGCTTGCTGTGACGTACCGGGCCTAGCCGTGATGGCGATGGTTGCTTTCATCGCCGTGGCCGTCGTTCTGACCGTTATAGCCGCCGTTGTTGTAACCGCCGTTGTTGTAACCGC
>CAZRQS010000219.1:0-4455 GCA_964602255.1 uncultured bacterium | reverse complement strand
ATGCTGCGGCTATATGAAACAAAGGCCGCCGGTTGAATTCCGGCGGCCTTGCTAACTGCTTCGTGGCGCGCTGAATTCACGGACATATCCGCTCAGTCGACCACCAGTACGAACGCAGTGAAGAAATCATGGAGCCGAAGTATTGCCTGTGAACTCGGGGTGCTCCTGCGTCAAACGCGCCGCGTATGCGGGCGGGAGATTTTCCAAGATTGCTCCTACGGAGTCGGGAGACATCAGCGCAAAAACGCGCGCAACGTAGTCCGTCGGCAACTTCTGCACGATCTTCGCCGCCGCTTCCGAATCCATCGCACCCCAAACCTGTGCGGTACGCCGCATGTCCGGCGTGCCTTGCGCGGAGAGATCGTTGGCAGCAGCAGTAGGCTGAGCGCTCGCTTGCGGCAGCGGTTTTTGTTTGAGCGGCACGCTCGTTACGGCGGCTTGCTGTTGCGCGTCGTTGAGCTGGGTTTGCAGCTTCGAGGTTTCTTTATCGCGATCGGCGATCTGCGAGTTCGCAGCCGCGAGCCGTTGCTGCAGCTCCGATAACTGAGCGTCTTGACTTTTGATCGTCTGTTGCTGTGCAACGGGATCGAAAAGTTTAGCGATCGGTTTGAAGACCGGCCGGTCTACGATCCACGTACGGGAGGGCGTCCACCACAGCGCTGCGACGAGCAGTGCGATAATCACCGATGGTATGAGCACACGCTTCCATGGGAACGGTTTACGGCGCCGTCTTGTAACGATCATGTGTTCACCTCGGCACGCGAGGATTGGCGTGCATGTTGTCGATTGTTCGCATCGTCGAGCTCCTTCTGTTCGAAGGCGGCTTCCAGCGCCCGATGCTCTTCAAAGCGTTTGTCCTTGAGTTTTTCAATGACTTTGCGGTCTTTGCTCGCTTCAACCAGGTCCGCGCGAGCCCGTTCGACGGCAATGCGCCGTTGCGAAACGACGCCGTGCTGCATCGTGATACGTCGATCCAAATATTCCAAATGCGCGTAGTGCGCTCGCAGCTGCTCGGAGTCCAGGCTTTTGTGGTCCTCGCGCAGTGTGGCGGAATACCGCTTGAACTCGCCGTTCAGCCGCGCGAGCTCTTCCTGCGCCGCCGTGAGCTCTTGCCGGCGTTCTGCGTACGCCTGTTGCTTCTCGTCTTCGATGCGCTCGCGGTGGCCCAGCACCGGCTCGAGCACAAACTTGAATTTCTTGCTCATGCCACACCCATGAGTTGGTTGACCGTATCCTCATAGCTGGACGCTTCGTAGATACCTTGCCGCAGGAAATGGCGGATCGCTTCGATCTTGGAGAGCGCCAAATCGACCCGCGGATTGCTTCCGGGAACATATGCGCCGATGTTGACGAGGTCTTCGGCATCGCGGTAGGTTGCCAGCACGTCGCGCACCGCCGATGCAGCAGAGAAGTGATTCTGGTCCACCACGTCGGTCATAACACGGCTCACGCTGCCGAGCACGTCGATAGCCGGATAGTGATTCGCAGCAGCCAGTTTACGCGAAAGCACGATGTGTCCGTCTAATATCGAGCGCACCGCGTCGGCGACCGGTTCGTTCATGTCGTCACCGTCGACCAGCACGGAGTAGAGGCCGGTAATCGTTCCACTTTGCGACGTACCCGCGCGCTCCAGCAGTTTGGGCAAGAGCGCAAAGACCGATGGCGTGTAACCGCGTGTGGTCGTGGGTTCGCCGATGGCCAAACCGACTTCGCGCTGCGCCATCGCGAAGCGTGTCACGCTGTCCATCATCAGCATCACGTCGAGCCCCTGATCGCGAAAGTACTCGGCGATCGTCGTTGCAACGAATGCGGCTTTGATGCGTACAAGCGCAGGCTGGTCGCTCGTCGAGACGATGACGACGCTGCGCCGTAATCCTTCTTCGCCTAAGTCGCGCTCGATGAAGTCGCGAACTTCCTTGCCGCGCTCGCCGATGAGCGCGATGACGTTCACGTCTGCTGCCGTATCGCGCGCGATCATCCCTAAAATCGTCGACTTGCCCACGCCACTGCCGGCGAAGATGCCGACGCGCTGCCCCTTGCCGCACGTCATCATGCCGTCGATCGCGCGAATACCGAGCATGAGCGGCTGGGTAATGCGCTTGCGCGACATTGCGGCGGGTGGCGGCGCAGAGATGCGCGCGCGCTTTTCGGCAAAGATGCGTCCCTTGCCGTCGATGGGATGCCCTAAACCGTCCAGCACGCGGCCGAGAAGATCGTCGGTTACGCCAATCTCGAGCGGTTTGCCCAGGCTCACGACTTCGCTTCCCGCGCCGATACCCATCAGATCGCCGAGCGGCATGATGAGGACTTTATTGTCGCGGAATCCTACGACTTCGGCGAGCACCGGTTCGGCCGTACGTTTATATTGAATGTGACACGTCTCGCCGATGGCCATGTTCGGGCCGAGACTCTCGATGACTACGCCAATGACTTCGCGCACCTTGCCGTTCTGGCGTACCAAGTCCACCGATTCAAGCATGCCGATGTATTTGCCGGCGCTGAATACCGGTAAATTCTGCGCCACGGTCAGCTCGCTTGCGCGGGCGGATTGATCAGCGCCGGTTCATTTGACGGAGCCACGGTAATCGGCTCCTCGACCGCGAGTAACCGGCGAGCTTCCCGCAGCTGCGTCGAAATCTTCGCATCGATCGTTCCGGCGTCGGTCTCGATAATCACGCCGCCGCGATCGACGCGCTGGTCCTCGATGAGACGCACGTTGTCGATATCGTTCATGGCCATCAGGCGCTCGCGATGTCCGCGCATCGTTTCGATATCCGCGGGATTGACGCGCACGGTGACCGTTTCGCGGTTCACCAGGCGCGTGATCGCGGACCGAACCATATCCAGCACCGTATCCGGCGCCAGTGCAACGTGTCCGCTCAGGATCCGCTCGGCAATCGAAACCGACAGCCGAACAATTTCGGGTTCTGCGCTCTCGATAATCTTATGGCGTTCGATACGCGCCATCTCGATGAGGCCGCGCATCGTATCGAGCATCTCGTCCATCTCGGCTTGCGCCGCTGCGCGCCCGTCCGCGACGCCCTGTTCGAAGCCGCTCTTCTTCGCCAGCTCTTCGATCTCACGCACGCCTTTCTCGGCGTCGTCAATTAATTGTAGCGCACGTTGCCTGGCGTCGTTGAGAAGTCTTTCCGCATCCGCGGAAGCATCGTCTATCAGCTTCGCCGCTTCGGCGCGCGCTGCGTCCATGTCGACGGCCGGCTCGTCAAACGACACCGTTGGCGAAAAGTCGGACGTCTGCCCGTGCAACTGCGCGAAGACCGCATCGTCTTCGTCGGGCGCGACGTACCGCGGCTGCGGCGCACGTACCGGCGGCGGCTTGATGAGATACGTCTGTTGCGCGACCTGTGCGCCCTTTACGACCCGCCCCAAAAGGTTAGACCAGTTTCTCGTCCTTCGCGCCGCGCGCGATGATGATTTGACCGTTTTCTTCGAGCGTGCGAATGACGTCGACAATCGATTGCTGCGCTTTGCCGACTTCGCGCATGCGAACCGGTCCGAGCAGCTCGATCTCCTCGCGAAGCGTCTCGCCGGCGCGCGAAGACATGTTCTTGTAGATGCGCGCCATGAGCTCTTCGTTTGCCGTCTTGAGCGCGAGCGCGAGCTCTTTGCCGTCGACCTCCTTGAGAATGCGCTGAATGGAGCGGTCGTCCAGATTGACGATGTCTTCGAAGACGAAGAGCAGATTTTTGACTTCCGTCGCGAGCTCGGGATCGCGCTTGGCCAAACCTTCGAGAATATTCTTTTCCGTTTCGCGATCGACAAAGCCCATGACGTTCGCCAACGATTGCACGCCGCCGGCTTTGGCGAAGTCCGCGCCGGTAACCAGCAAGCGCCGTCCGAGCAGTTCGTCGAGCTGCTCCAAAACTTCGGGAGCCGTCTTCTGCAGAATGGCAATACGCATTGCGACTTCGGCTTGAAGTTCGGGCGGTAACGCGGAAAGCACAGCACCGGCTTGATCCGTCGCCATGTACACGAGGATAAGCGCGATCGTCTGCGGGTGTTCGTCTTGAATGAACTGCAGCAACTGCGCCGGCTCGGTTTTCTTGATCAGCTCCAGCGGATTGCCATGTTTGAGCGCCGCAAAGAGCCGGTTGGTCATGTCGTCGGCTTGTCCCGCGCCGAACGAACGCTCGAGAATCTCCTTGGCGTACTCGATACCGCCTTCGTTGATATACTTGAGCGCAATCGCGCGCTGGTACGCCTCGGTGATGACCGAGTCGCGCTTCTCCAGCGGAACCGTTGAGATCTTCGCGATTTCGAGTACGATGCGCTCGACTTCGTCCTGCCGCAAGAACTTGAAGATCGTGGCGGAGAGTTCGAGACCGAGCGTGATGATCAGAATCGCCGCTTTTTCAGGACCGGAGACTTCAACCGTCGGAAACGCTTCCGCCGTCGAAAACACACTCTCGCCGAGCTCAGCGGGAACGTCGCTCA
>CAZRQS010000218.1:0-4512 GCA_964602255.1 uncultured bacterium | reverse complement strand
CTGAGCTTGTCGAAGGGCTGAGCTTGTCGAAGGACTACGAGCTGGTGAGCGCTTCTGCGCCCCCGACGATTTCGAGCAATTCTTTGGTAATCGCGGCTTGGCGCGCGTTGTTCATCGCGATGGTCAGTTCGTCGATGAGCTTGCCGGCGTTATCTGTTGCATTGTTCATCGCGAGCAGCTGCGCTGCGTAGAACGCGGCATCGGTTTCGAGC
The DNA here is from genome assembly GCA_964602255.1 of uncultured bacterium. GTDB lineage: Bacteria > Vulcanimicrobiota > Vulcanimicrobiia > Vulcanimicrobiales > Vulcanimicrobiaceae > CAZRQS01. The sequence continues at coordinate 4,300 of CAZRQS010000218.1, read as the reverse complement.
ATTGCCGAGAAGATCGTGAACTCGAGATATTTCGGCAATAGGCGCGAGAGCACGGCTTCCGGAGACGGCGCGAACTCGACCGCACCTTTGGGGCCGGTGTGCTCGGGTTCGTTTGCCGCCATTTCACTTGCAACGATCGGAACCAGCCGCCGCGTCTGCGGCTTCTGCGACATCATCGAAACGAATTTCGAGGAAATGAGCGTGATGTCGGAGATTTTGCCGGCGACGAAGTCGTCGGTAACGCGATGCGCAACCTCGCGCGCCGCATCGAACTTCGACGGTGCGTTGAGCGGCCACGTTGCATGGTCGGGCATGCCGAAACGGCGCACGGCGTTGCGTGCTTTGAGGCCGACGGTGTAAAACTGGACGTTCGAGTGATCGCGGCGATACAGCTCGGCTTGACGGGTAATGTTCGAGTTGAACGCCCCTGCAAGGCCTTTGTCCGCGGTCATGAGGATCACGCCGGAAGGCGCGCCCGAAGCGCCCGGTTTCATGAACGGGTGATCGACATTGCCCGCGCTCGCCATCAGATCGCGCAGCATCTCACTGAGCGTGTCCGCATATGGGCGCGCTTGTTTCTGCGCCATCTCGGCACGCCGGATCTTTGCCGCTGCGACTTGCTTCATCGCTTTGGTAATCTGCTGCGTGTTCTTCAGCGACCGGATACGATCGCGAAGATCTCTGACTGACGCCATTAGAAGCTCTTATTGAACTCCGCTAACGCGGCGTCGAGCTTCTGCTTGACCTCGTCGGGGAGTTGTCCGCTCTGCGCGATCGCCTGCGGAATATCCGCGTACTTCTCGTGCAGGAACGAAACGAATCCGCGAGCCCACTCTTGCAGACGATCCGTCGGGATGTCGTTGACGTAACCTTTGGTAGCGCCGTACAGAATGGCGACTTGATCTTCGTTTGCCATCGGCTGGTACTGCGGCTGTTTGAGCAGCTCGGTCAGTTTCTCACCGCGCAGCAACTGCATCTGCGTCGATTTGTCCAGGTCGCTCGCGAGTTTGGCGAAAGCCGCGAGATCGCGGTATTGCGCAAGCTCGAGCTTGAGCTGACCTGCAACGCTCTTCATCGCCTTGGTTTGCGCCGAACCGCCGACGCGCGAGACCGAAAGGCCGACGTCGACGGCGGGACGGATACCTTGGAAGAACAGCTGCGGCGTCAGGTAAATCTGACCGTCCGTGATCGAGATCACGTTCGTCGGAATGTATGCGGAGAAGTCTCCGGCCTGCGTCTCGATGATCGGAAGTGCGGTCATTGAACCGCCGCCCAGATCGTCGGAGAGCTTGGCAGCGCGCTCGAGCAAACGCGAGTGTAGGAAGAAGACGTCGCCCGGATAGGCTTCACGGCCCGGCGGACGGCGGAGCAGCAGCGACATCTCGCGGTACGACTGCGCGTGTTTGGTGAGATCGTCGAAAATGATCAGCACGTCTTTGCCGCCGTACATGAGTTCTTCACCCATCGCTGCGCCGGAGAACGGCGCAATCCAGCGAAGCGCGGCCGCGTCGGACGGGCTCACGGCGATGATCGTCGTGTATTCCATCGCGCCTTTTTGCTCGAGGATTTGCGCCAGTGCGGCGACCGTCGAGTTCTTCTGACCGATGGCGACGTAGATACAGAAGACGTTCTTGCCTTTTTGATTGATGATCGTGTCGATCGCAATCGCCGTCTTGCCGGTGCTGCGGTCGCCGATGATCAGCTCGCGCTGGCCTTTGCCGATCGGGATGAGCGCATCGATCGCGCGGATACCGGTGAACATCGGCTGCTTGACCGGCTGACGCTGCACGACCGTCGGCGCGACGTTTTCAATCGTGCGGTATTTGTGCGTCTCAATTGCACCTTTGCCGTCGATGGGAGTGCCGAGCGGATCGACGACGCGCCCGAGCAGTGCTTCGCCTACCGGAACGGAAGCGATGCGGCCCGTGCGGCGCACCTTGTCGCCTTCTTTGATGTCTTGGTCGGAGCCCATGATCACGACGCCGACGTTGTCCTCTTCCAGGTTAAGGGCGACGCCCTGCACGCCGTTCGGGAACTCAACCAATTCGGATGCGCGCACGCTTTGCAGGCCGTAGACGCGGGCAAGATTGGCGCCCACCTCAATCACCGTGCCGACCTGATCTTCTTGAACCTCGGCCTTGAAGCTCGCAATCTGTTGTTTTAAAATGCCCGCAATTTCGTCAGCGTTAATCATGTCTTGTCCTTAGCGTTAGTTTTTGGCGAACAGCGTTCGCGAAAGTTCTTCCAAGCGGCCCTCGACCGAACCGTCGACGCGCCGATCGCCCATCATGATCTGCACGCCGCCGATGAGGCTGGGGTCGACGCATTGCGTCACGTCGAATGTCTTGCTGTAAATCTGTTCCAGCCGCAAGACCAGCTCGCGCAGCCTGTCTCGAGAAATCTCCTTCGCCGACGTAATGGTCAGCGGCTCCGCGCCGCGCGACTGCATCTGCAGCACGTCGTACTGCGCGACGATCTCTTTCAGGAGCGCCTCGCGGCGCTTGCGCACGAGGAGCAGAACGGTGTGCAGCGCGACCTCGTGAGCCTTGCCTGCGAACGCGGCGGTGAGCACTTGCTCTTTCTCTTTGCGCTGGATAACCGGCGAGAGAAAAAATTCCTTGGTGGTCGCGTCCTCGTAGATCGCATCGCTCAGCACGTGAAGATCCTTGCCGACGGAATCGACAGCGCGCTCGTCACCGGCGAGTTGAAAGACTGCAGAGGCGTAGCGCCGGGCGACCTTTTCGTTTGCCATTAGTTGCGGACACCACCGTGTTCGAGGCTATTCAAAAATGACACCACTAGCCGCTCGTTCACGGCTTCGTCCACGCGCTGCGCTGCTTGCGCGCGAGCGTCGTTCAGCGCTTTTTCCAGCAACTCGTCGCGCAGCTGTTCGCGCGCCGCGGCGCGGCTGCGCGCCAGTTCACCCTGCGCGTTGCGCAACACACGCTCGCCGGCCTCGCGCGCTTCGCGCAATATCGCTTGATACTCCGTCTGCGCTTGCGCGTCGGCGCGCTGCTTTATGGCGAGCGCATCGACTCGCGCGCTCTCAACCTCTCCTTGCAGTGCGTCAAGCGCGGATTTGGCCTGGTCGCGGTGGCGCTCCGCTTCGGCGATTCGCGCATTCGCGGTTTGTTGTGCGCTCAGCACTGCCGGCTGAATGAACTTCATCCAAATCCAGATGATAGCAACCAGGAACAGGACCGATGAGGCAACCTGGCTGTAGAGCGCAATCGCTTGGTAATTCACTATGCGCTCTCCGTCAGCGTCCGCTCGAGCATGAGCGATGCGAGTTCGCTCACCATTTGCGGTTCTTTCACCCGCGCGCTTTCCAGCTCGCTTTCAACGGTGCGATGCGCCTGCTCTATGACTTGCGAGGCTTGCTGGCCGTATTGCGTTGCGATTGCGGCGGCTTCGTTCGACGCGCCGGCGCGCGCCTTCGCTAGCGCGGCTTCGGCTTCTCGACGCGCAGCCGCACGGATCGCCTCGGCTTCCGTGCGCAGCGAACGTGCTTCGGCTTGATAGCGATCGTAATCATTGGTGACGCTATTGATGTATTCGCGACGCTGGACGATCGCTCTGCTGACGGGACGGATGAAGACAACGTTCAAAATCGCAAAAAATATTGCGAAATTGATGAGCTGTACGATAAACGTCCCGTCGAGCTTGAGGAACATGAAGTGCCGTTCTTACTTCGTGGCGCCGATGATATGCGTGAGGAGCGTGGGAACCTGCGCAACGACCAACAGAACGTAGAACGCAAGGCCTAGCGCGATGATTGGAAATGCTTCCAGAACGCCCACGCCGAGGAACATGAAGGTCAGAATGTTGGGACGCGCTTCGGGCTGACGCGCGATCGACTCGACGGCCTTCGATGCAACGTTACCGTCGCCGATGGCCGAGCCCAGCGCGACGCCCGAGATGATGATGCCGAACGCGAGCAGGGTGAACGCAGCAACTAACGCTTCAGAACTCAAGAACTTGCCTTTCGTAAACGACTAGTGTTGTTCGCCAACCGCCAGCGAGAGATAGACGATTGCGAGGAGAGTGAACAAAAACGCTTGTACGGTGCCGACGAAAAAGTTGAAGAACTGAATGAAGAACGGCACGACCGTGACGACCAGCGAGAGATTGACCGGACCGATCATCACTTTCGCGGTGATAATCGAGGCAATGATGATGAACAGCAGCTCGCCGACGAAAATATTGAAGAACAAGCGTGCCGCCAGCGTAGCCGGTCGCGCAAGTTCTTCCAAAAGATTGATGGGCGTGAGAATCCAGAACGGCTTGGTGACGTGCTTGA
>CAZRQS010000217.1:0-4531 GCA_964602255.1 uncultured bacterium | reverse complement strand
CTCACCCTTCGACAAGCTCACCCTTCGACAAGCTCAGGATGGCAAATGATGACGGACTTGGCGCAGAAAGAGTGCATACCGTGCAAGGGCGGCGTGCCGCCGTTTGATCGCGAGCAATCAGAGACGCTGCTGCAGCAGCTCGGTTCGGATTGGCAGCTCGAGCATAACGATCATGACTACTTGCAGAAGACGTACCGCTTCAAGAATTTTCGCGAGGCGCTGGACTTCGTCAATCGCGTGGGCGATCTGGCGGAGAAGATCGGTCATCATCCCGACATCTACTTAGCGTGGGGCCGCGTCACGCTTCAAATTTGGACGCACAAAATCAAAGGATTGGCGGAGAGCGATTTCATATTTGCGGCTAAGTGCGATACGCTTTGAACGTGCTCAGGGCCACAATGGCTCTGTGTTTGCTAGGTGCGCTCAATGCTGGTGCGGCTCGGGCAGACGTCACGTCGATTCCGGAACTCAGTCCCTGCCGGGTGGTTGCCGTTCAAATGCTCGACAGCGTCGATTCGGCAACTGCGCAGCCCGGCGACTTCTTCCGTTTCGAAACGGTCAACGCCGTAACGGTGAAAAACACAATCGTCATTCCGGATCGGACGATGGGCTATGGAATTGTTGCCATCGCATCCTCTGCCGGGAGAAACGGGCGCCCCGGGGCGCTGGTCCTCGAACCGCGCTACCTCGAGTTGCCCGGCCACGTTCGCCTCGGTGTCGTCTTAGACCACAACGCAAGCGACCTGGAGAAAAGCGGCAAGAGCGGCAGCGCTCCCGGCTATTTGGGCGCGCTCCCGGTCCCGTTCTTAGGTGCGGCCGTCGGGATCTTCAATTACTTCCGCCACGGACAGGACATTTTGGTCAAAAAGGGCACCATGTTTTCGATCTTTCCGGCGGAGGGACCGCAAACCGAGCGCTGCCAAGAACGCCCCGAACTTTAACCGGCGAGCCCAGCGATATTTAAGAAACTTTTACGACAGTCTGTGACGATATGACGATTTTGCTTGCCCTTTGTTGCTTAGTGTCCGGGCACGTTTCGGCGCCTGGCGGATCGCCCATCTCCGGCGCTCACGTCGAGATGCGCGGCGCTAAAACCGTGAATGCGACAACGGATACAAGCGGCGCTTTCAGCGTTCGTGTCGATCGCGGCACGTACCATGTCCATGCAACGGCAGTAGGCTTCGCGCCGACGGCCGCCGGTCCGGTGGTCGTAGATCATGACGACGAGCGCGTCGACGTGACGCTCGAGCCGCTCGACACACCGCAACTACGCGTCATAGGCAGCGTTCGCGTCGACGGTAAGCTCGCGTTGCAGCGCGACGCCGTACCAAGCGCCATCGTCACGCGCTCCGATATGGATGCACTCGGGTTCGATCGCGTTACGCAAGGATTGCAACAAGTTGCGTCCGTCACGTTTGCGCGCCCCGACGGCGGATCGGAAAGCGCGCCGGCTCTTGTCGCGCTTCGCGGCCCCGATCCGTCGGAAACGCTCGTCGCGCTCGACGGTCAAATTTTGAACGATGCGAACACAGGCGACCTGGATCTCTCGCACTTTCCCGTTGCAGCGTTTTCGAACGTCGACGTCACCGAAGGCTTAGGCCCCAGCGATAATGAGGGCAGCAACACGATCGGCGGTGCGGTAAACCTTCTTTCGCTCAGCCCCACGCGCCAGGCGCATTCCGCCTTCTCGTTGTCCACCGGATCGTTCGGAACGAACGAAGGCTGGTACAACACCACCGGCACGCATGGACGTTTTGGTTACGCTTTTGCGCTCGATGACCGTCAAAGCCGCGGTTACGTGGATCAAAACGTCGCGTGGTGTAACGCTGCCCCGCCGGCGGATCCGTGCTCGAGCACCGCGCCGCTACGTTTGGGCTCCGCCGTTTCCAGCCGTTCGATGCTGGCAAATGTACAATGGTCGTTCTCACAGCAAGCCGATATCGGCTTGCGCATCTTCGCGCTCGGAAACACGCGCGATGAAAGCGGCGCATTCAATGCTCCGGTGAATCCTTCCGCGCAATCCGCGGGCGATGAGTTCATCGGCCCCGGCGCCGCAACGCTCGGACAGAATATCCGCGCATACATGCTCGACGGCCGCGCGCCGCTCGGCGCCGGTTCGCTCGTCTACAACTTGAGCGCGTCGGACAATGACGTGACGTTCGCGGGCACAGGTCCGCTCTCGCCGTACGATCTCACGCACCACGACAAGCGGCAAAACCTCTCGCTGCTCTGGCAGCGCGACATGGGTACCAGTGAGTTCGCCGTCGGCGGATACTTGCGCGGCGAATCGTTTACGGCAGACGGGCTTGACGGAACGCTCAAACAAAACATCGCCTCGTATTTCGTTCGCGGAACCGTGCGGCCCACGAAGCAACTGCGCGTGCAGGGAGGCGTGTTCTTATCGAATTATTCGACGTTCGGCTCGAATTTGGACGGCCGCGTCGGTATCAGCTACGACGTCGATCCCAGCACCGTGCTGCGCGCTTCGGCCGGTACCGGCTTGCGCGCGCCGCTGCTGATCGAACGGTACGTTTTTCCCGTTTCCGCACTTCCGCCGCCCGACGTAAATTGCGTCATCGCGGGTCAAGGCAATCCGAACGAGAAACCGGAGCATGCGACGGAGTACGAGCTCGGATTCGGCCATCGTTTCGGCGAAGAGTCCAGCATCGACGTCTCGCTCTATCGTACCAATCTGCGCGATCCCATCGAAGTCTACTACCCGCTCAACGCCTGTGCTTCGCCGAACGCGCCGCTTACGTCGTTTCCGATCAACGTCGGCAATGCGGTCTATCAGGGTGCGGAAGTTCGCTACGCGAAACGCGTCACGCCGCATTGGCTGCTCACGGCGAGCTACGGACTCAACGTTGCGTATCCGCTCAACATGCCGGACACCGTAGCAAATCCCACCTCGGGTTCGAACTTGGTCGCAGGACAGCAATTCCTCAATATTCCGCAGCAGCAAGGTTCGCTCGGCCTGAATTGGCATAACGCCGGCTGGCATGCGGCATTGGACACCGTTGTTCGCGGAAAAAACAACGAGCTCAATCAAGACGCGTTCGCGCTTGTGAACGCCGCGGTTGGCCGGCAGTACGGCAACGCCGACGTGACACTCGCCGGAACGAATCTCACGAACGCCGTGAGCGGCAAGTTCACGTTACCGGGATTGGGTGTTCCATACAACGGTCTGGGCGGTGAGCTTCCGACGGATCGGCGGTTCATCGAGCCCGCGGGCGTCCGTCTTATCGTTACCGTTCGAACCTAAAGCAGCGATTTTACGAACGCGGATGTGGTTGCGACGACCACATCGGCGCGATCGCGATGGGGCGAGTGGCCGCAGTTTGCCAAGTACAGCGAATCCACCGGGCCGCGTGCATCTTCGCCAATCGCTGCGAGCTGAGTGGCCGTTCCATATTCGTCTCGCGCGCCTTGTATAAGAAGCAGGGGAACTTCGATATTGCGCACGTACTCGCGAATGTTCCAGCTTCGAAAGTCCCGGTGTAGCCAAATATCGTTCCAGCCGTAGAACGTGCGATCGACGTCCTCGTGATACCGCGAAAGGCGCGCGCGCAAACCGGTTTCTTGATAGAGCACCTTGGCTTGCGCAATGCTCTCCACGGAAAGGTCCTCGACGAAGACGTGAGGTGCTTCCGCGACGACGCCGCGAACGCGCGTGCCAATCTCCGCGGCGCTAATCAAGGCGATCGATGCTCCGTCGCTGTGGCCGATGAAAATCGCGCGGTCTATATCGAACGCATCGAGCAACTGCGGCAACGCGCGCGCTTCGTCATGCATGTAAGTGACGGGGCGATCCTCGGTGAGAACTTCGGAAAAGCCGTTGCCATAGCGCGAGTAGACCAGCGCACTGCATCCGGTCGCTTCCACGATATCCCGGGGGAAGGACTTCCACATTGCGACCGAGCCCAGGCCCTCATGCAGAAACACGAGAACAGGCGCGTTCGTTTTTGCGCCTGTAATGAACTGCGTTTCAATCCGCCGTCCGGCTGCGGTTACCGTCACCCTTCGGTAGGTATGAACTGCAGCGACAGCGAGTTGATGCAGTAGCGTGTGTTGCGGGGTCCCGGTCCGTCGTCAAACACGTGGCCCAGATGCGAATCGCACTGCTTGCATCGCACTTCGATACGGTTCATGCCGTAGCTGTTGTCGTCGAGCAAACGCACGTTTTTCTGTTGCTCCGGATGCGTAAAACTCGGCCATCCGCAGTGCGAGTCGAACTTGGCATCCGACGAAAAGAGTTCGTAGCCGCACGCAGCGCAGTGGAACGTTCCCGGCCCGCGCTCTTCCAGTAGGCTTCCACTGAACGGCGGCTCGGTTCCGGCCTCGCGCAAAATGTGATAGCGGTCAGGCCCGAGTTCTTCGCGCCACTGCGCCTCAGACTTGACCACCTCGGGCGTGACTTCGTGCTTCATAACCGTAGTATACGCCCTTTTCATCGTGGAGAGCCTCTCGGCTTGTCATGATCAGCGTGGCCGCCGGCTTGTCATGCTCAGCGTGGCCGCCGGCTTGTCATGCT
>CAZRQS010000216.1:0-4553 GCA_964602255.1 uncultured bacterium | reverse complement strand
ACAACGATTTTGAGTCGTTCTTGATGGCAACGGTTGGCGAGTTCGGCATCGAGCCTTCGGAACTGACGCTCGAAATTACTGAAAGCGTCATCCTTGATTCCGGTACGCGCCCGAATACGCTGGTCGAACGGCTACGAAACGCCGGATTCAATATTTGCATCGACGATTTCGGCACAGGTTATTCCTCGCTGCGGTATCTACAGCAATTCAAAGTCGACGCCATCAAGATCGACCGGTCGTTCGTAACGGGACACGAAGGCGATGTTGCGAGCGAGCCGATCGTACGCACGCTCATGACGCTCGCGGAAGCGTTTGACGTTCGCGTCGTAGCCGAGGGTATCGAAACAAAACGCCAACAGGACGTCTTGCGTAACGTGGGTTGCCGCTACGGTCAAGGCTATTACTATTCGAGAGCACTGACCGCGAGCGAACTTGCCAAAATGTACCCGTCGATGCTCGCCGTGACGGCGCGGCGCGCACGAGCGTGAACGACCCGGCCAATTCGCTTCGCGTAGCCATAGTGGGGGAAGGCGCCGGCGAAGCGCACGAGGTGCTTGCGGCGCTTACGAGCGCCGGCTTTGCGATCGCAGAGAACGTCGAGGATTGCTCGGCCGTTATCGTTTTGGCCGGTCCGCAGGATCCGGCCGGCACTATGCCTGCCGGTAAACCCGTTATCGTAGCGAGCACGCAGATAGATATGGAAGTCGTGCGTCAGGCCGCGGAACTCGGTGCGCACGATGTCGTTCTGCGCTCGGATCCGGAGCGAATGTGCGATTCCGTGCATCGCGCAGCCTTAGAGTACGCAAACGCAAGTGGCGTGGCCGCTTCTGACAGTGTTCCCGATGAACTGCTTCGCAGAACCTTCGATCTCACACCAACATTCGTAAGCATTCGCGATAAAGACGGGTGCTTCGTCATCGTCAGTCAAGCGTATGCGGATCTTCACGGCACGACGGTCGACGCGATGCTTGGGAAACCCGCGACATTTTTCGCGCAGAACGCGCAGCACGCAGAAGAAGAGATTGCCGAAGACGCCGAGGTGCTGCAAACGCGCCGCTCGCGTATCTCGACGCGCGAAGTTTCCGACAGCGCCGGTGCACGCCGCATGCTGCAGGCGGTAAAGCGGCCAATCGTCCTGGACGACGGGCGCGCCTTCGTCTTATGCGTCGCCGTCGACGTAACGCGCAGTAACCGCGCGGAATCGACGCTCGAAAAGACCAACGAATTCCTCAAAAATATTCTCGAGACGATCTCCGACGCCGTCTTCGCGCTGGACGTCAGCGGAAGATTCACGCTCGCCAATCAACGTCTAGCGCAGATGACGGGGTACAAGCACCACGAGCTCATCGGCATGTCGTTCAAGGACGTGTTCGTGTCCGACTTCTCGACGGACGTGCAGCGGCTGCTGAAAATGGCGGGTGAGTCACACAAGGAGAAGCGATTCGAAGCGCGCATGGTGCAGCTCGACGGTCATCAGCGTACCATAACCTGCGGCCTTGTCCCGCTGAAGCAAAACGATCGAGTTATCGGCATCGTCGGGACCGCGGCCGACATCACCGAGCGCAAAGCCGCCGAACAGCGCATCGAGCATCTCGCCTACCACGATCCGCTTACCAATCTTCCCAACCGCCGGCTTTTGAACGACCGCCTGACGATGGCGTTGTCGCAGGCCCGCAGGGACGGCCGGATGGTCGCCGTGCTTTTCCTCGATCTTGACCGCTTCAAGAGTATCAACGACTCGCTGGGTCATCGCACCGGCGATGCACTGCTGCAAGAATTGGGCGCGCGCTTACAGGGATGCGTTCGCGCCGGCGATACGGTTGCGCGTATGGGCGGCGATGAATTCGTCTTTCTATTGCCGGCGATCGACATCGTGGAACAAGCCACCACCGTCGCGCGGAAAGTTCTCGACGTGATACGCAAGCCGTTCACGATTGAAGGCCGCGAGTTCGTCGTGACCGGTTGCATGGGCGTGAGCCTTTATCCCAGTCACGCGCACGATGCGGACACGCTCATCAAGCAGGCCGACATCGCGCTGTTCGAAAGCAAACGCCGCGGCAGCGACAGGTACGCCATTTTCGACGATTCGATGAGCGCGCGTTCGCTGGATCGTTTCATTCTGGAGAACGAGTTGCGGCGTGCAATAACACACGGCGAGCTCACGCTGGTGTACCAGCCGATCGTCGAAATGCGCACCGAGCGCATCATCTCCGTGGAAGCTCTCGTGCGCTGGAATCACCCGGAACGCGGTCTCCTTTCTCCCGAGGACTTTATCGGCGTTGCTGAAGAGTCGCGACTCATAAGCGCGCTGGGAGACTGGGTCTTGCGCGAGGCTTGCAGGCAGAACCGCGAATGGCAACGCCGCGGTCTTTTAGCCGTACCTGTCGCCGTGAACATCTCGGCGCGCCAACTCGACCGGGATCTCGTCGCTTCGGTCAGCGAAGCGCTGGACGCAACGTCACTTCCCGCCCAGTATTTGGATCTGGAACTGACCGAGAGCATTCTCATGGAGAGCGCCGCGTCATCTTCGATGGTGCTCGATGCGCTCAAGCAGGTCGGTACGCGTATCTCCGTGGACGATTTCGGGACCGGTTACTCGTCGCTGAGTTATCTCGAGCGTTTCCCAATCGACGCACTCAAGATCGATCGTTCATTTATGCCGGTGGATCCCCAGGCGGCCGGAGCCGGCGTGATTGCGAGCACCATCATTTCGATGGCGCAAACCTTGGGCATCGAGGTCATTGCGGAAGGCGTAGAGACGCGGGAACAGCGTGATTTTCTGCTCGCACGCGGATGCAGCCGCGCACAGGGGCATTATTACTGGTCTGCAATGACGCCGCAAGCGTTGGAAACGCTAATGAGCGGCGATGCGCGCGATAGCGTCCTCGCGTAAAACACGTTTGAGTAATTTACCGCTCGCGTTGCGCGGCAGCTCCGAAACGCGCAAGACGGCATCGGGCGCTTTGTAGTCGGCTAGGCGCGCGGAAATCGCGCTTCGTACTGCAGTAAGCACATCGTCCGGTCCGGCGAGCTTTTCATTGACGACGATGCACGCGCAACTGCGTTCGCCGAGCACCGCATCGGGTATCCCGACGACGGCGACGGCCTGAACCCACGCAAGTTCCTCGAGAAGCCGCTCGACTTCGTCCGGATACACGTGGAGCCCGCCGCGAATGATGATCTCCTTGCGCCGGCCTTTCAAGTACAGAAATCCCGCGCTGTCCATGATTCCTAAGTCGCCCGTACGCAGCCACCCATCGGAAGTGAATTGCGCAGCGGTGACGGCCTCATCGTTGAAGTAGCCACGAAAAACGGCCGGACTTTTTACGAGAATCTCACCGAACTCGTATCCGTCGTTTTCTACACGCACTTCCACCCCGGGAAGCGGCCTGCCGACGCTGGTGCGTCGCGCGGGCGCAGGATCGTCAGACCCGGTCATTGTGACCGCCGGCGACGTCTCCGTCAAACCCCATGCAATTTGAACGTCGCAGTGCAGTTCGGACCGGATTGCGTCGACAAGTTCGGGATGCACAGGTGCTGCCGCAATAATGCCGGTGCGAAGGGTGCTCAAATCGCGCGGTGCCCGGCGCTGCGCGGCAAGTTGCAACACGAACATCGTGGGTGTTCCATGCAGCACGGTGACGCGTTCCCACTCGCAGAGATCGAGCGCAGCCGCCGCGCCAAACGTCTTCAACACGACTAAACGCGAACCGCTGATTGCCGCAGCCAGGATGCCGGGTGATAACCCGAAGATATGCGTGATGCCGACAGTCAGCAGAAAGGTATCTTCCGGCGTGCATTGCAGCCGTTCGCTTACGGCCGCCGCATTCCAAACCAGATTGCCGTGCGAGAGGACCACGCCCTTCGGCGATCCGGTCGTTCCGGACGTATAGCTGATTGCGAACGTGTCATCGCGATTCAGCTTCGAATGGTATGCGTTGCTTCGTTGCGGCTGTGCGAATATACCGATGAGATCGGTCGCGTCAACGTTGACGACCTCGGCCAAATCTCCGATGCTCATCGCGGCTATTCGCTGCGCAAGACTTTCGTCGCCGGCGAAGGCCGCGCGCGCACCGCTGTGCCGCAAAATATTTTCGAGCTCGTCGTGACCGAGCCGCGGATTCACGCCGACAAAAATCGCACCGGAGATTGCGCAGGCCCAGTACAGGATGACGGCTTCGATTTGATTTGGTAACACGACCGCGACGCGATCGCCCCGGCCAACGCCGAGTGCTGCAAAATGGGAACACGAAGCAAGCGCCGCTTCATGGAGCTGATGCCACGACAGGCGGCGATTCCCGTCGGTAACGGCCTCGGCGTTTGGCCGGACGTACACGTTTTCACGTAACACGTCGGCAATTGTCGCGCCCAGCCGGAGGTCGTCCAGCGTCATACCTGTCGCGCGTAATTAGTCGCTTGCCCGAACGCTACCTGGAAGGACGAGTTTCTGTCACATCCAATTGGAAATACTCTAGAGGCGTCTTGTCAAACGGGGTATTCCTCGCTAAACTAAGCCGGTTGCGCCTTTAGCTCAGTTGGTAGAGCAGTAGACT
>CAZRQS010000215.1:0-4575 GCA_964602255.1 uncultured bacterium | reverse complement strand
CCGACCGGAATGTTCTTGATCGGCAAGCAGTTGCCGGTCTTGATGTCCGCGGCCGGACCCGACTCAACGACGTCGCCGACTTTGAGACCGAGCGGTGCGAGAATATAGCGCTTCTCTCCGTCGCGGTAGTTCAGCAGCGCGATGCGCGCGGAACGGTTGGGATCGTATTCGAGCGTCGCGACCTTCGCCGGGATGGCGTCTTTCGTGCGCTTGAAGTCGATAATGCGATAGAGTTTACGTGTGCCGCCGCCTTTGTGACGAACGGTGATGTGGCCGTTATTGTTCCGTCCGGAGTGCTTCTTGCGAACTTCAACGAGCGATTTTTCCGGCTCAACGTTGCTGAGGTCGGAGAAATCGAGCGTCGTCATGAAGCGCTTGCCGGCGCTGGTCGGCTTATACTTTTTAACTGGCATGATTATTGCTCGAAATAGTTCACGCCGCCCAGTTCGATCTTCTGGCCCGGCTTCAGAGTGACGATAGCCTTTTTGTAATCCTTCGTGTGGCCTTCGGTGCGAACGCCGCGGCGCGCGAAGCTCTTGCGCTTACCGCCGATGTTGACCGTGTTGACCTTCACGACGTTCACTTTGAAGATCTCTTCAATCGCGTGACGGATCTGCGTCTTCGTAGCTTCAGGATGCACTACAAAGCTGTACTGCTGGCCTAGCGCATTGGCCATCGATTTCTCGGTGATGCGCGGCGAGACGATAACGTCGCGTGCGTCCATTACTGGGCTTCTCCGTTCTTCGCGGTCAGCGTCCCGACGAGCTGTTGATACGCATCGGCGGTAAAGACGATGCGATGAAAACGCAGCACGTCTTTCACGTCGAGCGCACCCGTGTGCGTAACGCCGACTTTCTTGAGGTTCCGGCCGACGAGGGCGATCTGCGAACCGGCCTGCTCGTCGCGTCCAAAAACGACAAGCGTGCTCGGACCTTTCTTCGCATCCTTCGCGCTGCCGAAAAGCAGCGTCGCGAAATCGGCCGTTTTTTGAATGTTGAAGTTCGCTGCGTCGAGCACGGTCACGGCGCCGTTGCGGAAGCGATCCGCAAGCGCGGCGATGAATGCAACGCGGCGTTCTTTCTTATTGAGATCCGTGACGTAGCTGCGCGGCTGCGGCCCGAAGACCACACCACCGTGCGTCCATTGCGGCGAACGGATCGAACCTTGGCGAGCGCGGCCGGTGCCCTTCTGGCGCCACGGCTTGCGGCCACCGCCGCTGACTTCGTCGCGCTTCTTCGTCGACGCGGTGCCGGCGCGGGGATTGGCCATCTCGCGGAACACGGCGCGGAAGATAGCATGTGCCTTGTCCGCATACTCTTGACTGAAGAGCTCGGGCGTCTGCTCTTCGCGGACGACCTTGCCCGTAGCGTCGATAACGTTAGGCATTGGCCACCGCCTTAGCCGGTTTCACCGACTTGCGGACGACTACGAGCGTGTTCTTTGGACCGGGGATCGGACCGCGAACGAGCAGCAGATTGCGCTCGGCATCCGCGCGGACGATTTCCAAATTCTGATGTGTGGTGCGATCGACACCAAAGTGACCCGGACGCCGGCTGCCCTTCACGGTGCGTCCCGCGTTGGTGTCACCGTTCGAAGCGGGCTGACGGTGGATCATCGAGCCGTGGCTCGCGCCGCCGCCGCTGAAGTTATGGCGTTTGATGCCGCCCGAGAAGCCGTGGCCCTTCGAGATGCCCACTACGTCGACGCGATCGCCCGGGACGAACTCCGCCACGGTGATGGTTTGGCCGGCTTCCACGCCGTCGATGTCATCGCGGAATTCCCGGATGTACTTCTTCGGCTCGGCGCCGTTCTTCTTATAATGTCCGGCAAGGGCACGCGAAACGCGCGACTTTTTGATGTCGCCGAAAGCCAAAGCGACGGCCTCGTAGCCGTGCTTGTCTTTCGTTCTGCGCTCGACCACCGTGCAGGGACCGGCTTCGATCACCGTGACCGGTACGTACCGGCCGTCGTCGGTGAAGACGCTCGTCATCCCAACCTTGCGGCCAAGGATGTTCTTCATTTAAATCCTCGTCCTGATTAGAACTATGTACACGGGTCCAGGCGTATTGCTTTATATCTTCCGACGGCACGCGCAAAGACGCGCGGCCGCCCTGGACCACAACCCGGGAATTTTAACAGGACAGAGGGCCTACGTCAAGGCTACTTATCCTCGCGGCGGGGGTGACGGCGCGGGCGCCCCGCCTTTTGGCGGCAGCAAGGTATTGCCCACGCAGCTGTTCACGAGCGACGCGTTGCCCTGCTTGTGCCAGTCCGGCATATCGACATAGTAACGGGTGTCGTGCCAACCCACGCCACAATCCGTCGGAATCAGAGCGCTGTGCGGATCGGTGGGACTCATCGCTTCGTACGTACAGTTCGTGGTGCAGACCTGAACGCGCTTGGCCCACTGCGCCGGCGTGAGGTCGGCAATACTCATCGCGGCCGGGGATGCGGCGCAGTAGTATGGCTGAATGCCCCCACCCGCGCGGAGCGTGAGCGGCATAAGTTGCGGAAGCGACGGAGCGGACGCTTTGGTGCAAGCGGCATTTGAAATCGCTGGTGCTGCGGAGAACAGGAACGCCAAAAAAATCGAAAGCAGACGCATGGCGGAACCCTCATTGCAGTAATGCGTATCGCCATTGTACGTCCAAAAGTATGAAGAAAGTACGAACGGCGACAGCGAAGATGCGCGCCTCCTTGCTTTGGAGGTGCTTCATGAGAGTCCGCAACTTCGCAGTCGCTGCTGCATGTATTTTCGCCATCACATTACAGGCGAATGCAGCAACTAATGCACCGTCGTCCGCAATGATGCAGCCGGTAAAGAATGCTCTGGCTTCGCTCAATACGAGCAGCACAAAACCGCTCGCGGGAATCTACACGGCAAACACCGCGATTGTCGACGAATTCGCGCCGTACACATGGAACGGCGCAAACGCCGGAACGACTTGGTACGCCGACTTCCAGAAATTCGCGAAGAGCATCGGTCTGACAAACTCAAAAGGCGTGTTGCTTAAACCGACGGCATTCGAACAGTCCGGCGATCGAGTCTATTTAGTCGTTCCGGTTGACTTCGGCGGAATGATGAAAGGAAAACGGGTTACAGAGCACGGCACGTGGACGTTCACGTTGCAACGCGTCGGCTCGGCGTGGCGTATCGTTACACAAAGTTGGGGACGGGTAAGCGAAAGCTAGAGCTTTTTTGTCGTTACCGTGACGTTTAGTGCGACGTCTTCACGTTCGTCGGCTTCATCGCGGGATCGGGAATACCGTTCGGACAGATCTTTGCTTGTTCTGCCGGTGATATATAGTATGCGTGAACGTCATAGTGCGGCACCGGCAGACCTTCGTGTCCGTGGGGCTCGAACTCAAAATCTACGTGATCGATCGTGTATCCGGGCAACGCTCGGACATTCGCCCAGCTGAAGCCCTTCTTCAATTGGTCGACGGTTACCATGATTTCGGTAAATACGGGCTTGCCGTGATACGTGCCGTAAATGGGACCCGTAGGCATGTTTTTGAGGTTGCCCCAATGCTCGCCCATCGTCGCAACGCATGGTGAAAGCATGACGACGTCTTTGGGCAATCCGGCAGGGCGCACTTTCGGCTGCGGCGGTAATCCCATGCCTTTCATCGGCGCAGCTGCAAGCGCCGTTGCGGTGGTAAGAGCCAGTGCAAATGCGAGAACGAGAAAGCGTGTAATCACCGACACTCTCCTTGAAAGAACTAGCAATTTCTCGCACTACGACAGAGGCACCGCGTCCTCCGCGGTGCCTCTGTAGGCATTAAGGCACGGTTACGCTATTCCAACGCGGTTGCAACGAACGTATCGCCGTTGTAATAGCCGATCGCATCGACGATTTGACCGACGGCGACGGGGCCGTTGAGCGCGTATCCATTCGATAACGCCGGTGCGGCGTTTACGAAAACGGGCTGCGTGCCGTTCGCGCCAAGGACCATGAGCATCGAACCGGTTCTTGCAACGACGAGGCCCTGCACTTGTTGCGGCGTGTACGCAGCATACGGAGAGTAAGCGTAGGCGGTTTGTTGGGGTGCAACGCATCCTCCGTCACCGTCGTTGTCGTTATCCGACCACGCGCAATCGTACGGCGTGCCATACCCGCCATACGCGGGATAACCGGAATAGGCATTGTTGTAGCCATACGACGGCACGGAATACGGCGAGACGGGGTAAGCCGGTTGCGTTACGTAGGCCGGCGATCCATACGGGATCGGAGCCGCATACGACACCGGAGCCCCATACGACGTAGGTGCATAGGTGTTGCACGAGTTTGAACCGGAAGCCGCCGTGAGCGCCAGCGCAGCCAGGTCGGTAGTGTTCAAACCGCCGCCGTTTCCGGAGAGCGCTCCGATCACGGCTGGGATGAGTGCTGCATACAGCGTCGACGAGGGGCCGTAGCAATACGCCGGCGGAGCGTACGCGTAGCCGTTGTACGTCGGCTGCGAATACAAGTCGTAGTATCCGTTGTCGTACGAAACAGGCAAGGTCACGTACGATCCTGCAGGCACATACGCAGCGGGATCTGCAACCGCATAGTCACGCACGACAATCGGCGC
>CAZRQS010000214.1:0-4641 GCA_964602255.1 uncultured bacterium | reverse complement strand
AACCGAAGCGGGCAATGTTGTCGTCGCCCTGAATTCGGATGACGGCGACCGGCAATTCGCGGCCATCCTTGCGTCCTACGGTGCGTTACAAACCGTAACGGGAATAGGCGATGCCGCCGCCTATTCCAAGCACTACGGTACGCTCGCAATACGCAAGGGTCACACGTCATTACTGCTCACGCTGATAATGCCCGATGAAAAGCGCGGCCAGTCAATCATCATGGCGCTTGGGCGGCGCGTGGGGCCAAAACTGCGTTAGTAACTTGAGGAAGGAAGAATATCGAGGTACGGAACATGCTTTCATCTTCCGAATCCGGACCGAAGGGAAAGATCCGCAGCAATGGCGCGCCTCAGTCACGCACATGCATTCCTGCGAAATGCGCCATGTTACGAACTACGTCGATTTGTACGAGTTTTTGAACCGCTGGCTGAAGCGGACGTAAGAATGGCTTGATTGAAGGGCAGCGCGCGATACGCGGCCTTCGCATCTTCGTCGGTGTACCGGTCGAGTATTTCTGAAAGAATCTGACGTGCGCGCGCCTCCAGCGCTTCGCATTCCACCATGTCACCCCGCACGCGCGCGGCACTCGCAAGTGCCCAGTACACGCGTGCGGGATGACGCTTGTTTGAATTTTCCGCAAGGAGTTGTGACAGCTCGGGTGCGAGCGAAATAAGCTCTTCAGGGTAGCCGTGTACCAAAAGCAACTCCATTAGCAAGCACAGATCGTTGGCGAGCGACTCGGTGGATTGTGAAAGGCGCCATAACTGCAGACATTCGCGCAGGTGCGCAAGCCCCGACTCCACATCTCCTCTGGCACATTCAATGGCACCGAGTGTCGAGAGGCATGTCGCGATGAGTCGATGTTCGCTCGTCGGCTCGGCGATTTGACTGGCACGATGTGCAAGATCGTACGCCGTGGACAGATTTCCCGCGAGCCGTTCTGCGTCGGCCTGATTGCTCAATGCGTAGGCCAAGAGGTTGACGGAACCACACTGCTCGGCTAGCGTAGCCCCGCGCTGAGCGTACTCAATGGCCTGATCCATCTCCCCCAGATCGAAAACCAGTACGCCAAGATTGATAAGCGTCGTAGCGAGCGACTGCGGCTGACGAAGGCGCTCAAAGTGTATCGCCGCGCTTTCGTAGTGTTTTCGCGCGTCCGTAGGGTCTTGCCGGCACGTCGCCGCCCATCCGAGCATCCAGTGGGCCTTTGCCTGGAGATCCTCGTCTCCAAACCGTGTGCTCAATTCTAGCATTCCGGTTCCGACACGCCTGAGCGCTTCTTCGTCTTCCGTCGCCAGCGCGAGCGAACTTTCAGCCCACAAGAGATCGAGCTGCTCTTCGATGCTGCTGTTCTTAGCGCAATGTGTCCGCAGCTTCTCCAGCTCGCTGCGTGCGGCATCCATTTCACCGGATCGCATGAGGGCCGTTATCAGATGCTGGTGAACGCGGGTAATCAATCGGCGATCCTCCGACGCGTTTGCCGCATCCAAGGCTTTGCGCAGCGGCTCGATGGCTTTTCCCATTTCACCGACGCCAACTTCAAAAAGGCCGAGCGCATCGAGCGCCTTTGCTTCCCAGTGGTTCGAACGCAAGTGCGCGAGTTGCAGCATTTCCTCAATGGCACGGCGTTGCGCATTGCGATCGGCGATTTGGAAGTAGTATCGTTCCCGGGCTTCCAGCGCAAAAAATCGTTCTTCGTCACCAAACGCGGCCGCGGCGGCCTCGAGTGCGGTCAAGTCGCGATCCCATGGCTCGACGTCGCCATGGTGTTGCTGCGCTTGAACCAATACGGAAAGAACGTCGAACCGGCGGCGCGGATCGTCGCAGAGCGACAAGGCTTGCCGTCCATATTCGATGGCGTCTACGCGCGCGTAGACGTTCATTGCGGCTCGTGCAGCACCGGCAAACGCAGCGGATGCGCGATCGCGATCGCCTCCGAGCTTCCAATGGCGGGCAATCGTTGCGGAAATGGCACCGGAATTTTGACGATGCTCCAGACATTGTGCGATCCGGCGGTGGCGGGAGAGACGCAATTCCGAGTCAGTTCGATCGTAGATGGCGTTTGCGACAAGGACGTGTGTGAATCCGTATTCGAAATCCGGAACGCCTGTCTCGCGCACAAGATGGCGATCCATCAGCAAGCCGATTGCTGCAAGAACCGCATCCTCACGCCACCCGCCGACTTGACTAACGAGGTCCACCGTAAACTCGCGGCCTATCGTCGCCGCAACGTCGGCAACTGCACGCACTTCCGGGTCAAGGCGCTGCACGCGTTGAGCGATCGCTTCGCCAACCGCGCTTATGCCGCTCTGTTCGTCCGGGATCTTGCCGGTCTCGACGTAGTTCTCGAGAAGCTGCGCTGCAAAGAGCGGGTTGCCCTCGCTCAGGCGGAATACGCGCGCGCGCAATTCAGGCGGCGCGCTCGAGAGCTCCGGAATCTGCTCGACGATCCGCGCGACGTGTTCTTCAGTAAGCCGCGAAAGCACGATGGCGCCGGCGCGCCGTTCGCGTTGCAGTGTATGCCGCGCTTCGCGCAGCGACGGGTCGACGGCGTCGTCGCGATAGGTGCCGACAATGAGCAGCGGCAGTCCGCCGGCTCGACGCGCAAGTAACGTCAGCGCATCCAGCGTGTCCTTTTGTGCCCAATGCAAATCTTCAAAAATGAGCACCAGTGGGCGTGCACGCGCAATCCCTTCAAATATTCGCACGAACGCTTCATGAAGGCGCGAACGTGCGTGATCGGGATCGATCGGTTCGGCAACCGAGAGCCCGGGCCGCACGGAAAGCACTTCCGGCACTACCGCCGCAATAACCGAGAGCCATAGCGGATCGATCGCAGCGTTGGAAATATACGGCAGACCGCGGCGCAACGCGTCGACCAGCGGTTGGTATGGCATGCTTTCCGGGCACGACGTGACGCCCAACAGCGTTCTTCCACCTTGTGCTTCAACGATCGCCGTAAGCTCGCTCGCGAGGCGCGACTTGCCTATGCCGGGCTCACCGGTCACAAAAAGCGTCGAACCAGAATTGCGGGCCGCCCGCATCCACGCGCTGCGCAGCTTTTCGAAAGCCTCGTCCCGCCCGACGAACGGCAAGTGGAAAGCACGGCTAACAGCTTGCCCCGGGTCGAGCGCCTCACCGTCGGAAAGCACCTCTACCGGAAGATGATTCAAGACCGCATCGCGCAGCGCCACGGTCTCCGGCATCGGTTCAACACGCATTTCCGCGTGAAGGCGGCTGGCAAACCGCTCATACACCGCCAGCGCTGCGGAACGATCGCCGGATTCGTAACGTGCGGAGATTAATGCGCGTAACGCGTCTTCGCGCCATTCGTCGATCGCCAGCATACGCTCGGAATAGGCTGCCGCTTCCGCATAATCGCGCCGTAATCTCGCAGCCGTCGTGAGATCGTAGATGACATTCAAAGCTCGCGTGCGAAGGCGCTCGCGTTCGATTAAAACCCAGTCGTCGTATTGCGTTTCGAGCAACTCGCCGCGATACAGTTGCACGCCTTGTGCCGCGGTCGACCGATCTGAAATCAGCCGTTCGAATTCCAGAACGTCCACCCACGCAGGTGCGCGCTCATTCCAAGCGACGGTTGCACTCGTGCTTTCTATCCAAGGTACACCGTCGACCGCCGGTAACGTATGGGCAATACGATGAAGATGCCGTCGAAGATTCGAACGCGCAACATCTTCGGATTCATCGGGCCACAGAAGCGCGGATAAACGAGCTCGAGAAACGTGTTCGCCGCGGCGCATCAAGACGTAGGCTAACAACGGCAGAGCACGCGGTGGAGCTGCAAAACGCCACGGCTCACCATTATAAGTGAACTGCGGCTCACCAAAAAGGCGAATCTCCAGGCGGCTCAAGGGAAGGCCGTTGTTTTGCGCAGGAGGCGTGCCTCCTGCGCTTTCGTGTTACGGTGCGGTGAAGGTGAGGTTGCCTTGCGACTGCAGCACCTGAAACTGCGTGGAGACCGGCAGCGGAGCGATACCGAACGCGTTGCCGACTTCCATGTTGTCCCAAGGCATCGCTCCAGTAGCGACATAGTCGTTGCCTACGAGGTTCACGGATTGCGCTTTCGGTGCAGGCAACATTCCAGGAATCGACGAGAGATCGGGCATCGTTACCGTCGTCGACGTGCCGAGGTAGTTCTGCGATGCAACCAGAGTGACAAGAGGCGCTCCGGCGGGGACGGGAGCTCCAGGCGAGACGTACGACAACACCATCGAGTAATAGTGAGTACCGCTAATAGTAAAGCCGTTGAAGGCAAGATTTGCCGAGGGGAGATCTGCCGGCGTAACGGCGGGGATTGTGAACGGTGCAGCTGGGAACGCCGGAAAGGACAACGATGAGGCCGTCGGCGCCGACGTCGCTTCAAAGGCGTATTGTGCGCCTGTATTGACGGCGAACGCTTCATAATAGTCGCCCGGGAGCGCAGATGCCGCAGGGATGATAGGCATGGAAGGCGAGCCGGGAGCGAAGCCAAGGAGTACGAGGTAGCCTTCAGCCGTCACCCAGCTCAAGCCGGTGGTGTTCGTTCCGGCTGGAACTTGTACGGGCGTTGCTGTGACTGCATCGCTTTGTGTCATTGGCGTAAGCGTCAACGCTTCGTTCGGAGTAAGCGTCACATTGCG
>CAZRQS010000213.1:1869-4656 GCA_964602255.1 uncultured bacterium | reverse complement strand
AACTCCCATGGGCGTAGAGCTCGGGCAGCTCGCGATAGCGGCCCATGTAATCGAGACCGTACCCGACGACAAAAACGTCGGGAATTTCGAAACCGCGATACTTTACCTCGATACCGGCGATGCGCCGGTGCGGACGATCCAACAGCGTGCAGACTTCCACGGATGCAGGTCCGCGCGCGCGAAGTGTTTTTGTTACGTATTGCAACGTGAGCCCGGTATCGATTGTATCCTCCACCAATAAAACGTGCCGGCCTTCCACTGACGCCGACGTATCTTTAACGAAACGGATACCTTCGGTGTCGGCATAGCGGCTGAGCGCGATGAAATCGTACTCACAGGGAATGGAGATGGCGCGCGTGAGATCGGCGAGAAAGACCGCCGAACTGGTGAGCACACCTATGATCATCGGACACTTCCCCGCATAATCTGCGGAGATAGAGGCACCTATTTCGCGAACTCGCGCCGCTATGGTTGCCTCATCGAACAGCCGCTCAGCTATCACCGCACACCCCTGCGGGGTACGCATGACAAAGTCATGCGGTCACATCCTGTGACGTGCGGCAGGCTCCCATCCAGTCCGCTCACGAAGCGCGGGCGAGCCTGTTCGAGAAGACGCGCTCGACGTCGCGGCGCGTAAAGAGTTTGATCGCTACATCGGGGTAGGCTTCGTGGAATAGACGAATCTTGCGGTTCTTACGCGACTGCAGGCGCGGACTCTGAACCGTCATCTCCAAAAATAAGTCGAATTGGGGAAGGTAAAAATCCGGCGAAAACCATTCGACGACGTTACCGCACGCATTCCAGCGAATAGGAAACGTGCAGGGCTCATAAAGCCACTCAACGTGGTAAAAATCCAGAAGTTGAGCGAAATCAGCTTCGCTTTGATGTGCGAACCGCGGCTTGAGTATTGCCACGGACCAACATCTACGACATGGACACCGCCAACTCCGCTCTCGCCGGTAGCACGGTTTCGAAACGCGCTCCGCCAAGCGGTGACTCCGTAACGCGAATACTGCCGCCGGCGCGTTCCGCGATCATCTTGACAATTGCTAAACCGATGCCGGTCCCGGGCCTGCTCGCCGCTTGCGCGCCCCGGACGCGTATGCCGAAGATCGATTCGCGCTCCGCCGGCGCGATGCCGGGCCCGTCGTCGTCCACGGCGATCACGACGCCGTCGCGATCCAGGCTTGCACCGATCGTCACCAGACCACCGTCGCGGCCGTATTTAATCGCGTTGTCCAGTAAGTTCACCAATAGTTGAAGGCACATGTCGGGCTCGATGCCGGCAAAAGCGTCGCACGAACTGCGGCGCACGAGTATTCCACGCTGCTGCGCAAGCGGGGTGACCACTTCGCACGCAAGATCGATCTGCTGCGAGATCTCACAGTTGCGTCCCAACATCGCCTCTGCCGATAGATCCAGTAACGAAAACTCGAACATACCCTCCAGCAAGCGTCCCATTCGCAGCGTTTCTCGCCGTGCCGTTTCCAGAAAGCGCTGGGCTGTCGCATCGTCAACGCCTCCGTCGATCAGCGTTTCGAGATAACCGCGGATCGACGTGAGCGGCGTTCGCAGTTCGTGTCCGATCGCCGCAAAAAATTCGTAGCGCTCGCGCTCCCGGGCGCCGCGTTCTAATGCCAAATCGATCTCGCCCTGGAGGCTTGCCGAGGCATCGAAGCGGCGCACGAGCGTCCAGCCCGTTTCAATACGCATTTCGGCGCTCAGCGACATCGCAAGCGCGACCCGTTCGAGGACGGAGCGGCAATCCAACGGCGAGGGTATGCGGCACTCGCGCGACGGAGCGGTCATCGCGATGGCGAACACGTCGCTTCCCGGGTCGTGCCCCGTGAGATCGCCCGTACGAAGCGTGCGCGCGCACGCACTCATAAACGCAACGGTCGTCGTACGCTCGAGCCGCTGCGCCGCGCGTTTTCCTTCACGCCACGCGATCCGCTCGAATTGCGGCAAGCGAAGCGCGAGCAGCGGAACCGGTTTGTGTGCCGCCGCCTCCGCTAGCGGACCTGAAAGCTGCGCGAGCGCAGCGGGACGCTTACGAACGCGAGAACTTGTAGCCGAATCCATGCACCGTCTGCAACATCGGCGGCAGGTCACGCTCTTCCTCAATCTTGTGGCGAACCCGGCGGATGTGAACGTCGACGGTGCGCTCATCGCCCTCGAAGTCAAAACCCCATACACGTTCCAAAAGCATGCGGCGTGAAAGCGCTACACCCGGATTGCTTGCAAGCGTAAGCAGCAATGAAAATTCGCGCGGCTTGAGCTTCACATCCTCGCCGTCGACGCGTGCTTCGCGCGCGGCTTCATCAATCTCCAAACGGCCGAAGCTCAGCACGCTCGCATGCTGATCGTATACCTGCCCCGTTCGCCGCATCACCGCCTTGACGCGCGCCACAATCTCCCGTGGCGAGAACGGCTTGGCCACGTAATCGTCGGCTCCCAGTTCCAATCCGACGATGCGATCGATTTCATCGGTGCGAGCCGTCAGCATGATGATCGGCACCTCGCGTTTCTCACGGCGCAGCGTGCGCGCCACTTCGAACCCGTCCACTCCCGGCAAGCCGACGTCCAAAATGACGATGTCCGCGAGATCGCGCGCGCCGCGCAACGCTGCGTTGCCGTCGGCGGCCGCAATTACTTCGAATCCTTCACGTTGTAAATGGTGCGCGAGCAGCTCGCGGATTGGCGGATCGTCCTCGGCGACGAGCACTTTGAGAGCGGCCATGCAATGGCTAGTGCCCGGCGTTTCCGGCCCGAGGACAACCTGCACAG
>CAZRQS010000213.1:0-1769 GCA_964602255.1 uncultured bacterium | reverse complement strand
CCATAGCTCTTGGTACGATCGCGGCGCCTCCATTCTCACGTGGTGATTGGCTGACGACGGCGTTTGGAATTACCGGGAACGTTGTCGCAATCGGCCTTGCATTAAGACGGAAGCCCGGTAAGACGTCTTCCGGGGACGATTCGGACGACTAGTTCTCTTGCTACGCTACCGGCGCACGTTCTAGATCAGCCAGATCGGCAAATGGGCCGAACTGGGCGGCGTGTTCGCGGAGTTTGCGATAGATAAGCGAAGCGGGAAAGCCTAAGCGTTCGAGAGATCGGGCTGCGGACGGATAGCTGATATCGGGTTTGCTGCGAAAGAGTTTTACCAGCGCCTCATCCACCCGCTCGCTCTCCTCAAGCGAACCTTGCTGCACCGCGACATGCGCGGCATCGCGATCGATGCCTTTGCGCACGAGCTCGCCAACGAGACGCGCGTTGCCGATCGCTTTGCGCTTTTGTTCGACGTAGAGCTGCGCGAAAAGCCGATCGTCGACGTAGCCTTCGCGTTTGCAGCGTTCGACGGCGGCACGGATATCTTCGTCGGGGAAAGCTTTGCGCTCGAGTTTTTGCCAGAGCTGCGCTTCGGTAAGCCGGCGCTGCGCTAACATGCGCAGCGCCGACACCCATGCACTTGCAGCCAACTACTCTGCGGCAGCCGGCGTGGCCGAGCCGTTACGTGAGATTTGGCCGGCAATTTCCTCGCGGATGCGCATCGAAATCTCGTCGGCGAGATCGCTGTGCTCTTCGAGATACGACTTGGCGTTTTCACGGCCTTGACCGATGCGCGTCTCGCCGTAGGTGTACCACGAACCGCTCTTACCGACGATATTGCGTTCCAATGCAACGTCGAGGATCGAGCCCATCTTGCTGATACCGTGTCCGTACGTGATGTCGAACTCCGCTTGGCGGAACGGCGGTGCGACCTTGTTCTTGACCACTTTCACACGCGTGCGCGTACCGACGACGTCCTGGCCGATTTTGATCTGTTCGAGTTTGCGCACGTCCAAACGAATCGACGCATAGAACTTGAGCGCGCGACCGCCCGACGTGGTTTCCGGACTGCCGAACATCACGCCGACCTTTTCGCGCAGCTGGTTGATGAAGATCATCACCGACTTACTGCGCGAGATTGCCGCAGTGAGTTTACGCAGCGCTTGAGACATGAGACGCGCTTGCAGACCGACGTGCGTGTCGCCCATGTCGCCTTCGAGTTCCGCCTTCGTAACCAGTGCGGCGACCGAGTCGAGCACCACGATGTCGACGGCGTTGGAGCGAATGAGCATCTCGGCAATGTCGAGGGCCTGTTCACCGGTGTCGGGCTGCGAGACCAGCAGATTGTCGAGATCGATGCCGAGCGCGGCGGCGTAGTTCGGATCGAGCGCGTGCTCGACGTCGATGAATGCCGCGGTTCCGCCGTTTTTCTGCGCTTCGGCGATCGCATGCAGCGCGAGCGTCGTCTTACCGCTGGATTCCGGACCGTAAATCTCGATGATGCGCCCGCGGGGGAATCCGCCTACGCCGAGTGCCAGGTCCAGTGCGATCGAACCGGACGGGATCACCTCGAACGACATGCGCTCTTGGATCTCGCCCATCCGCATGATGGAGCCTTTACCGAATTGCCGCTCGATCTGCGCGAGGGCGTTACTAAGAGCTACCTGCCGTTCATCTTGCGCTGCCATGCCTTCTCCTTTGAACAGGCGTATCCGCGCTGCGCGCTACACGCCCCCCGTCGGCAAAGCCGCCAGGGCCCCCGGCCTTCGGCCCCTT
>CAZRQS010000212.1:0-4667 GCA_964602255.1 uncultured bacterium | reverse complement strand
CCCTTCGACAAGCTCCCCTTCGACAAGCTCAGGATCTTGAGATGAAGTCTGAGCGCATGGTTTCGCTCATGCTGCTCCTTCAGGCGCGGAGTCCTCGAAGCGCTCGCGAGCTCTCGCGATCGCTTGAAGTCTCGATGCGGACTATCTACCGAGATGTAGAAGCACTGGGTTGCGCCGGCGTGCCGGTGTATGCGGAGCGTGGAAGTAACGGCGGCATCGCGCTCTCCGACGGTTACCGCCAAGCGATCGCGCAATTCAGCAACGACGAATTGCACGCGCTGTTTGTCGCGGCCGCCGATCCCCTTGCCGATCTCGGCGTAACCGGACACGAACGCGCTCTACACAAGATCAAGGGCGCGCTCCCCGCATTGCAGCGTAGTGCCGCGGATAAAGCTGCCCAGCGCATTTTATTGGATCACACCCGCTGGTATCGGACAGAGCAGCCTACGCAAGTTCTCGCTGCGCTGCGACGCGCGGTTTGGGACGATCGTGCCGTGCGCCTGACGTATCGCGATCGCAACGGCGCAACCACGGAGCGTGAAATCGAGCCGCTCGGCTTAATTTCGAAGGCGGGAGTTTGGTATTTGGCTGCACGCAACGAACGCGGCGAGATGAGAACTTTTCGAGCGGAACGCATGGTACGCGTCGAGGAACTCAGCCGGCAATTCACACGGCCGTTGGACTTCGATCTCGACGCGTATTGGCGGGGTACGACGACGTCGCAAACGCCATCGGAATCCTATGAAGCGACGTTACAGATCGAAATCGATTCCATTGGAGTCGTGCTCTATTTCCCTGCCGAAACGCTTGCCGAGGATGCTGAAACGCGAACGATGCGAATTCAGTTTCCCTCGGAAGATGCGGCCGTCGGCCACACGATGTTGCTAGGAAAACGCGCGCGCGTTGTAGGTCCCGCACCATTTCGCGATGCCGTCACCAAACGCGCGCGCGAAGTGCTTTCAGTGCTTGAACTTGATACGGATGGGCTTGCAACGCGTGGCCTGGCACGTAAAGACGATATGGTCGGGCACGAAATCCTTCGGAGCCCAGAACACCACGTATAATTTTGCCGCGGAAGCTTGTTGCAGAATGATGCCGTTGGGCTGAACGCTGCGAGTATCCGCGACGATTCCATCCGCATCCGCAAGCAGAATGCGTGGATCGTCCATATATGGCTGCGTTCGACCGTTGCTGATGACGCCGTCGAACACGAGGACTTGTTTATCCGAGGTGGGCTGTTCGGTGATTGCGTCTTGAGGGCGAGCCGGACCGAAATATTTTGGCTTGATTCGAACGAAGCCGTTGAAGACGGGCTGTGGATAAGTGGCTTCGACGCCGGCGGCTTGATTCGCACCGCCCGCGACGGGATTTGTCTTCGCAGTAACGCCGATTGGAATGGAGAGCGACACGAGCGCAATAAGCGCATAGAAGAACGGAGCACGTTTCATAGCATCTCCTTTTAAAAAGGTGCGCAGGCATACAAGTTGGGTAAACCCACCCCCGTGAACCTTCAAGGACTTCGCGTTGCGGTATTGGCGCCTATTACTTGGCCGACGCCGCCGCCCGGATACGGGCCCTGGGAGCAGATCGCGTTCAACATTGCCGACGGTATGCGGCGGCGCGGTCTCGACGTTACGCTTTTTGCAACCGGAAATTCGCGGTTCGACGGAAAGGTCGAGTCCGTCGTACCGGTCGGTATTGCCGAAGATCCCGCGCTCAACGGCGAAGTTTTTGCTTCGCTCCATATTGCGCGGCTGATGGAGCGCGCGGGCGACTTCGATCTCATCCACAATAACTTCGATTGGAAACCGATGACCTATGCGGTCGGCCGTGAGACCCCGCCGATGCTTACGACGGTGCACGGCTTCTCCACGCCGCAAATTCTCAGTGCCTATTACGCGTGTGCGTGGCGCAGTTTCTACACGTCCATCAGCAACTCTGACCGCGATCCGGGCCTATCCTATTTGGCGACCACGTACAACGGCATCGATCCGCAGGAATTTACGTTCACCGAGCGCCCCGGTGACTATCTGGTTTTTCTCGGCCGCTTTCATCCCGAAAAGGGAACGCATTTGGCCATCGAGATCGCCAAACGCACGGGCAAACAGTTGAAGATTGCTGCCATCCCGCATGACGACGCGTATTTCGCAACGATGGTCGAGCCGCACATCGACGGCCACCAAATTCAGTTCTTGGGTGAAGTGCGCCGCCGCGCGCGCAATGAATTGCTGAGCAACGCGCTTGCACTCGTGCATATGACGACGCGGCCCGAGCGCTTCGGCCTGACGATGGTGGAAGCGATGGCGTGCGGCACGCCGGTGCTCGGCGCGAATATGGGATCGATTCCGGAAATCGTAGTGGACGGTGTTACCGGTTTCTTGTGCAATTCGGTTGACGATGCCGTCGCCAAAGTGCCGCTTCTTGAATCACTCGATCGGCGCGCATGCCGCGCTCGCGTCGAGGCGGAGTTCACCGTCGATCGAATGATCGACCGGTACCTTGAGGCTTATGCGCAAGCCATCGATCAGAAATTGCCGGCGCCGCCTACGGAAGAACAATTGCGCTGGCGCAAGCACGATTGGTGGGATCGTCCGATGGCGTATACGGAGATCCCACCAAAACCGCGCAGTCTAGAGTTAGACCTTCGTTGAGATCGTGAAGAGGAACGAGCGCTGCGGCATTCCGTACCGCTCGCCGTCCGCACCACTGAGTGCTTGCTGCAGCACGTTAGTATCAGTGCCGTACTGATTTTCGGGCTGGAACGTTCCAAGTCCGATACGGCCGAACTGGTCGTACTGGCTGTTGAACACGTTATAGATACCGAGATTCAGCGTAACGCCGTTGGTAAGATGCTCGCTGATTGAAGCGTTGCCGTAGGTGTACGCCGGACGCAGCAAACCGTTGTTGTTTCCAACGTAGTACTCGTCCCAGCGAACTTCGATGCCGCCCGGGCCGGCATAGTCGAAGCCCAGGTTGCCCTGATGAATCGGCACTTTGTCGACTTGTCCGCCCGGCACCATGGTGAGGTTGTTCTGGAGCGTGAGCGCCGGAATATCGAACAAGCGCGCCGACAGAATGCTGTAGCCGTAATCCACGAAGAAATTACGGGTTGCGCGTTGACGGCCCGTAAAGTTCAGGCCGCGGTAACGTCCCGAGCCTGCGTTTGCGCTTGTGGTCGCGCCCAAGTTCGCGGCCGTGATTCCTGCGCTCGCACCGCAGCGAGCGATGATGGCGTTGACGTAGTCGTTGATGGACGGAGCACCCGCTCCGGGAACAAGACCGATGCTCGAGAGCGGCACGACCGAGCTAAAGATAACGTTCGTTTCGTTCGTGTCATAGGCAATCATCTGGATGTTGGAATCTTGGCCGAAGCGGTGTCCGTAGCTGAACTCCACGTCGGTCGATTTTTCCGGTTTGAGCGTCGGATTTGAAGCGTTGACGACCGACGTCAGACCCGCACATGCAGGCGTCGTAATCGCGCCCGGCTGCGACCACGTCGCAGCGCCGTGCAGCAAGCCGATGGCCGGAACGCCTTGTCCTGAACCCGCCGAGAAACGAACGACGTCGCGCACCGTCGGTTTGTACATGACGGTGAAACGCGGATTGACGCTGGTCGAATTGGTTACCGAGTTTTGATTGACCCATGCGCTCGCCATGAAGCTGAGCCGTGATGACGCATTCCACGTATCGCGCGCAAAGTAGTCAAAGAACGACTGGTTGATAGGTGCACTGCGGGTAGCGCCGGTCGGGGAGAAGTTGCCGTCGACTTCACTTTGCCCGTAACCATAGACGCCCAGCGCCAAGTCGTTGTTGTTACTGATGAAATCGTTGGTGATCTGTTCGCCAAGTGTCTGGTAGTTGTTGGTGAAACCGGCGTTGTTGCGATTGTAGAGCACGTTGAACGTGTCCGTGAAAATCGTCGCGCTCGTCACGTGGTTCGGACCGGTTCCACGCAGGCGCAAGCTGTAGTCTTGATTGCGCAGACCCTGCCACGCAACCGGCGTGCCGCCGGCCGGCCCCGTAAACGCGTTTACGAACTGGTTACGGTTATAGCACGAGACGTTGCCCGCGTTATCGATTCTCACGTTGACGCCGCTGCATCCCGGTGTTCCACCGGCGTTTGCATCGAAGAACGCACCGGCGTAATCCGCCGACCACGCGTCATTGTCACCCTGACCGGTTTTGTCGTCCCACGACGTCGCGTTGTACGCGGTGAAGGTCAGATCAGTGCGAGGATTGATTTCGTAGCGGAGCTTGGCAAGACCGCTGCGCAACACGTAGTTTCCGGAAACCGACCAGGTGTTGGCTGCGATGTTCGCCGGAGAAACGTCGGCGACGTAGGGCGTATTGTTGACGCCGGTTCCCGGGGCGACGAGCAGCGCGTTTTGCGTGAAAGTTTGCGGACGGAACGGCGCTGAGATGCCTTGCACACCGTACGCGCCTGCATAGCCCCAGCGTCCGAACGTGCCGGAGGTTTGGGCAACCGTCGTCGAACGCCCAAGCGAACCAATGCCCGTAAGGAACGTCGACGTCGGTTTATTCGTAACGTCGATAGTTTGGAAGTTTACGGCGCCGCCTACCGTGTTGAGGCCGTACAATGCAAGGCCGCCGGTTCCGTAGGCAACTTGCGTATCGCTCAGCGCCCAAGACGGCGAGAGCTGATAGTT
>CAZRQS010000211.1:0-4669 GCA_964602255.1 uncultured bacterium | reverse complement strand
AGTGCCGCCGGAGGAGGGCGTAAGTATGCGCGCAGCGCTTTGTTGCTTATTGCTGTTTGCTTTTGCAGCTTGCAATGCAGCGGGCACGCGAAATATCGTTCCGGCTAGCGCTGACGTTAGCGGCGCAGCCGCACCGAGGAGCGCTGCAGCAAATCCGGTAACGTGGACGGTGCAAGCCGGAGCGTCAACAGCCGACGGCGCAATTCAAGATCTTCATTTCTACACGAATACGGTCACCATTGACGCAGGCGATAGCGTGCGCTGGCGCGTCGCCTCCGCAGAGCTGCACACGGTGACGTTTTTGTCCGCCGCCCAATTACCGCCCGCACCAAATACGCCGCTAGCAGAGCGCGCCTCCGGCAATACGAACTATGACGGCGTAGAGTTCTTGAACTCCGGACTTCTGCGCGGCGGACAAACGTTCACGGTGCGATTTATAAAACCGGGAGTGTACGTTTACCGGTGTTTGCTGCATCCGCCGCAGATGAGCGGCACGGTCGTCGTGCAAGAAAGCGGCACCGTCTATCCGCATACGCAAAACGATTACGTCCATGCAGGCGCCGCCGATGAATGGCTCGATCTCGGCGCCGCCCAGCGTTCAATTTCTACCTTCCCATTCCCGGTCCACGGCACGATGCTCGCTGCTGGAATTGCACCGGGATTAGCGGATTCCACACCCGCGCACGCCACCGTCAACCGGTTTCTCGACGTCAACGATCACAGTAATCTGACGCGGGCGGGCGACGTGACCATTCATGCGGGAGCGACGCTGACGTGGATGAACGAAGCGAACAACGAGCCGCATACGGTCACGTTTCCACGTGCCGGATCACCGCCGCCGCAGCTGCCTCCGTTCTCTCCTTCAAGCGGAGGAACGATTTATAACGGCTCGACGCTAGTGAATTCAGGCGTGCTTTTCAGCGGCAACCTGTTCAGTTTGAAATTCACCAAGCCGGGAGTATACCGGTACTATTGCCTCTTCCATACGAGTGAAGGCATGACCGGGACGGTAACGGTGTTGCCTTAAGCGCCGCGCGACATTTGCGCGTCGACCTGCGCGGCGATGGCACGTATCCGCGTCTGCGCGGTCTTCATATCGGCAAAGCCGCCGCTCAGAATCGCGAGGACGTACGGTGCGGGCGAATTAAATCCCACGATGGCAACGTCGTGGCGGACATCCGGTAGCGTACCGGTCTTATTTGCGATAATCACGCGCCGCTGAATTGACGCCGGAATCAACTCGCGATCCTCCTGGCTCATCATCGCGCCGACGATCCGTTGATACTTCACCGGATCAGATGCGATGAACCGAACCAATCGCGCCATGTCACCAGCCGAGGTCATGTTTTCGTGGCCCGCTTTGCGGGCAGCGAAGTCCATGAAGTGCCGCGCTATCTTCGTTTGCGGCAGGCCCAACTGTGCGGACAGATAGTTCACTCTGTCGAAGCCCATGCGATCGAGCAGGATGTTGGCTGCGGTGTTATCGCTCTGCGCGATCATCGCGGCGAGCAGCGCCGCGTACGTCGCGCTGCTTCCCGGCTGCGCGTTCTCGAATGTTTCGGATGCGCCTACGATTTGCTCTTTTTTCACAACGAGCGTATCGTTCCAACTCGTATTCGATTGCGCGAGGTCTTGCGTCACCGCAACGGCGATCAAGAGTTTGACGACGGATGCGGATGCAAAAGCGTCGTCGGGGTGATAGACAACCGCGGGCGCATTTTCTCCCAGGCGTTGCGCGACGACCGCGATGCGACCGTCGAATGCAAAATCGACTGCGCCGGGAAGCACAGGAGCGACGCTGCTTGCGATCAGCCCGCCGATGAATTCGGTGCGCGTTACCAAGACGCTACGGCGTGGAGCTGGGTGCCGGCGATGGAACGGGTTGCCGTATGGCTTGCATCATAATCGTGTACAGGCCCAGCGCCGGGGTGTAGTTGAGCGTCGGTGCGCGTTCGCCGTCGAAGCCTCGCGAAGCGAGATCGTCCCGGCTTGCAGCCGCGACGTGACCGCAGCTGAGAATCGCCGGAATCGTTCCGATGTCCGCCGGCTCGAGTGAGTACCACGTTCCCGATTTGGCGGTATGCGAGGTTATCGTCCACGCGGGCGTATTTGCGTTGCTCGCAAAGTGCGCCTGCAACTGCGCGAGCGCAGTCTGTGCAGCCGCATGCATCTCGGCGCTACACGTTGCGGAAATGTTGTGCAGCGTGAACGGCGTTTGCGGAGCGCTCGACGGAAGCTTGTAGAGGCGGAAACTCTCCGCGCCGGGCTGCGGTGGACGGCGAACGAAATAGATGCCAACCGAAGGCATAAACGTGACCGCAGGCCTAAAGAACATCCCGCCGCCGCCGCCAGGTTGAACGTAGAGATTGCGCTGCTTAGCCGTTTGTTCGTCGGCGACATGGAACGTCGTACAGCCCATGAGCGAGCGCAGCTGTGCCGTCTTGGTCATCGTCAGCGAAAGCGCGTACGTCGGTCCCAATCCGTGATACTGCACGCTCAAGCCGGGAATGTTCGCCGGCGGAACGGTTGCGGGAAAACCGTTCGCAGTTTTAAGCGCACTGATCTGCGCTACGTACGCTTTGAGCGCGTCGAGCGCCGGCTGCGCGTCTTTTTGCGCATCCGTGGTGCATAACGGCGTCGCGTTAATCGCGAACGGATCCGCCGGCGGTGTATCGGGAAGCGGCGCAGCGAACTGACGGAAACCGCCGCCTCGCGGACCACCAGGCCCACCCGGTCCGCCGGGACCTCCAGGACCACCCGGACCGCCGCCCTCACCGGGGCCGTATATCGCGAGCGCGGGTTTCGAAGTCGTTTGCTGCACGACGCCGCTGCCTAAGCGCACGTTGTACGTCACCGAGTATTGCCGGGGGGTATTCGGACGAGCGATCGTGGCAACGCTCGAACCGCCAAGCGTCGTGTACGGAACGGCCCACTGCGAGCTCGAGAAAAATCCGCCATACGTATTGAAGACGTTACTTGCGGCAAACGTGAGATCGCCGCGCGAAAGATGCACGCTTGCCGCTGCATCGACTGTCGCATACGCGGGCAGATTCTGGGAATTATTCGCGGATGTGTAATTCGCGTCCGCAAGCCATTCGACCGCGGAATGTGGCGATTTATAATCGAGCGTCACTCCGGCGCGATGGAGTGGAACGTTTGGGAGCTGCGAACCCGGTATCGTGATTGAATACGGGTTGTTCAGTCGAACGTCGCCGCTGAGCGCTTTCGCGACCTGGATATTGTAATAGGGTTGGAGCACGAGCCGTCCAAGCGTGTAGTATCCGGAGATCTGGGCGCCTTCGTAAATACGCTCCACGCCGCCGATGGGCGTCGAGAAGTAGACGTTTGCAGCGCCGAACGGCGCCTGCGTACCGCAGAAATTATCGAAGTTGGTTTGCGCTTGTCCGAAATAGTCCGGAGGGAAAATCCCCATGGTCGTCAGCACGCTGCCGTTGACTTGCGTGGGTAGCACGATATCGCGCTGTACTTGCCGGTACAACGACGTGCTCACCAGACCCGCGCGCATTTTATGCGTGTAGCTGAGCCGCGCAGACGTTGACGAACTCGCTCCGGGCTCGTCTCCGGGCGCGTTTCCATATGCCACCGAGCCGTTGCAGTCGAAGCGCAGCTGCGCAGGATCGCTGAGTACGCCGAAGCGTCCCGGATGCGGTGCGACGCCGCCGATGTTGTAGCTCAATGCAAAGGTGTCGGTGGTTGTGGGACTCCATTGCGTGCCCAGGCCAACGAGTAGCGACGAAGGCGCATTGCTCGCATGGCTAAGGCCGATGGAGTCGTTGAAGCGCAGCTTCGTATTCGCGCGAATGGTGTCGTTAATCGTTACGGCGGCATAGGACGTATCCTGGCCGGGAAACACAAATGGACGCGCCTGCGCTACGAGCGGCGTGAATGCGCTCTGACTGTTCGTGACGTATCCGCTCACCGATATCGTATGCCGGTCACGCGCAGGCAACGTTGCATTTAGCGAGAGCCCATTGGTGCTCATCGTTTGCGAACTGCCGGTGGGCTGCGCCTCGCCGTTGACGAAACGATCCAGTTCGTTGCGCGTCGATCCCGTGCGCATACCGTAGACCGACGCCTGAATCTGCGTATCGCCGATGAGCGCGTTGTCCGTGAGCGAGTAGAGTTTGAAGTCGCTATCGTAGCTGTTGTTCGGCCCGTAACCGCACGGCAGCGGGCCGGTAATTTGCGCGCACACGAGCTGCGAACCGTTGACGGTGTGCATGAACATGCCGGTCAGCGTCTGCGCTTGATCCGCTTGATAGCGTAGCTTCACCATCGAACCTACCTGCTGGCTGTCGCCTTCGTGCGTGTAGTTCAGACCGCTCGTGTCGAGAAACTGCATGCCGTCCAAACCGCTGGTTGACAGGCGATACGAATGCATGACCGCGATGCCTAATTTTCCGATCGTGCCGCTCTCACCGAACGAGTAGTTGTTTTTGCCATAACTGCCCGCCGAAAGTGAGAGCTGGCTTTGCCAGGACAGCGTCGGTTCGAGCGTCGAGAAACCGACGCCGCCTGCCAGTCCGCCAATCTGCGGACCAAACGAAACGGACGAACGCGTAAAGAGATCGGTGCCGATGCCGCGCAAATCGCCCGCGCTGCCGGGCGAGTTGAGCGGAATGCCGTCGAGCGTGAGCGCTGTTTGGCT
>CAZRQS010000210.1:0-4717 GCA_964602255.1 uncultured bacterium | reverse complement strand
TATTCCTATTTCTCGCTGGGACGCAATCTTTTTCCGAGCGTCGACTTCCCGGCCGTAGCGATCAGCGCCGACTACCCGGGCGCGTCGCCGTCCGAGATGGAGAAGCTGGTCATCAAGCCGATCGAAGACCAGCTCGACGGCATGCAAAATCTCAAGCAGATCAACGCCACCTCTCAAGAAGGCACGGCGTCCATTTTCGTGCAGTTCAACCTTGGGACGAACTTGGACACCGCCGCGAGCGACGTGCAGCAGCGCGTGCAAACCGCGCGCGCATTCATGCCGAGCGACTTGGATCCGCCGTATATCGAGCGGCAAAACAACTCGGCCGAACCGATTGTGATCGAAGCCCTTCGGTCGGACCAAATGACGGGTCCGCAACTGGGCGATCTCGTCAAAGACCGGCTCGTGCCCGAGATCAAAGCCATACCCGGCGTTCAAAACGTCGTCGTGAACGGCCAGCCGCGCCGCGAATTTCACGTCTACCCGCAGCAGCAGCGCCTGCGCGCAGCTGGTTACACGCTGGACGATCTCTTCAACACGCTTGCGCGCAACAACTCAAATCTGCCCGGTGGACGCATAGACTCTCCGGTTTCCGAGACGAGCGTATCCGTGCACGCGGATGTCAACAGCGCGTCCGACATTGCCGCAATTCCGCTCTTCAACACTGCGGGACAGACGCAATCGCAAGTGACGCCGCTACACATCGGCGATCTTGCGATGGTTGAAGACGGCCATTTGGAACAGCGGCAAGTCTCGCACTTCGACGGCTCGCAAGCCGTGTATCTGGACATTCAGCGCCAAACGACGTCCGACACGGTTAAAACGACGCAGAACATCCGTGCCGGCCTGAAGCAGATTGCAGCGGAATATCCGCAGATTCACTTCCAGGAGATCACCGCTTCGGCCGACTACACCGAAACGTCGATCAACGGCGTGCTGCAGAGTCTGCTCGAAGGCATTTTCCTGACGGCGCTGGTCATGCTGCTGTTTTTGCATGCGTGGCGAAATGCGGTCGTCGTCATGGTGGCGATTCCGACCTCGCTGCTGGCGACGTTCATCGCGATGCGGGCATTCGGGTTTACCGTCGACATCATCTCGATGATGGGCCTGGGCCTGACGATCGGTATTCTCGTCGACGACTCCATTGTCGTCTTGGAGAACATCACGCGTCATCGCGACATGGGACAAAATCCGATCGATGCGGCAATCAACGGCCGTACAGAAATCGGCAGTGCCGCAATCGCGATTACTCTGGTCGACGTCATCGTCTTCACGCCCATTGCGTTTATGTCGGGCATCGTCGGCGAGTTTATGCGCGAATTCGGCATCGTCATCGTTGTCGCAACGCTGTTCTCGCTTCTGGTTTCGTTTACGCTGACGCCGTTGCTCGCGGCGAAGTGGTCGATACGGCGCCGAAGCTCTGCGCCGCCGCGCTCACTAGCGTGGTTTCAACGCGGATTCGACGCGGTGCAGCGGTGGTATTCAACGCGGGCACTTCCGGCCGGTTTGCGGCACGGTTCATTCGTGGGCTTCACGTGTCTGTTGCTGATCGTCAGCGCGCTCACGCTTCCCGCCAGTCCCTCTAGTGCGGCTTTTTTGAATCTCTTCGTCGCCGGCATGATTTTCGTCGTGTCGCTTGCGGCTCTCGCGCTTTCACCGGTGATGCGGCGGTATCGCGAGGCGGCGATACCGGCGTTTCCGGCTCGCCGTTCGGCGGCGGGAACGGTCCTCGGCGACTTTGCTTTTTGGCTGCGAACCAGACCGCTTGCGGTAGCACGATGGATTGCGCTTGCGCCCACTCGCTTGCGCAGTACCGCCGTTGCGGTGGCTCTACCCTTAGGGCTGGCGTTGGTGTTCGGCGTGCTGCCGAAAGTGGGTTCGGAATTCATTCCGAGCGCGCCGACGGGTGTGGTGAACATTTCACTGCAGTTCCCGCAAGGACAACCGCTGGACGTAACGCAGAAGATGGTCAACACGCTGGAAGATCGCATGATGAAGCTGCGCGACGTGCAGAGCGTTCTTTCAACGTCCGGTGAAGTCGATTCCGGATACGGCTCCCTGCTGGGCGGAAATTTCGCCAAATTCACGGTCATCACGTATCGCAACAAACGCAATTCGCAAGACCGCATTGCGGATGACATTCGTCATCTCGCGCCGCCGCTCGCGCCGGGTGCGAAAGTTACCGTCGCGGGAGAGAGCGGGAGCAGCGGCGCCGCTTCGCCGATTTACTATAACGTAGCCGGACCGGATTCGATAATCGATGGCGCCGCGAACAAACTTGCGGCGTACATTCGAAACATACCGGGCACGCTTGACGTGCAAACCGGCCTGCAGAGCGCGGCTCCGCGGCTCAACATTCACATCGATCCGCAGCGCGCCGCGATGCTGGGCGTTGCGCCGGGTGATGCCGCGACGGCGGCGCGTATTGCGCTTGGCGGTGCGGTGGCAACCAAGGTTCGTACCGACACCGGTTTGGTCGACGTGCGCCTGCAGTTGCCGTACAGCGAACGCAATAATATGGATTACGTCCGGCAGATCAAGATTCGCGCAACGAATGGCGCGATGGTCGATCTCGGCAGCGTCGCCGATTTCACTTCGACTAAAGCGCCAACGCAGATCGACCGCCAGGACCGTCATCGCATCATCAGCGTCACGGGGCAGCTCGATCCGGCCTCGCATGTGAGCATCGGCGACGTCGACGGGAAAGTGCAGCAGGCGCTCAAGGCCGGGCTCTTACCTGCCGGCGCTTCGCTCAAGACCGAAGGCGACACTCAACTGCAACAGGAGACCGCCTCGGGGATGGCATTTGCCATGCTCACATCCGGCGTGCTGATTTACATGCTCATGGTGGTGCTGTATGGCTCCTTCCTCGAACCGTTCATCATCATGTTCTCCATACCGGTGGCGATCGTGGGCGCGCTCGTCGGGCTTTCGATTCACCACCAAACGCTCAACCTGTTCTCGCTCATCGGTATCGTCATGTTGTTCGGCCTGGTGGCGAAGAACGGCATTCTGCTCGTCGATTACACGAACACGCTTCACTACAGACGTGCGATGCCGGTCACCGAGGCGCTACTCGCCGCTGCAAAGACGCGTTTCCGTCCGATCGTCATGACGACGTGCGCCATGATCTTCGGCATGCTGCCGCTCTCGCTTGGTCTTACGGAAGGCGCCGAATCTCGCGCGTCCATGGGAACCGTGCTCATCGGCGGCCTATCGAGCTCACTGTTGCTCACGCTCTTCCTCGTGCCGATGGTGTACAACACCTGGATCGGTTACCTCGCACGCGTGCGGGAACGGGTCGACAACCAACGCGCCATCGCGGCGGAGATGGAACAGCCGGCTCTCGTGTAGCGGCGAACGCTTACAAATAATAAGGGTCCCGTCGTGCGGGGCCCTTTTCTATCTCGCCAGTCCAAATTGCGCTACCCCCGAAACCTTAGGCTTTCAGGCGCGTAGATCGAGGCGTATAACCGACCTTTGGGAGCTACTGTATCGTGTGGTTGACCCGTTTCGCGATTAGCCGCCCCGTGATTACCGCGATGGTTTT
Organism: uncultured bacterium; assembly: GCA_964602255.1. Classification (GTDB taxonomy): domain Bacteria; phylum Vulcanimicrobiota; class Vulcanimicrobiia; order Vulcanimicrobiales; family Vulcanimicrobiaceae; genus CAZRQS01. The sequence continues at coordinate 1,167 of CAZRQS010000210.1, read as the reverse complement.
TGGAGCCCTCGCGATTTTCGGCGTCATTTCGTTCTTGCAACTCGGCCGCAGTTCGAATCCTCCGAACACCGACTTTCCGGTCGTTATGGTGAGTGCCGGCTATCCCGGTGCATCGCCGCAAGACATGGAGCGCATGATCGTCAAGCCGATTGAAGATCAGATGGCGGGGATCGACAATCTCGATCACATGAACGCGACGGCGCAAGAAGGTATCGCGAACGTCGTCGTCTTCTTCAAACTCGGAACGAACATCGATTTAGCAGCAGTCGACGTCCAGCGGCGCACGGACACCGCACGCGTCTACATGCCAAGCGACGTCAACCCGCCGACGGTGACCAAAGAAGGTAACGCGCAGCCGCCGCTGCTCGATCTCGCCGTGAGTTCGGCATCGCTCTCGCAATCGCAAATTGCGGACCTCGTGAACAGTCAGATTGCGCCGCTGATCGAACAGATTCCCAACGTTCAAACGGTGAACGTGTACGGCGCGGCCGATCGCGAATTCCACGTCGAACCTATTCCCGCGCGCCTTATCGGCACGAACGCGACGCTGAACGATATCTTCAGCGCGGTCGAGAGCGACAATTTGAACGTGCCGGGCGGTATCATGACGCAACCGACGCGGGAAGCGACGGTCGCCGTCCATTCGTACATCAACAACGCCAACGATATTCTTTCGATTCCGCTGATGGTTCCCAACTCCACGAACAAAAATCTGCGCGTCGGCGATGTGGCCAGGGCCTACGACAGTCACATCGAGATGCGCACGATTTCGCACTACAACGGCCGCCCGCGCGTGTACATCGAAATCAATCCGACGCTCGACGCCGACCAAATCAAAGCAACCAAGGTTCTGAGGGAGCAGCTCAAAGGCATCGAAGCGCGCTTCACGCAGTTGACCTTTACCGAGGAAGACGCGTATGCGGATTTCACGGCCAAAGAATTATGGGGCGTCGGACAATCGCTGATCGAAGGCATCATCCTCACCGCAATCGTCATGATGCTCTTCCTGCACGCATGGCGCAATGCGGTCGTGGTCCTGATCGCGATACCGAGCTCGATTCTGTCGACCTTTATCCTCATGAGATTGTTCGGTTTCCACATCGACGATCTCTCGATGATGGGACTCTCGCTCATCATCGGTATTCTGGTCGACGACTCGATTGTCGT